>JBJTJQ010000063.1:0-2312 GCA_046095545.1 Candidatus Nanopelagicus sp.
CTTTATGATTCAAGGCGGCGACCCACTAGGTAGCGGTATGGGTGGTCCTGGATATAACTTTGCTGATGAGTTTCATGGTGAGTTAAGTTTTGATAAGCCATACCTATTAGCAATGGCAAATGCTGGACCAAATACCAATGGCTCACAATTTTTTATCACAGTAGCACCAACTACCTGGTTAAATCGCAAACACTCAATATTTGGTGAGGTAAAGGATGCAGCAAGCCAAAAGGTGGTAGATGCGATCTCTACAGTAAAAACTGGTGCAAATGATAAGCCGGTGCAAGCGGTAAAGATTAATTCTGTATCATTTAAGTAAATGCCAAAATCTTTAACCAGAGATTTAATCTTTTTTATCTCTGGGTGTTTTGTGCTGGCATTGATTTGGCCCAATTTAGAGTATGAGTTTGCACTTTATGGTGTGGCGATTGAAAATGGACAGTGGTATCGGCTATTTACAGTTGCCTTAGTTCATGGCGGCTGGCTACACCTTCTATTTAATATGTTGGCGCTATTTTCACTCGGCACATTAATTGAAAATTTTTATGGCCGAAATAAGTACATAATTATTCTCTTGGTGAGCTTATTGGCTGGCTCACTTACCTCCTATCTATTTAACCCACCACAAATCATTGCAGTTGGCGCCTCAGGCATGATCTTTGGCTTATTTGGGGCGCTAGCTATTGCCGGCAAATCCTTGGGGGCGAATTTAAAAGAGGTTGGATCTTTGATCGCCATAAATATTGCCATCCCGGTCTTTATTCCAGGGATTGATTGGAAGGCTCACCTAGGCGGGCTAGCTGGTGGCTTACTCACCTCCGCCCTATTAAGGCCTAAAAGAGGGGCTTGGGAATAAAGCCCACCCTTAGATAGTTATGTAGGCAGCAACCTTGAGCCTACTTGGCTCAACCTTTTGACTAGATAGGCACTCAAGGCTGAAAATATACCCATATGGGTAGGCCAAAACTGGCCCACCTTTAGGTATGAAAATCTAGAAAAGAAGGAGTGAAAGATAAATGGCCAGAGCTGTTGGAATTGATTTAGGAACAACTAATAGTTGCGTATCGGTATTAGAGGGCGGTGAGCCAACTGTTATCGCAAATGCTGAGGGTGCTCGCACTACCCCATCGATTGTGGCATTTGCTAAAAATGGTGAGGTATTAGTTGGTGAGGTTGCCAAGCGACAATCTGTAACAAATGTTGAGCGCACTATTCGCTCAGTTAAAAGACATATGGGAACTAATTGGACTCAAGATATTGATGGCAAGAAGTACACCGCCCAAGAAATTAGCGCTCGCATATTGATGAAATTAAAGCGCGATGCGGAAAGTTATTTAGGTGAGACTGTAGCGGATGCAGTAATTACTGTGCCGGCATACTTTAATGATGCGCAACGTCAAGCAACTAAAGAGGCGGGTGAAATTGCTGGCCTTAATGTGCTTCGTATTGTTAATGAGCCAACCGCTGCCGCTTTAGCTTATGGTTTAGATAAGGGTGAGAAAGAACAAACAATTTTAGTTTTCGATCTAGGTGGCGGAACCTTTGACGTATCTTTACTTGAAATTGGTGAAGGTGTTGTTGAGGTAAAAGCTACTAATGGTGATAACAATCTTGGTGGCGATGATTGGGATCAAGCATTAGTTGATCACTTAGTTAAAACATTTGCTGCTAAAAACGGTATTGATTTAACAAAAGATAAGATGGCAATGCAACGAGTTAGAGAGGCTGCTGAGAAGGCAAAGATTGAGCTTTCATCCTCTGCTCAAACCTCTATCAATCTGCCATATATAACAGTTGATACTGAAAAGAATCCACTCTTCTTAGATGAAACAATTACCAGGGCGCAATTTCAAGGATTAACCGCTGATCTTTTGGAAAGGTGTAAGAAGCCATTCCAATCAGTACTTCGTGATGCTGGAATTCCAATTGCAGATATTGATCATGTGGTTCTAGTTGGTGGATCTACCCGTATGCCAGCGGTTGTTGATTTGGTTAAATCCTTAACTGGTGGACAGGAGCCAAACAAAGGCGTTAACCCAGATGAGGTAGTTGCAGTTGGCGCTGCCTTGCAAGCTGGTGTATTAAAGGGTGAGGTAAAGGATGTCTTACTACTTGATGTCACACCACTTTCTCTTGGTATTGAAACCAAGGGCGGGGTAATGACTAAGTTAATTGAGCGAAAGACCACTATCCCAACTAAACGTAGTGAGATTTTCTCAACTGCAGATGACAACCAACCTGCTGTGCAAATTCAAGTATTCCAAGGTGAGCGCGAAATGGCTGCTTACAACAAAAAGCTTGGCATGTTTGAG
>JBJTJQ010000064.1:0-2640 GCA_046095545.1 Candidatus Nanopelagicus sp.
TTCTAGCTTTAAGCAGTTTTTGAAGTTTTGCTGGAATATTAACCCGATCATCACATAACTTTGCGTAATTTTTTTCATTGAACTTCATCAACTTAATACCCCAGACACTAAATCCTCTACTTCATTAATACTAGGCATCGCATCAGAACATAACAATCTTGAGGCAACTATAGCCCCTGAGGCATTTGCATAATTTCCAATTTTTTCAATCTCCCAAGATTTAATCAGGCCATGAACCAACATTCCACCAAATGCATCCCCAGCACCCAGCCCACATCTGACATCAACCTTTATTGGTTTAACCACCAGGTTAGTTTCCTTATTTGCAATATAGACACCATTTTCGCCTAATTTAACAATAACCAGAGATACTTGTTTTCCAAGAAATTTTTTACTTATTTGATCTGGATCAGTTAAACCAGTTGCAACCTCAAACTCTTTTCGATTACCAACTAAAATATTGCTACTTTCAATTGCCTTCATGGTTACAGTTCTAGCTATGGACTCACTTTGCCAAAATGTTGGTCGATAATCTAAATCAAGTACAGTTTGCCCTTGGAGATTTCTAGCCACAAGCCAACTTTGAATAGATTTTGCAGTTTCTCCCGTGGCTAGTGCACATGCTGAAACCCAAAATACCTTTGCGGTCTTAATCACTTGCTCAGATACACGATCGGCCGAAATCTTGGTATCAGGAGCGTTTAGTGGTCTATTAAAAAAAATTGTTGGGTTAAACGGATCATCCATAGCTGCAAATACCGCCGGGCTAAACTGGCTCTCATCTATCCCGACATAGCTTGTATCTACATTAAATTCCTTCAATTTTCCTAGAATGTAATCGGTAAAGGAATCCTTGCCAACATTAGTGATAATTGCGGATCTATTTCCAAGTTTGGCAGCTGCGATAGCAACATTGGTTGGACTGCCGCCAATAGACATACTAAAAGTTTTAACATCTTTAAACTCTACATTTGATTCATTTGCATAAAAATCTAGGCTTATACGCCCAACACTAATTAAATCCAATTGTGTACTCATTTTAATTAATTCAATGACAAAGACTTTAAGAATTCCATTGACTGGCTAATCATTTTAACTGGGCCATCTCCACTAGCAGGTAAATCTCCAGTAATAGCACAATCCTGCTCAATCACATACCATCCTTGATATCCAGCACCCTCTAATGTTCGTATTACATCAGCAATAGGGACGTCCCCGGAGCCTAGCGGCGTGAATAAACCTTTTTGAACACCACTCATGATGGACTCTTGACGTGCTAAAACTGATTTAGATTTAGACAAATTTACATCCTTTAAATGCACATGCCCAACTCGATCAAATGCTTTTTTTGCAAAATCAACTACGTCAACACCACCTATTGCCATATGCCCGGTATCAAGGCACCACTTCACATTACAGCCATCTAGCACTCGATTTACATCATCTTTTGTCTCAACCGTTGTTTGCAAGTGAGGATGCAATACATTTTGTAAACCATTATCCTCACAAATTTTGTCTATCTCTGAAAACATTTGAAACATGTTCTTATACTCTTCATTTGAAAGTGGCTGTGGATTATCCCAATTCCAGGTGTAGACAGGGGAAGAGACTAAGTGTGTAGCGCCGGTTTTCTTGAATAATTCTGCAGTTTTCCTTACTTGCGTAACAGTCTCCTGATTCTGATTTTTATCATGAACAACTACGGGAGTAAAGCCACCGATTAAACTCATTCCGAATTGATCTAACTTTTCAGAAATTTCATTTGGATTTGTTGGTAAAAATCCGGGAGCTCCCAACTCAGTCGCTGGTAACCCTAGGTTTTGCATCTCTGCTAAAACTCTGTCAGTGGGAAGCATCTTGCCCCATCCTGGCACTTCGCAAATTCCCCAGGATATTGGGGCTGATGCGATTCGGGAGTAGAAGGATTTCATTGGCTCATTCTTTCACAAATGATGATAAGTAGATAGGGTACGAACGTGAAATTAACTACCTCTGAGGCTTTAGTTAAGTATCTAATTGCACAGAAAATTCAGTTAGATAACAAAGTTGTTTCTTTCTTTCCATTTGCATTTGCGATATTTGGTCATGGTAATGCCCTTGGTTTAGGTGATGCGTTAGAGCGAAACAGAAAGGCTATTCCAACCCTTCGTGGACAAAATGAACAAGGAATGGCATTGGCTGCTGTTGCATTTAGTAAAGCTCAGTTAAGGCGACAGTGCGCAGTAGTTACAACCTCAATAGGACCTGGTGCAACAAATGTAGTAACAGCAGCTGCAGTTGCTATGGCAAATCGACTACCAATGTTGATTTTATCTGGCGATACTTTTCAATCCCGCCGACCTGATCCAGTATTACAGCAAGTAGAACATTTTGATTCTCCAATCACGACGGTAAATGATTCATTTAGAGCTGTTACTAAGTATTGGGATCGAGTAAATAGGCCAGAGCAGTTGCTTAATACTTTGCCAAATATGATTCAAACCTTGCTAGATCCAGCAGATTGTGGTCCGGTATTTCTTGCATTGCCACAGGATGTTCAGGTTGAAACCTTTGATTTTCCAGAGGAGTTTTTTAAAGATGTGATTCATCAGATTCGTAGGCCAAGGCCAGATTCAACTTCGATTTCAAAAGCTGTTGAAA
>JBJTJQ010000065.1:0-6485 GCA_046095545.1 Candidatus Nanopelagicus sp.
CCTCGGTACCAACGCTCACCCGCAAGTAACCAGCCAATCCTACATCTCTAATTAATACCCCTTTATCAACTAGCCCTTGCCATAGTTGGGAAGAGGTATTTTTAAAGCCGGTAAATAGAATGAAATTTGCCTGCGTTGGGGCAACAGTGAGCCCTAATTGCTTTAATTGAGTAATCAATTTATCTCTGGCATCTCTTAGCTGCGCAACTTTTCCCAGTAATTGATCAGCATTTTCAAGTGCGACCTGGGCAGCTGCCTGGGTAAGTGAGCTTAGGTGATAGGGCAATCTAACAATCATCATTGCATTTATTACCTGTTCATTTGCAACTAGGTAGCCAAGACGCACCCCAGCAAAGGCAAAAGCCTTACTCATGGTTCTAATTACAAGTATATTTTCAAACTCATTAATTAATGTAACAGCTGATGAGTGACTAGAAAACTCTGCATACGCCTCATCCACCACCAGTAAGCCACCCACTTTTTTCATTTGCGCAGCAATCTGCTTTAGCTCTTCGATGGTGCTGGCAGTTCCAGTTGGATTATTTGGCGTAGTAACAAAGGTAATTGAAGGTTTACTCTTAGTGATCTCATCTAGTATTTGTGGGATATTTATTGAGAAATCAGTATTTCGAGCCACCGTATACCAAGGAGTATTTGTTACCTGCGCAATAATTCTATGAACTGAGTATGAGGGCTCAAATCCAAGCGCACCATTGCCACCAAATGCTAAAAATATTGATTGGATAATCTCATTGCTGCCATTAGCTGCCCAGATATTTTGCTCACCAAACTTCGTATTTGATAACTTATTTATATAGTTAGCTAATAAAATCCTTAATTGGTTAGCATCCCGATCTGGATAACGATTTAGCGCAGCTGATTTTTCCTTAATACCAGCTAAAATCTTATTTACTAGCTCTTTTTCTAGTCCAAATGGATTCTCATTGGTATTTAACTTAACTGCAATTGGTAATTGCGGGGCGCCATAGGCACTCATCCCAGATAGGTTTGATCGAATTGGCAGCCAATCTGGCCAAGATGCGTTACTCATTATTTTTCAAATCTAGCTCTAATAGCTTCACCATGTGCTGGTAAGTTTTCAGCATTAGCTAGGGTAATTACTGTATCTGCAATATCACTTAGCGCTTTTTTGTCATACTCAATAAAGTGCAAGCCGCGCAGAAAGGTTTGGACTGATAAGCCACTGCTGTGGCAAGCACAGCCACCAGTTGGTAGGACATGGTTTGAGCCAGCGCTGTAATCACCTAAAGAGACCGGAGAGTTTGGTCCAATAAATACCGCCCCGGCATTTCGAATTAACTTGGCATCTGCTTGCGGATTTTTAGTTTGAATCTCAAGGTGCTCAGCTGCGTAGGCATTTGCCACATCTAAGCCTTGGCTGACTGAATCAACTAAAACTATGGCAGATTGAATTGAGCTAAGTGCCACCTTAATTCGCTCGGCATGTTTTGTCTTTGGCACTCTAAGTGCAAGCTCTGCTGCAACCTGGTTAGCAAGCTCTGGGGATGAGGTAATTAAAATACTGGCAGCTAATTTGTCATGCTCTGCCTGGCTAATTAAATCGGTTGCAACTAATGCCGGATCTGCACTCTCATCAGCCACAATTGCAATCTCAGTTGGTCCAGCCTCTGAATCTATACCAATTACTCCGCGAAGTGCTCGCTTAGCTGCTGCCACATAGATATTTCCTGGTCCGGTAACTAAATCACATTTTTCACAAAGATCTTGCATGCCGTAAGCAAAAAGTGCGATCGCTTGTGCTCCACCTACAGCATAAATCTCATCAATTCCAAGCAGGGCGCAGGTGGCAAGAATTAATGGATCTGGCATGCCATCATTATTTTTTTGGGGTGGTGAGGCCACAGCAATACTGGCTACCTTTGCAATTTGAGCAGGTACGACATTCATTACAACTGAGCTGGGATAAAGTGCGCTGCCACCTGGCACATAAAGACCAACTCGATCAACAGGAATCCACTTTTCAGTAACCACACCACCAGCTACTACTTGCGTACTTTTATCTTGGCGAATTTGGTCTTGGTGCACCTTTCTTACCCGCTCAATTGAGATCTCAAGTGCTTGGCGCAGCGCTGGATCTAATGCGGCTAAAGCTTTTTCAATTACATCCTTTGGCACTCGAATTTTTTTAGGAGCAACACCATCAAACTCAGTAGCTAATTTAATTAACTCACTCTCATCACCAGATTTAACCCGAGCAAGTATCGGCTCCACTAATTTTACGGCGCTAGCAACATCCATGGCAGCACGTGGCAACAGTGCTGCATACTCACTTTTACTGAGCGCTTTTCCTCGAAGATCTACTTGGCGAATCACTTTCAAATTATACAGCGCAGCAAGTAGTAGACTTAAATTATGTTTAGTCAAGGAAATTCTGCGCCTAGTGATCTTGAGATTGCACTTAAATTAGCTGATATTGCAGATGAAATTTCTATGCAGCGATATTTGGCAATTGATTTAGTAGTTGAAACTAAGCCAGATCTCACGCCAGTATCTGATGCAGATCGTGCTGTTGAGCAAGCAATCCGAGAGTTTTTAGGTAAACATAGAAGAACTGATGCAATTATTGGCGAGGAGTTTGGCACATCAGTTGATCACAACGATCGCGCCTGGATAATTGATCCAATTGATGGCACAAAAAATTATGTTAGAGGAGTGCCAGTTTGGGCAACCTTAATTGCACTTCGCACTTCCCAAGGCATGCAACTCGGTGTGGTTTCATCCCCAGCGCTAGGTCGACGATGGTATGCCAGCAAGGGTAATGGTGCATTTGTAATTGATAATTTGGCCGATAAAAGTAAGGTAAGAAAATTAAGTTGTAGCAAGGTAGGCCAGTTATCTGATGCCTCAATGTCAATTTCTAGCTTTGATAAAAAAGAGGGCTGGAAAGATTTGCAACCAAATTTATTAAAATTAAGTGAAATAGTTTGGCGAAATCGTGGATATGGAGATTTTTGGTCACATATGTTGGTAGCAGAGGGTGCAATTGATTTTGCATTAGAGTCACAACTAGCGCTTTGGGATATGGCAGCGCTTGAGGTAATCGTAAAAGAAGCAGGCGGTAGATTTTCAAATTTAACTGGCCTTGATGGTTCAAGTGGACCTGGGGCACTATCTTCTAATCAACTTCTGCATGATGCAGTGCTGACTCAACTTAGGTGAGGTAAATTTTTTTCTAGATTTAGCCGTTTGATTTATCTCTAGTACAATTTATAAAATGAAAAGCTTTGAATCATTATGGAGTGAACTTTCAAAAAAAGTTGAGTCCAAAGATGCTACTTCTGGCACTGTTGCCGCACTTGATGCTGGTGTGCATGAGATATGTAAAAAGGTTTTAGAGGAGGCAGGTGAGGTTTGGCTTGCTGCCGAACATGAAAATGATGAGGCGTTAGCTAAAGAGATAAGTCAACTGATTTATCATCTACAGACATTAATGCTAGCTCGAGGAATTAAATTAGATGATATTTACCGAAATTTATAAGTTTTTAGAAAGGAAGTTATGTTAAAGGTTGCAATCCCAAATAAGGGATTACTCTCTGAAGCAGCTATTGCTACCTTGGTTGCAGCTGGATACCGCCAGCGCAAAGATCCAAGAGATTTGGTTTTGGCAGATAATGATAATTTAGTTGAGTTTTACTATCTGCGCCCAAAAGATATTTCAATCTATGTTGGCTCTGGTGAGTTAGATGCCGGGATTACTGGCCGGGATCTATTAATAAACTCCAAAGCAAAAGCAGTGGAAATATTGGCATTAGATTTTGGTCAATCAACATTTAGATTTGCCGCCCCAGTTGGTAAAAAATGGCAGCTATCTGATTTAGCTGGTAAGCGAATTGCTACCTCATACACAGAGTTACTATCTAAATACTTAAGGGAAGTAGATATTTCAGCCACATTGGTGCCCCTAGATGGCGCAGTTGAATCAGCTATTCGACTTGGAGTAGCCGATGTAATTGCAGATGTTGTAAGTACTGGAAATACATTACGCCAAGCCGGACTTGAGGTTTTTGGGGAGCCAATTACAAAGAGTGAGGCAATATTAATTACTCGAGCTGGGGTAAAACTTGAAGGCAGCTTAGATACCTTAGTCAGAAGAGTTAAAGGTGTAGTTACTGCAAGGCAATATGTATTAATGGATTATGACTGCCCAACTGCTGCGTTAGAAAAAGCTTGTGCAATTACCCCAGGATTTGAGTCACCAACTATTTCGCCCCTAAAGAAAGAGGGTTGGGTAGCGGTTAGATCAATGGTTTTAAAGAAGGATATTCACAAGGTGATGGATGATCTATTTAACCTTGGCGCTAAGGGGATACTGGTAACTGATATTAAAGCCTGCCGGCTTTAATAATCTAATATCAATTTACTCACTACTTTTAATTAATTTAAAGGTAAAAGCGGTAAAACACCAATTTGTTATGGGTTTTCTCAGCAACACCGATTAACCTGTATCAGTGCTGGTAAACCCACAGATATTAAAGGCGCTTGAAGCAGAGTCGATTGAGATTTTACGAGAGACCGCCGCATCTTATAAACAGCCGGTAATGATGTACTCAATAGGTAAAGATTCCTCGGTCCTACTGCACTTAGCTAAAAAAGCTTTTTATCCAGCCCCAATTCCATTTCCAGTGCTTCACATTGATACCACCTGGAAATTTAAAGAGATGATTGCTTTTCGTGATCAAGCAGTTGCAAAAGCGGGTGCAAAATTAATTGTTCACACCAACCAGGAGGGAGTCGCCTCTGGAATTAATCCGTTTAATGCCAGTATCTCTGAGTACACCAGAGTTATGAAAACTGTTGCCTTGCGCCAAGCTTTAGATAAGTTTGAGTTTGATGCCGCCATTGGTGGCTCACGCCGAGATGAAGAAAAGAGCCGGGCCAAGGAGCGAATCTTTAGTGTGCGGGAGGCAGGCCATAAATGGGATCCAAGAAATCAACGACCTGAGTTGTGGCACACATATAACACTAGGTTGGCACCAGGACAGACCATGCGAGTATTTCCAATCTCAGATTGGACTGAGGTAGATATTTGGGCTTACATCTTGCAAGAAGAAATTGAGGTAAACCCACTTTACTTTGCCAAATCTCGCCCAATAGTTAAACGTGGTGAGCAATTAATTATGGTCGATGATGATCGATACCCATTAAATCCTGGTGAATCTGTCCAGATGCAACAGGTGCGATTTAGAACGCTAGGTTGTTACCCACTAACTGCTGCAGTTGAATCATCTGCACAAACTCTTACCCAGATTGTCGATGAGGTCTTTGCGGTAAAGCTAAGTGAGCGGGCAACTAGATTAATTGATGGTGCTAATGAGGATTCAATGGAGAAGAAGAAAACCGAAGGATATTTTTAATGGAGCGGGCAATAGTCAGACTTTTAACCTGTGGCAGTGTGGATGATGGCAAAAGCACATTAATTGGTCGACTTCTTGTTGAAACCGACAGTATTCCCTATGACACCATTGAATCTACAAAAAAGATCAGAAGAAGTGGCTCCACTATCGCCGCCGGTGAGATTGATTTTAGTTTATTAACCGATGGATTAGAGGCCGAGCGGGAGCAAGGAATTACCATTGATGTGGCTTATCGATCAATGTCATTACCTGATGGCAAAAGATTAATTATCTCCGATGCTCCAGGACATGAGCAGTACACCAGAAATATGGCAGTTGCTGCTTCCAGAGCTGATATTGGCTTAGTACTAGTTGATGCCACCAAGGGTGTAAGAACTCAAACCTTAAGACACTTAACTATTTGCTCACTTATGGGGGTAAATCGAGTAATTGTGGCGATCAATAAATTAGATGCACTCGGTTATAAAAAATCTATTTTTGAAGATATCCAAGCTGAGCTAGAAAAAGTATTAAGTAGGATGCAAATACCAGATGTAATTTTTACTCCACTAAGTGCGTTAGTTGGGGATAATGTTGTTAAAAAATCAAAAAATATGGATTGGTATAAAGGTCTGACATTATTAGATTCGATTCAAAGTTGGCGGCCAAAGGCAGCAGATGAAGGGCTAGCTCGAATGCGAATTCAATTAGTAAGTAGAGCTGAAAACTTTAGAGGCTTATCCGGCACAATCCATCTGGGCAGCTTTAAGGTGGGAGATGAGGTAAGAGTATTTCCAAGTAATCAGGTAACTAAGATAAGTAAAATTATTGCCAATCAGCAAGAGGTGAATGCTGCCCATGATTTAGAGGCGGTGACCTTGGTATTTGAATCTGAGGTTGATGCAACAAGGGGTGATCTAATTGCTAGCTCGAAAGAGGAGTTGCACCCATCAGATAGATTTAATGCCAATATTGTCTGGCTGCATGAGGATGCCTTAATTCACTCCCGTTCATACCTATTACTAGCAGGATCTAGCCAAACTCCAGCCACTATTACTCGAATTAAACACAAAGTTGATGTCAATACTGGCAGTGAAACTGCAGCTACAG
>JBJTJQ010000066.1:0-4156 GCA_046095545.1 Candidatus Nanopelagicus sp.
TGGGTCTAATGGGGCGTACTTACTCTCCTTTTTACCAAATGGATCTGATTTACCTTTTGCTTTTATAAACTCCTCAGCTTTAGTAATTGCCCAAACAGATCGCTCTTCACACTCTTTACTTGTACTACCCCAAGTAGTTAAGCCATGACCACCTAGGACACAACCCTTTGCCTTTGGATTTTCAGCGGCAATCTTTGCCATATCAAGTCCTAATTGAAAACCAGGTCGGCGCCAATCCACCCATAAAATTTCTTCACCAAAACACTCTGCGGTTAATTTTTGGCCATCTTTGGCGGTGGCAAGGGCAATAATTGAATCTGGGTGCAAGTGATCAACATGATCAAACTCGACTAAACCATGCATTGAGGTATCAATACTTGGCGCAGCTCCACCTTTACCAAATGAGCAGTAATCAAAGAGGGCAACCATCTCATCCTCGCGCTCAACACCAGGATAAACATTTTTTAGATCTTTAAATTTTTCTAAATCTAAGGCAGCAAGTCCTGCCTCTTTTAAGGTCCCAAGATCCCCACCTGAGCCCTTAACCCAAAGCACGGTTGTATCTTTGCCAGTTGCTGGATTTTTAACCTGACCCTTAGCTGAAGTATTACCACCAGCGTAATTAGTAAATCTAGGCTCTGAACCTAGGCGATTACTGCGCGCTAGTAATTCACTTACCACCTTTGGTGTCGACATTAAGCTCCCCATCCAGCTTGTGCACCACCGACTCGTTCAGCAGCAATTTTTTCAGCGTATCCACTCTTAGCATAAGCACTCTTTGGATCTGGTGCTAAACCTTGCTCACTTCGCAGCTCACCAAGTAAATCTCTGACATCGGTGTTGTAGGCATTCATTAATACATCATTAGCACCTAATACATCGCCAGCTAATTGTGCTTTCTTAAGTGCATCGGCATCAACTAGTAATGCCTTGGCTACCGCCTCTTGCACATTAGTTATCGAGCGAATTTGTGCTGGAATCTTAGGCTCAATGTTGTGGCATTGATCTAGTACATAAGAAACCGTAGTTCCCTTATCAAAGCCGCCACCTTGATTTACCTCATGCATGATTCTAAATAATTGGAATGGATCGGCTGCACCAACTATTAAATCATCATCGGCATAAAACCTTGAGTTAAAATCAAATGCGCCCAGACGTTTACGACGAAGTAAGAATGCAACTATGTACTCAATATTTGTGCCAGGAGCATGGTGTCCGGTATCCACACAAACACTTGCCTTTGGTCCAAGCTCTAGGCAGTGAACATAAGAGGTGCCCCAGTCCGGCACATCGGTTGAGTAGAAAGCTGGTTCAAAAAACTTGTACTCCAGCAACATTCTCTGGTGATCACCAATGCGATCATAAACTTTTTGTAGGGATTCAAATAGGCGATCCTGTCGGCCAGCTAAGTCATCTTGGCCTGGATAATTAGTACCATCGGCAAACCAAAGTTTTAGATCCTTAGCCCCAGTAATATCCATAATATCTACACACTCAAGTAGGTGATCAACCGCTTTTTGGCGGATCTTTTTATCAAAGTGACATACTGAACCAAATTTGTAATCATCATCTTGGAAGGTATTTGAATTTATTGTGCCCAGGTAGACACCATTATCTTTTGCATGCTTTGCTAACTTTGCGTAATCATCAACCTTATCCCAGGGGATGTGCATGGCAACTGCTGGCGCAGCACCGGTGTGCTTATGTACTTGAGCCGCATCTGAAATCTTTTCATACGGGTCTCGAGGCACACCAGGTTGAGCAAAAACTTTAAAGCGCGTACCGGAGTTGCCATACGCCCAGGATGGAGTCTCAATATAGAAGCGCTTAAGTACTTCCTTTGCCTCTTTTGCTGATGCCATTTTTTATACTCTCCCTTTTTGTTTGTTTGTGGAAAAAACTTTATTAATTTAAGTGAAATACCTCTTCTAATTGCAAAAAGCCTTCATCTGGTCGCTTGCCCTCTAATGCCACAAAAAACTCAGCCATCTCCGCCTGCCATTTAGCATTAATCTCAGTTTTCTCCATCCCAGCTTTTGCCGCAGCAAGTGATGGTGTCTCTAAGTAGCCAATTAAGGTGCCATCATTTCGATCTAAATATAAGGAGTAGTTGTGCCAGCCGGTCTGACTTAAGGCAGCTAGCATCTCTGGCCATACTTGAGCATGACGCCTAACATACTCATCCATTTTCTCTTTGCGAACTTGTAATCTAAAACAAACACGCTCCATTAATTAATACCTGGCCTTCATAAAATCTAGGGATTTTTTGGCTAAATCATCGGAATCACTCCATAGGTTTCGCCAAACACATAAAGTATTTGATAGCGATGGATCTACTACCGCAGATGAGAAGGATTCAAAGGTGATTGGACCTTTGTAATTAATCTTTTTTAACGCAGCAAAAAATGAATCAAAATCCACATTTCCAGTACCTAGGTATCCACGGTGGCTCTCACCAATATGAACATAGCCCAGTCGATCACCAGCTGCGAGGACAGATTTTTGCATGCCATCCTCTTCAATATTCATATGATATGTATCAAGGTGTAAAAAGGCATTTGGTCGGTTTACCTCATCTAGAAAAGCTAAGCCCTCAATACCAGTATTCATAATATTGGTCTCATATCGATTAACTACCTCTAAATCAATATTTATACCCTTATCAGCTGCGTAATCTGCCAGCCGTTGCATCGCTTTGATTGAATTGTTTCTATTCTCTTTAGTAGCTGGCGTTGGGTATTTTGCTAGTGCAGAAAAAATAACCCCACAAAGCTCAGTGCCACCGATATCATGTAATACATCAGTTACCTTGCGAAGTAACTCATCTCCCTTGGCCACAATTGATGGATCAGTACTTGTTACATCTGTTTTTGCAGATAAACCCAGAGAGGCATGTGCTCTAAGTCCGTATTCCTGCAATAAATCCTTAGTCAACTTGGTATCAAAATTCCATGGATCAAATATTGCCAGCTCTATGTAGTCATACCCATTACGAGCAGCAGAGCTGATTGCAGCTCGGGCACTAGTTGGCGACCAATCCCCTACCCAAACTAATGCGTGACCACCAAATTCAATTTGCTTTGCTGCTGGCATAAATCACTCCTGACTGGCTGATGAAATGCTTGGAATACTGGGCATTCTTTCACTCTTTTGGAAGGGTGTCCAACTTTTTTTGTTTTAATATCATTATCTAAACAAATATAAATAAAATTAGGGCGGCCTATTTCTAGGCCGCCCTAATTAGAGACGAATTAAACTTCTAAATTAGAAGTTGAATTGATCTACGTTGTCCTTAGTGAACACAGTTGCAGGTCCTAGGATAACTTCGTTTCCTACTGCACCCTGGATAACTGTACGAGACTTAAGTCCCTTATCACCCTTACCGGAAGCAATTTTTGCTCCGACCTTAACGCTTTGCTTCTTGTTCACGATTGAGTTAGCAACCTGAACAGCAACATATCCGAAGTTTTCAACATCCCATAGAGATGCTTGAGCTCCAGAGCCATCCTTGATGTAAGTCTTCATATCATTTGGAAGACCTAGACCAGTTACGAATACCTTGCCCTTTGAAGCTGAGCCAGAAACATACTTAGCTGCAGCAACAATACCTACTGAAGTAGGAGCAACGATTGCCTTGATGGTTGGATACTTCTGGATTAGACCTTGGGTTTCAGTTGTTGACTCTTCTGGCTTATCTAGACCATAAGCAGTTGCTACAACCTTAACATTTGGATACTTAGCAGCAAGCTCCTTCTTCATGAAATCAATCCAAACGTTCTGGTTGGTTGCATCTGGAGTTGTTGAAAGAATCGCGATATCACCTGATCCACCAGCAAGATCAGAAGCAGACTTAGCAAGAGCTTGTCCGATACCCTCTGATGAAGCTTGGTTTACGAATATTGAACGACCAGCTTGTGCAACATCTGAATCGTAAGTAACAACTGTTACCTTCTTCTTCATTGCTGCCTTAAGTGCTGGAACTAGCGCATCCTTGTCATTAGCGGCAACGATTAATACGTTGTATCCGCCTTGTACAGCTGCGTTAATTTCTTTTACCTGTGCTGCTGCAGTAATTTCAGTTGGGCCCTTGTAAGCACAAGTTGCCTTCAACTCTTTACATGCACGCTCTACACCCTTGTGGGCAGCTTGGAAATAT
>JBJTJQ010000067.1:0-3777 GCA_046095545.1 Candidatus Nanopelagicus sp.
ATAATTAACTCTTGATGATCTCTTAATTGATGAAACCGCAATCGATCTGCCTCAGTAGAGAGTGCAGTTGATGAGCCATTTAAAGTGGTGGAGCCATCATGCCCAACAATCAGATTGGCGGTAACGATTAATGGCTTCATGAGCACAGGCTACCGTCAGTGTCAGTAGGGGCAGGTAACCTTATTTTCTATGATAATCAATTGTGATAGTTGCACTATGAAAAACATAGCTTGCAGTGATTGTGTAATTACTGTCTTGCTTAATATAAAGCCACTTCCTGGCAAAACTGCTGAGTTCTCAGATCAAGATCAAAGAGCGATCAATCATCTTTCCACTGCTGGGATGGTGCCCCCTCTTAGATTTAAGCCAGGGCGGGCCGGTTAGCAACGCTTTAGCAGTATATGCATAAACCCCGCTTAGCAGCCTTAAGTTTTGGGTAATTCTCAGCACCTTACGCTTGAGTTAGGTTGAGTTCTACCTATTTCGGTGGTTAGCCTTTATTAATGAGGTTAACTCTTCGAGCAGCTATGGCCTTTTTTGTGGCAGCTGGCATATTGCTACCCATTCCAGCAAATGCTGCGCCATCCTTAATTGAGGTGCAGGGTCGAGTTAGGGATTTAGAAGAGCAAGCCACTACCGCAGCTGAAGGTGCCCAAGAGGCAAAGTATCAATTATCAAAATTAACTAAAGCATTAACTTCGGTGCAACAACAAGCAAGCCAACAGGGTGAATCTATTAAGCAGATGAATAAAACTATTGGTGCTATAGCGGCTGAGCAGTATAAGGCCGGACCATTAAGTCAATCTCTTGAACTTTTATTTTCAACGGATCCACAACTTTATTTATCATCAGCCGGTGCGCTAGAAGCGATAACCAGAAAGAAGAGTGAGGACTTAAAGAAATTTTCAACTGCAACCCAAAGACTAAATGCAACTACCTTTACCGTAAGCGATAAATTAGCGTTAGTAAAGGCGGCTGAAGCGAGATTTAAAAAGCAATTAGCAATTGCAAACTCAAAATTAGCGGAGGCTGAAAAACTTCTGGCCAAGTTAACCGCTGCCGAACGGGAGCGGCTTGCTCGATTAAATGAGGATCAAGAAAATGCCGATCAGCAAAATTCTCTAGCTGAAGGCGGAAAATACGCTGGCGTCTCTGGCAGGGCTGGTACCGCAATAAAATATGCCCTAGCTCAAATCGGAGATAAGTATGTGTTTGGGGCATCAGGGCTTACCTACTGGGATTGCTCTGGTCTAACTATGCGCGCCTTTGCAGCCGCTGGGGTTTCATTGCCGCACTCATCACGAGCGCAATACCGATATGGCAAAGCAATTCCAAGAAATCAATTGCAAGCGGGGGACTTAGTATTTTTTGGTAAGCCAATCTCTCATGTGGCTATTTACTTAGGGCCCAATCGAATGTTGCACGCCCCTAGATCCGGTAGTCGAGTAAAGATCGCAACCATGGACATGGGAAGAAAACCTTACATCGGGGCTCGCCGTTTATAACTTGGAAAAAGTCTTATTGGTCACAAATGATTTAGGACCAAGAGCCGGGGGAATTGAAACTTTTATTCTGGGCCTAATCGCCGGATTACCTAAAGATTCATTAATAGTTTATACATCCTCCCAACCGGGGGCTGCTGAGTTTGATAAGCAATTATTTGAAAAACATGGAGTTGAAGTAATTCGAGACCGCGCCAAAATTTTACTGCCCACACCGCGGATCACTAGAAAAGCAGCCAAAATTTTAAAGCATTACCAGATAACCCGTGTCTGGTTTGGAGCAGCTGCACCCTTAGCGCTGATGTCAGGAAATTTAAGAGCTGCTGGTGCCAAACATATCATCGCACTTACTCATGGGCATGAGTTGTGGTGGTCTCGTATTTTTATCCTAAGATCCTTGATGCAAAAAATAGTAAAACAGGTGGATTACTTAGGATATTTAGGGGCGCATACCAAGAGTGTACTAATGAAATTAGAAAACAGTGAGAGCAAATTTATTCAGATTGCACCAGGAATAGATACTGAGTATTTTTCTCCACAGCCTAAAAATCAGCAGTTAATTGTTAAACATCGACTTGATCAAAGAAGGGTCATTGTTTCAGTCGGACGATTGGTGCACCGTAAGGGGCAAGATCAGTTAATCCAGGCTCTACCGAAGGTATTAATTAAACATCCAGATGCAGTTTTACTATTCGTCGGTGATGGCCCGATAAAAAGCATGTTACAAAACTTAGCTAGACAATTAGGTGTCACAAACAATATTGCGTTTACTGGAAAAGTTTCACACATTGATTTGCCTGCTTACATAAGCTTAGGTGAAATATTTGCCATGCCAGTTAGATCACGATTTTTTGGATTAGAGGTTGAAGGGCTAGGCATTGTTTACCTAGAGGCTAGCGCTTGTGGTCTGCCGGTAATTGCTGGTAACTCAGGGGGTGCGCCAGATGCAGTCCTTAAGGATGTCACTGGCCTAATTGTTGATGGTACCAGCTCAGATGAGATTGCAGATGCAATCTGCAAATTACTAGATGACCCAATTCGAGCAAAGCAGATGGGCCAGGCTGGTAGAGGATGGGTAATTGATAATTGGCAAATTTCAATTTGGTCAGATAAATTTAATAAATTATTATTTAAGAATTAATTTTTCGGAAATGGCAATACTCACAGCTTGGGCTCGATTAGCAGCCTCAAGTTTTCGATAAATCGCAGCCAGGTGAGACTTAATCGTCGCTTCAGTCAAGAAGAGCATACTTGCCATAGCTGATGCGGTTGCACCTGAGGAAAGCAGTTGTAGCACCTCTAACTCTCGCTCAGTTAGGCCAAACTCTCTTCGCTTAGCACCTTCTTTAAAACTGCCTAGTTTTATAAAATCATTTTGGCCCTTAGACACCGTTTTTACGACCTCAATTAGATTCTCGATCGGTGCACCTTTAGTTATGTATGCCCGAGCACCAGCAGCTTTTGCACTCATTAAAGTATCTAATTCATCCTCCATGCTTAAAACCACAAAAGCACAGTTCGGATTTTGAGCCACACCTGCCTTGATTAATTCAATACCACTAGCTGATCCGAGATTTAAATCAACGATGCAGATATCTGGGGCAGTTGAGTTAAGTAGGGCCACCCCTTCACTTAAGGATGAGGCTTCGCCAATCACACTTATCTCATTCTTATTTAACGCTTGACTTAATCCTTTTCTGATAAGTGGGTGATCATCAACTAAGATTACTTTTATCAATTTAATACAATTTCAACCTTAGTGCCAGCAGAATTTGAATGGATATTTACTTTTGCCCCAATTAACTGCATCCGTTCACTAACCCCAGTTAAGCCAAAACCTTCATTTCTATCTTTGGCACCCCCGGATCCATTATCAATAATTGTTATTTTTTCTGGTTCTAAATTGATCGTGATTTTAGAACATCCAGAGTGGCGCTTAGCATTGATAACCAGCTCTCTAATCGCCCGCAGTACATCAAATTTAATGGTGGAGTGCAATTGAATTTGGCCGGTAAAGATTAATTCGATATTGGAGTTTTCTAAAATTGAACCAACTTGTTCACTTATTTGAAGTGTTGAAGATTTACTTGAATTATCTCGTAGTTCAAATATTTCATCACGGACTTGTTTGATAACACCAGAAAGAGTTGAGCGAATCTCCCTAATCACCCGGCGATTACTATTGTCCAGGCTCAAATCACCTACTACTTGATCTAGTTGATATCCAACTGCAGCAAGCTCTTGTGCCAAACCATCATGAAGCTCTCGAGCCAAT
>JBJTJQ010000068.1:0-4314 GCA_046095545.1 Candidatus Nanopelagicus sp.
AACAGCCTTTACCTGTAATGCTTGCGCCACCTGTGGCTGAGCATCAACATCTACAGTGCCAAGCAACCAGGCACCTTGGTCTGCATTTTCTAACTTGCCTAGAGTTTCTAAGATCTCTTTTGACTGCGCACTTCTCGGCGACCAACAAAGTAGGACCACAACTTTTTCTTTAGATTTGCTGACAAACTCTGAAACTAAATTCTCTTGTGTGACAGACACGCCAGGAATTGGTAGGTCTGGTTGCTCTGACTTTTTTAATGTTGACAAATCAAATACATTTCCGAAATTTGCCCCACCCCGTGGTGGGAGCGCCCCATTAAAACTCATTTGCCAACAACCACTCCTGAATCCATTCGATAAGGGAGAACCTTCTCAATATAATCCTGAGTTGCAAAATCAAGACCCACATCTCGACCTAACTTTTCACCTAAATACCATCTATTTTCCAGAACTTCATGAAATAACTGGGCTGGCTCTACTCGTCCCTTTAAGTTATCTGGCACTTGATTAACGACTCGTTTGAATACATCGGATAACCACTGCTTAACAACGATTGCATGAGGTGTGCTTGGTGGAAACTCTCTTGCCTTGTAACGATCATATGAGGCGAGCAATCGTTTAGCTTGTAACTCCTCGGCTTGTAATCCCATTAACTCTTCTAATCTATTTGCATGGTATCTAGCAGCTACCAGCTTCGGCTGGAATTTAATTGAACCTTTATCACCGGCAGTAGTTACCTCAACCTCTTCAACGGCAAAGCCTAAATCTTGTAATGATCGCATTGCCCGCTCTACTGCCTGGCGATCTGAAGCATCTAATATTTGTGGCTCTTTGAGCATTTTCCATAATCTTCGATATCGCTTAATTACACCATCGGAAGCTCGAACTGGATTAATATCCTTAGATAATACGCCAGCTACCGCCAGATCCTCTAACTCAGCAGCCACATTAAAGTGGGTTAGTTCTAAATCATGCTCTCTTTGGCCATCACTTAAAGTTTTATGAAACTCACCAGTTTCAGCATCGACTAGGTAAGCAGCAAAGTCATTGGCATCTCTTCTAAATAGTGTATTTGATAGTGAACAATCGCCCCACCAAAAACCAAGTAGATGCATTCTGACTAAGAGTAAAGCTAAAGCATTTGCCATATTTAAAATCTCAGTTGGGGTAACGCTGCCACTTAAAATTACTCGGTATGGAAGTGAGTATGGCAGATACTTAGTAACTAATGCAGCAGGTAGTTCATTACCATCTTTATCAACTCTGCCCTCAATTACTGCGACCGGTTCAACACAAGGTGCTGTTCTTTGATTTAAATCTCTAAGTAATGTGTACTCGCGATTGGCAAATTCAGGCACTGTCTCTTTAACTGCAAAAATCTCGCTATTACTTTGCTTAGGGTTAGACCTTATTAATCGAACCACATGTCGGGAGATACCTCGCATTGAAGTTAATACTTCATCTTCTGGCCAGCTCTCCAGCGGTTGATCCCAAGGTAGGCCTGCTAAGGTGGCGATCTCCTCACCCAATCCTTTAATTCTTAGCCCACTCATGGTCATATTCTCTCTTATTTAACATCTACCATCTAATCAATGCGGTAAGTAATTGCAAAAAAGGTGGATAAAATTGCATTGTGGCGATATTTAAAAAACCTCGAGTTAGTGCCAAATTTGCCGAGCTAAATCGGCGAAAACCTGCTGTCAAAAAGCGTGAGGATTTTGGTAAACCAGGATTGCCAGTTGATACCACTCGCCCGTTTTACTTTGGTTTTATGGTTACCGCAGGAGCACTGGTTGCTCTCACAGTTCTACAGGCGCTTGCTTCAGCTAGTGCAGTTTTTATCTTGATCATAGTCTCACTATTTCTTGCTGCTGGTTTAAATCCAGCTGTTTTGTATTTCCAAAACCGTGGCTTAAATCGAGCTGGCTCAGTTGGTGTGGTTATGGGATTGGTTTTGTTATTTGTCTCAATATTTATTGCCGTGGCTACACCACCTTTAGTAGAGCAGGGTAATCAACTTATAAGTAATGCTCCTCAGCTAGTAAAGGATTTAAATAATAATGCCTTTATAAATGATTTAAATAATCGCTTTGGTGTAGTTGATTCTTTACAAAATAGAATTGATTCAATAATTAAAGATGGTGAATTTGCAATTACTGCCTTTGGTGGCGTTATAGGGGTCGGTAAAGCAGTAGTTTCTGGCTTAGTATCGGCTTTAACTATATTGATATTAACTCTTTATTTTTTAGCATCGCTGCCGCAAGTTATTCAAATTGGTTTAAAATTTGTACCAGCAAGTAGGCGAGATCGCGTATCTAAGTTAAGTAATGCAATTATCTCAAGAGTTGGATCATTTGTTGGTGGACAAGCAATAATTGCAGCCTTAGCAGCAATCTTTATTTTAACGCTTGGTTTAATAATTAATATGCCTTATTCAGGTCCACTGGCTATGGTAGTGCTAGTTTGTGGCTTTATTCCCTTAATTGGCCACTTTATCGGAATGACAATAGTAACCTTAGTTTCATTAACTAAATCTCCATCTACTGCAATCATTGCCCTAGCTGGTTATATTATTTATGTTCAAATTGAAAATTATTTGATCACACCAAGAATTATGCGAAAATCATTGGCACTACCAGGATTGGTCACAATTATTGCCGCCCTATTAGGAACATCATTATTGGGTTTAGTTGGCGGTTTATTAGCTGTCCCAATTGCGGCCGCTGTATTACTGATTTTAGATGAAGTAGTTTTTCCAAAAACCGAACAATCTTAAACTTCAGTCGGTAGTGGCAACTTATCTGGAGCAATTACTCTTACGATCTCACTTAAAACTCTATGAACCATTGGTTCACCTATCCAAAGATGCTTTCCATCTTTAACATCAATTTGCTTGAAATTTGGTACTTTAGAAAACTTTACTCTTGCCTGATCAGGTGTTAGATAATCATCATGCTCTGGAATGAGTGCAGTAATTTGTCGGCCATCTTTTGCCCAAAAATCTAAATCTTCATCAGTAGTTGAAAGCATTGGTGGACTTAATAGAATTAACTCTTTTATTCTTTTATCTCTGGCATACTGCAGAGCTAGCTCAGAACCAAAAGACCAGCCAATCACATATAAATCCTTGACTTGGACTTGAGTAAAACACTGCTCAATAGCTGCTAACACATCTAATCTTTCAGATTTGCCGAAGTCATACTCGCCCTGACTTTGGCCAGCCTCACTTTTTGTGCCTCTGGTATTAAATCTAATTACTTCAATTCCGGCTAAAGCTGGTAATCGATTAGCAGCTTTTTTATAGATATGAGAATCCATCATTCCACCGCCAGATGGATTTGGATGGAGCATCAAAAGTGATGCGGTGATCTGACTAAGTGGGGTGGCAATTTCGCCAATTAAATTGAGTCCATCACTTGTTTTAATCGTGATTGGCCTGCGGCTTGCCGGCAGTACCGTTGAAGGGCGAATTAACTCTGGCACGAAAAGAGTTTACTCTTACCTCATGAGTTCAGATGCTACCTTTCAAAAGCTTGACCCAAAAACCGGTCAGCTGCAAGCAGAGTATAAAAACTTTTCAAGTAGTGAGGTTTTTGCAGTTGTCGATGCGGCACAAATTGCTGCTAAAAGATGGCAAGAGTTTGGATTCACCGCACGCAAGCGCACCCTACTTAAGTGGGCTTCCTATATAACTAAAAATCAGGAAGAGATTGCAAAACTTGTTGCAACCGAGTGTGGTAAGCCACTTGGTGATGCAACCTTAGAGGTATCAATTGCAATTGATCATATTTCTTGGGCGGCAAAACATGCGCAGCAAATTTTGCGAGATCAGGTTCGCCCTTCAGGCCTATTAATGTTTAATATGAAAGCTAAAGTACAAAGATCCCCTCTTGGTGTGGTTGGAGTAATTGGTCCATGGAATTATCCAATCTTTACACCAATCGGATCTATTGCTTATGCACTGGCTGCCGGAAATTCAGTAGTATTCAAACCATCTGAATTCACTCCTGGCGTTGGCAAGTGGTTATCTGATTCATTTTCTCAAATAGCACCATTTGAAAACATTCTTTCTACCATTACCGGATTACCTGATACTGGAAAGGCACTTACTGAATCGAAAGTAAACAAAATTTCATTTACTGGCTCAACTAGAACTGCTAAAAAGGTTGCCGCCTCTTGTGCACAACAAATGATTCCCGTAGTTCTTGAGTGTGGTGGTAAAGATCCAGTAATTGTGGCAAGTGATGCTGATATTAAATTAGCCGCGGAGTATTCACTCTGGTCTGCTATGGCAAATGCCGGTCAGTCTTGTAT
>JBJTJQ010000069.1:0-9766 GCA_046095545.1 Candidatus Nanopelagicus sp.
GAGCTGGAAGAACTACTTGCTCCAGCGAGAGGCAGATGAACATAGAAGAAAACGTGAGCGAGCTAATGCTGAAAAGAAGGCTGAAATTCTACAAAAACAGGGTGAAAAGATGCGAGCAAAGGCAAGTAAAGCAAGTGTTGCCCAAGGCATGCTCAGAAGAGCAGAAAAATTACGAAGTGGTTTAGAGGAGGTTAGAAAAGTTGATCGAGTTGCAAAACTTCGCTTTCCAACACCTGCTCCTTGTGGAAAGACACCGATTACTGCAAGTGAATTATCTAAATCATATGGTTCACTTGAAATCTTTACCGATGTAGAGTTGGCAATTGATAAGGGATCTAGAGTGGTGATTCTTGGCTTAAATGGCGCTGGAAAAACAACTCTACTTAGAATTTTAGCCGGCGATTTACAACCAGATACTGGTCAGGTAGAGGCTGGGCATGGTTTAAAAATCGGATACTACGCTCAAGAGCATGAGACCCTAGATTACGAGCGAACAGTTTTAGAGAATATGTTGAGTGCGACTAAAGATATTAGAGAGCCTGAAGCGAGAAATGTATTAGGTTCATTTTTATTCACCGGAGATGATGTTCATAAACAGGTTAAGGTCTTAAGTGGTGGCGAACGCACCAGATTGGCCTTGGCATTATTGGTAGTAAGCGCGGCAAATGTATTGCTATTAGATGAGCCAACAAATAACTTAGATCCAGCTTCTAGAGAGGAAATCCTTGGCGCTCTTACTGAGTATCAAGGCGCAGTAATTTTAGTATCCCACGATGCTGGCGCTGTTGAAGCACTAAAACCAGAGCGAGTACTGCTTCTGCCAGATGGTGATGAGGATTTATGGAAAGATGAGTATTTTGATCTAGTAACTATTGATTAAGCGTCAATTCGCTCTCTATCAATATCAGCGTTAGAAATAAAATCTTTTCTTGGCGTAACCTCATTACCCATTAATAATTCAAACATTGCTTCAGCTTTGGTCACATCCTTCATAGTGATTCTGCGCAGGGTGCGGTGCTCAGGATCCATAGTGGTCTCACGCAATTGATCCGCATCCATCTCACCTAATCCTTTATAGCGCTGGATCGGCTCTTTCCATCTTTTGCCATCTTTTTTAAGTTGGCCAATTACTTTTTTCATCTCATCATCTGAGTAGGTATAGAAAACCTCTCCCTTTTTGCCACCGATTACTTCAATTCGATGCAGTGGTGGAATGGCAGCAAATACTCGCCCCGCTTCAACTAACGGTCGCATATAGGAGTTAAACAATGTCAAAAGAAGGCAGCGAATATGAGCACCATCAACATCAGCATCAGACATAAGGATTACACGACCATACCTGGCATCATTGATATCAAATGATTTACCACTGCCAGCTCCAATTACCTGAATAATTGAAGCACACTCATTATTTTCAAGCATTTGCGAAAGCGATGCTTTTTGAACATTTAATATCTTTCCTCTGATTGGCAAAATTGCTTGAAACTCTGAGTTTCTGGCCGCCTTTGTAGTACCAAGAGCTGAGTCTCCTTCAACAATAAACAACTCTGTTCTTGTTGGGTCATCAGATCTGCAATCAGATAACTTGGTTGGTAAAGAGGAGCTTTCCAGTGCGTTCTTACGACGCTGCAAATCTTTATGGGCTCTGGCTGAAATTCTTGTTCTAGAGGCATTGGCAATTTTCTCCAAAATCAGCCGCCCAGTGGCCTTATCCACTCTCTTAGTCGTGTTAAAAAAAGCTTTCATCTCATCAGCAACTACTTGGCCAACAATTTTGGCAGCTGCTGCCGTTCCTAAAACCTCTTTAGTTTGACCCTCAAATTGTGGTTCAGACATTCGAACTGTGACAACTGCAGTTAATCCTTCTTGCACATCATCTTTTATTGCATCCGCCTCATTGTTCTTTAAAGTTTTAGTTGCTCGCAATGCATCATTGACTACTTTAGTTAATGCTCGTTCGAAACCTGCTACATGTGTGCCGCCCTTTGGCGTAGCAATAATATTTACAAAGGAAGCAACCGTTGGTTCATAGCCATTGCCCCACTGCATAGCGATATCAACACCCATCTCACGCTCTACCTCAGTTGGCGTCATATGACCCTTTTCATCTAAGACTGGAACATTCTCAGTATATGAACCGCTACCTGAAATTCGAATTACTTCACCAACTGGATCATCCGGTCTTAGGAATGTACAGAACTCAGAGATGCCACCTTTGTGAGAAAATGTCTCACTGGTTTTAGCTTTGGTGCGACTGTCATTTACCACCAAGGTTAATCCGGGAACTAAATATGAGGTTTGTCTTGCCCTGGCATAGATATCTTCGATTGATAACTCAGCCTCTTTCAAAAATATCTGTTTATCAAACCACCATTTAATTCGGGTGCCAGTTACCTTAGAGGAAACCTTGCCAATAACTCTAAGTCCTGATTTTTCAGTAAAACTTGCATTTGGCCCATCCCCATCAAAAATACCAGCATGTCCCCGCTTAAATGACATCCAATAAATTTTGCTATCTCTATCCACTTCAACATCTAATCGGGAGGCTAAAGCATTTACTACTGATGCACCCACGCCATGTAATCCACCTGAGGCTGCATAGGAGCCGCCACCAAATTTTCCACCGGCATGTAATTTAGTCATAACCACTTCAACACCAGTTAGCCCAGTCTTTGGCTCTTTATCGACTGGAATACCCCGACCATCATCATGCACCTCAACTGAACCATCAGCTTCTAAATTAATTTCAATTTTCTTACAATGCCCAGCTAGCGCTTCATCAACTGCGTTATCAATTATTTCCCATAAGCAATGCATAAGACCGCGAGAATCGGTGGTACCGATATACATTCCCGGACGTTTACGAACCGCCTCTAAACCTTCTAGAACTGATAAATCTTTAGCAGTATAAGTACTAATAATGGCGGCAGAAGTTCCATCATCTGCTTTTGAGATCTTAGTTGCCACGGTTGGTAAGGTTATCGAGGCTTGTACCACCAACAGATGATCCGCGCCGAGATTGACCCGTATTTATGCCGAATTGATACAAAAATGAGATATTGACAACAAATTCTCAGTATTTGAGCAAAAAATTTACTTAATTGAAACCAAATTCCAAGCCGGGAATAAAGTATTCATGGTTTGATGTTCCCCTAGCAGTAAATCTAAGAGAGGCGGCAAGGCGATGAGCAGTCAGATAACGATGGAGCAAACTCCATTGAATTCATTGGATCGTTGTGATCGTTGCGGTGCCCAAGCTTATGTCCGAGCGATCTTAGTTTCAGGTGGCCAACTATTATTTTGTGCTCACCATGCAAAAACTTATGCTGAGGGGCTAAAACCTGTTGTGGCTACTATTCAAGATGAAAGTGAAAAGTTAGCTAAACAATCTGCCAATTAATCTGTAGTAAATCCAACCTCGCGATGACTGCCATCGCAAAACGGCTTCTCTTTTGATGCTCCGCATCGACATAGTGAAAAATCTGTTTTGCTCTCAAGAACATTTCCATCAGCGTCCACAAAATCAACGGTGCCAGTTACTCGAATTGAGCCATTTTTCTTAAACTGCATCTTTATCTTCTCGCTCATATTTTCTCCAATTTATTTAACTTGATTAATCTAGGTAATCCCGAAGTACTTGGGAACGAGATGGGTGGCGTAATTTAGACATAGTCTTAGATTCAATCTGACGAATACGCTCACGGGTTACTCCGTAAACCTTTCCGATCTCATCTAAAGTTTTTGGCTGACCATCGGTTAAGCCAAATCTCATTGCTACTACACCGGCCTCACGCTCGGATAAAGTATCTAATACTGAGTGCAACTGCTCCTGTAATAAAGTGAAAGAAACAGCATCAGCTGGCACAATCGCCTCTGAGTCTTCAATCAAATCACCAAATTCACTATCGCCCTCTTCGCCAAGTGGGGTGTGAAGTGAAATTGGCTCCCGGCCATACTTTTGCACCTCAACCACTTTTTCTGGGGTCATATCTAATTCTTTTGCTAACTCCTCCGGTGTTGGCTCCCGACCCAGATCTTGCAACATCTGCCGCTGAACCCGGGCTAACTTATTAATAACCTCAACCATGTGTACTGGAATACGAATAGTTCTAGCTTGATCTGCCATCGCTCTAGTAATTGCCTGTCTAATCCACCAGGTGGCATAGGTTGAGAATTTATAACCCTTTGTATAATCAAACTTTTCAACCGCGCGAATTAATCCCAAGTTACCTTCTTGAATAAGATCTAGAAACAACATTCCGCGTCCGGTATAGCGCTTAGCTAGCGAAACGACCAAGCGAAGATTTGCTTCAAGTAGATGGTTTTTATCTCGACGACCATTTAACACAATTTGTTGATACTCGCGTTTTAACTTCTTATCCATCTTCTTATCATTTGCTAATCTCTCCTCAGCAAAAAGACCAGCCTCAACAGATTGCGCCAGTGATACCTCAAGCTCAGCATTTAATAACGGTACTCGGCCAATTAATTTTAAGTAATCCTTTACCGGGTCGGCAGTTGCACCAGCGGTTAATACAGTTTGTGCAGGAGCATCATCCTCTTCGGAATCTTTAAGCACAAATGAGTTCTCTTCATTTTGTGACTCTTCAGCAACATTTACTACTCTAATCTCTGAGGCACCATCCTCGGCCGGTGACTCCTCTTTCTCCTCAATTAAGCTATCTAAATCCTCTAACTCAACCTCTTCTAACTCAACCTCTTCACCATCAATTTTTACCTTAGAAATCTTTTCACCCTTGCTAGCTGGCGCTGCACTTGGCTTTGGCGCCGGGGGTGCAACTAGGGCTAACTCAGTCTTCTTTAGCATTCGATAAGGAGAGCCAAGGCCTGCCTTGCGCAATTTTTCGATCTGTTTTGGAACGGTACTTTCTAACTCACGCGCTATCAAAACCAGGTCTTGATCTGCTTTTTTAACTATCCGATGAATATTTGTAACGCCCCTTGATGCCAATTCACTCAAGACATTTTTTTGCTGAATAACTAAATTTTTTACCTTCATAATTTGGGCTACATCTTTAGCCTCAAGATTGGTTTTTAATGGAACCTTTTCAACCTTTTTGGCAGGTTTACCTTTTTTTACTTTAGATTTTTTTGGCAAATTCTTTTTTGCAGCAGGCTTACTCTTAGATTTACTAGCCTTGGCACCTTTTTTGGGCGCACGAGATACAGCCACAATTCATCCCTTGTTTTTGAAGTCTTACTTTTTGCGGTTTAACTTTAAACCGCCTGACTTCCTGGCTATATTATAAATTGTCCACAGGGTTAAATGCACATCCAAATTGATTAATTTGAGATTTTTGCCAAGTTGAGCGCATTTTTGATGATTTGACCCACAGATTCGACTTCGATCAGGAAACCATCATGGCCAAATGGGGAGGAGATGGTGTGAAGGGTGGAAACCGATGGGGCCAGCTCTGCTATCTCCTGCTGCAACCTAGGTGGAAATAATCGATCATTATCGATTGAGACTATATGCAGTGGCACCTTAATCTTAGAGAGGGCGGCTGCCACCCCGCCACGATCTCGGCCAACATCATGGGAGAGCATCGCCTCGGTTAACGAAATATAGGTATTAGCATCAAATCTTTTGGCCAGCTTTTGTGCTTGATGATCTAGGTAGGACTCAACTGCAAACCGGCCCGTATCATCTCCTTGCAACTCTCGACCAAAGCGAACATCCATCTCAGATTCAGTTCGATAGGTCAGATGCGCAATTCTTCGAGCAATTCCCAAACCCTCAATTGGTCCAATATCTTGGTCATAGTAATCCCCATTATTAAAGTAGGGATCACTCTTTATTGCTCGAATTTGAATTGTGGCCGTACCAATTTGATCACCAGTAGCAACTGCAGATGAGCCAATAGTACAGATCGAACCAATTAAATTTGGATGATCTATCGCCCACTCCAAACTTCTCATACCACCTAAGGATGGACCAACCGATAGCTGATATTTACTTACCCCAATTTTTTTAGTAAAGGCAAGCTCAGCTGCCACCATATCTCTGATTGTTAATGATGGAAATCTTGAGCCCCATCTTTTTCCATCTGGAGCCAATGAGGATGGACCAGTACTTCCTTGGCAGCCACCAATTACATTTGGACAAACCACAAAGTATTTATCAGTATCAAATGGCAGACCAGACCCAACCATCTGGGGCCACCAACCATTAACATCTGCCCAGCCAGTTAAGGCATGGTTTACTAATATTGCATTATCACCTGTTGCATTTAATCTGCCCCAACTTTGGTAAGCAATCGTAATATCCGGTAATACCTCACCTGACTCCAGCGCTAAATCACCAATTTTTAGAAATTGGCGATCACCGGGGTGATGGCTCTCTAGCCATGCCCCGGTAACTGCCGGATTAACTTTGCTCATTTTAGTAAGCCAATCTTTTTAAACGAAAATTTAAAGAGATTAAATTACTTAGCTGCCGCAAAAGCAGTTTCAAGATCCTTTTGAATATCTGCGACTGTTTCAATACCAACAGATAGTCGAACTAATCCTGGAGTAACACCAGCAGTCAACTGCTCATCTGGTGTTAATTGTGAGTGGGTAGTTGAGGCCGGATGAATTGCCAAGCTTCGAACATCACCAATATTTGCCACATGTGAGTGAAGCTTTAGCGCTTCAATGAACTTCTTACCGGCTTCAATTCCACCCTTAATTTCAAAAGATAGAACTGAGCTGCTGCCCTTTGGACAGTACTTACTTGCCCATTTGTGCCACTTAGAGGAAGGCAAGGATGCGTAATTAACCTTCTCTACCTGAGGATGTTTTTCCAACCAAGCAGAGATCGCCTTTGCATTTTCAACATGTCGCTCCATGCGTAGCGACAAGGTCTCTAAACCTTGGGCCAGTAACCAAGCATTAAATGGTGAAACTGCTGCGCCTATATCACGAAGTAGAGTTAGGCGAATCTTAAATATATAAGAGAGATTTGCACCAAATGCAGAGCCAACGCCAAGTGCTTGAGCGTAAACCAAACCATGGTAGGAAGGATCTGGCTCGTTAAAGCTCTTAAATCGATTTGGATATCTGGCGTAATCAAACTTTCCAGAGTCAACAATCGCACCCACAATAGCTGTGCCATGACCAGAGAGGAATTTAGTTGCTGAGTGAACCACCACATCAGCACCCCACTCAATTGGCTTAATTAAGAATGGTGTTGCCACAGTGTTATCAACAATTAGTGGCACCTCATTTTCATGGGCAATCTTTGCGATAGTTTCAATATCTAACACATCATTTTTTGGATTAGCAATCGTCTCGCCAAAGAATGCCTTAGTGTTTGGCTTAACCGCTTTGCGCCAACTCTCTGGATCCTCTGGGTTATCCACGAAAGTAACGTCGATTCCAAACTTAGGTAATGTGTAATGGAAAAGATTGTAAGTACCACCGTATAAAGATGGTGATGAAACAATGTGATCTCCAGCTTGAGCCACATTCATGATCGCATAAGCGGTCGCAGCTGAACCAGATGAAACAAGTAGAGCTGCCACACCGCCCTCTAAGGCGGCTAAGCGTTGCTCAACTGAATCCTGAGTTGGATTCATGATTCTGGTGTAGATATTTCCAAGCTCAGCTAAGCCAAATAGATCAGCGGCATGCTTGGTATCACGGAATTGGTAGGAAGTTGTTTGATACAACGGCAGTGCGCGTGCTCCTGTAGTTGGATCAGGAACTTGACCAGCATGGATTTGTTGGGTTTCAAATGAGTAACTCAAAGTAGCCTCCTTGTTTTAAGGGGATCGAATTAAAATAGGGATAGACCCTAATTTCCTTTTAGCGATCCACGCTTATCGATTACACCTTGCAATCGATCTGGTCCTCACCCGGAGCACCCCACCGTGGTGGAGGGTTGCCGCTCAGTTAGCCGGGGCTAGAAACTGAGACTCGTGACCTTGGGGAGAAAAATACTAGAGATTGTGCGCCTTAGCAACTGCATCGTAGTAAATCTTGCCAGCATGCACATTTAAACCCTTAGCCAGATTTGGATCATCAGCTACTGCTTTTTCCCAGCCCTTACCTGCCAAGGCCAAGCCATATTTAATAGTGGCATTTGCTAAGGCAAAGGTTGAGGTGGCTGGAACTGCCCCTGGCATATTTGCGACACAGTAAAAAATTGAGTTATGTACTTTATATGTTGGATCTTGATGAGTGGTCGGATGTGAATCTTCAAAGCAGCCGCCTTGATCAATCGCCACATCAACTAATACCGAACCTGGCTTCATCTTTGCCACTAATGCATTTGAAACTAGCTTTGGCGCCTTTGCGCCATGAACTAGTACTGCGCCAATTACCAAATCAGCTTTTACTAACTCATTTTCAATATCAAATGCACTTGATGCAATAGTTTTAACGGTGCCAGAGAATAATTGATCTATCTTTGCTAATCGCTTAATATCTAAATCCAAAACTGTTACATCAGCTCGCATGCCATGGGCAATTGTGGCTGCGGCCAATCCAACCACCCCTGCCCCAATTACAACTACCTTGCCCGGCCTAACTCCTGGTACTCCCCCAAGTAATACTCCCCGCCCACCAGATGATGCTTGCAACGCAGCAGCTCCCACCTGCACACTCATTCGCCCTGCTACCTCACTCATTGGCGCAAGTAGTGGCAATGTTCCATCCACCTCAATAGTTTCATAGGCAATTGCGGTGATACCAGAATCAATTACCGCTTGCGTGCAAGCCTTATTCGCAGCTAGGTGTAGGTAGGTATAAAGAATTTGTCCCTTGCGCATTCTCTTATACTCAACCTCAATTGGCTCCTTGACCTTTTGAATTAAATCAGCTGTTTGCCAAATCTCATCTGCTGTGTCAATAATCTGAGCACCAGCTGCCACATACTCTTGATCAAAGATTGCTGAGCCAAGGCCAGCATTTTTTTCCACTAATACCTGATGGCCAGCTGCAACATAGGCATGCACCCCAGCTGGAGTGGCAGCAACTCGGAACTCATTATTTTTTAACTCTTTAGGAATGCCAATTATCAATTTACTCTCTTACCCACTTCTCTAATTAACGTTGATTAGGTAATTAAATACTACCGCCAAATAATGTGGCGCAAATCCGTGGGTGCAGCTCAGCCCGCATCGCAGCAAAACTACTACTTGGCCAAGCGGCGCTGAAAACTCTTCTTAGTAAAAGTGCGAGCGGATAATTTGGACAATCACCAATCGCCCGATCCAGCGCACTCTCAGCCAGCTGCTGCTCAGCAGATTCATAGGCACAGGCAGCAAAAATGCAAGCCACCGGTGCGATAAAGCCAGTTGGTGCGTAATTACTTAACCAATACCAAAGATTAAATAACTTATCCTTATTCTCATTATTTACTAACCCCATGGCGTAATCTCTAACCTGTAAATCCTTAAATCTTACTAACACCTGAGCAATTAATTGATTATCTGCTACCGTCCCAAACTCAATAAATTCAGCTACCAATTGGTTTACCGCTAACGCCCCTGCTCGCTGAAGTGTGAGTACATCATCTACTTCATAATTTATTTCTGATATTTGATTGATCTCATCTGCAAGTAATAAGTTATTTTCCATTGGGTAAGGCTGGCAAATAATTTAGTTGCGTGGGTAGGTGAGCTTATTTATTGTGGATTACTGGATAAATCTCAATTTGGCACTTAGCACATCGATATTGGCTGAAATACTCTGAGTAATTGCATTGCCATTAATTGGCGTAGTTACGCCATTAACACTCCAAGTGCCAGTCCAGGTAATC
>JBJTJQ010000070.1:0-3124 GCA_046095545.1 Candidatus Nanopelagicus sp.
GAGTGCGGATATGGGGCCATTAATTAGCAAAAAGCAGCTAGAGAGTGTCCAAAAGTATTTAAGTGAAGAGGTGGCATTTACGGGAAGTGCGCCAAGTGGCAAAGGATTTTGGATGGCACCAACTGTATTACTGCCAAAGGATACAAAGAGTAAAGCTTGGAATGAGGAGATCTTTGGCCCAGTAGTTTCAGTACTACCCTTTGATGATGAGGCAGATGCAATTAAAAAGGCAAATGACACTGAGTTTGGTTTATCTGGTTCGATTTGGACAAATAATTCAGCTAAAGCAATTCGGGTAGCAAGAGCGGTTGAAAGTGGCAACCTATCGGTTAACTCAAACTCCTCAGTTCGCTACTGGACTCCATTTGGTGGCTATAAGCAATCTGGCTTAGGCAGAGAGTTAGGGCCAGATGCGCTAGATAGTTTTACCGAAGTAAAAAATGTTTTTATTGCAACTGATAACTAGAAAAAGATAACTAGACAAAAAGGGGATAGGTAGATGAGCAAAAGACTTGAGGGCAGAGTTGCCGTTATTACTGGTGCGGGTAGTGGCATTGGTTATGCCACAGCAAAACGTTTAGCTAGTGAGGGCGCCAAGGTTGTAGTTGCCGATACCAATGAGGAAACTGGTAATAAGGTGGCAGCTGAGGTTGGCGGACTGTTTGTTAAGTGTGATGTCACCAATGAAGCAGCGGTTGCTAATCTTTATAAGGTTGCCTTTGATACCTATAATCGAATTGATATTGCATTTAATAACGCAGGTATCTCACCCCCAGATGATGATTCAATCTTAATTACCGGCTTAGATGCTTGGGAGCGAGTATTGAAGGTAAACACCACAAGTGTCTTTTTATGTTGCAAGGCAGTGCTTCCTTATATGCAAAAAGCTAAGAAGGGCTCAATTATTAATACCGCATCCTTTGTTGCCACTATGGGAGCTGCCACCTCTCAGATTTCATACACCGCATCTAAGGGTGGTGTGCTGGCAATGAGTAGAGAGCTTGGTGTGCAGTTTGCTAGAGAGGGAATCAGAGTAAATGCCTTATCTCCAGGTCCAGTAAATACCCCATTACTACAGGAGTTATTTGCTAAAGATAAGGAGCGAGCCGCTAGAAGATTAGTTCATATTCCAATGGGCAGATTTGCCGATGCAAGTGAGATTGCAGCTGCGGTGGCATTTTTAGCCTCCGATGACTCTAGCTTTATTACTGCTAGTAACTTCTTGGTAGATGGTGGTATCTCTGGTGCGTATGTCACCCCGCTAGATAATTAATTCTTAAATATCAATTAATTATTGATAAGGCCCCGCTAGAAAACTAGCGGGGCCTTATTTTTAATTGCTTAACAATTTAGGCGCCGGCTGGCGCGGGCGGATGTCCTTCGGAAATAACTCTTTTATCTTTAATTTGATGTAGAGAACGGATTTGTATTTGTAACACTCCCACCCCCTTTATGGTTTTTAAAGAGGCAATCATTTGATTGCAATTAAATAAATTACTCCGATTAAAGCCAGTTAGGAAGATATGAAACACCTAGAAATTCTGGAGTATTAATTTAGAGTTAAGGGTTTTACTCAACCGATTCAACAGGTGATGTAGCAACTCTTCTCAGGAAGGTATCAACTAACTCAAAGGCACGTTTATCTGAGGCTGGTTGTATCTCTTTTGTCTCTTTGCGTAATTGGTCAACATCAACCCCAACCGACTCCACCTCAGCACAACCACCCTCCATACCAAGCCACTCCTCTAATACCAGCGGATCAATCTCTGGATGAAACTGCACACCCAAGGTTCTACCCATAACAAATGCTTGGCTAGCAATCTGAGTTCTAGCAATCTCGGTTGCACCCTTTGGTAGCTGCCATCTATCCCAGTGGTACTCAAACCAGGGACCAGTTGGGATTAAAGTTTTATCATCAGATTGGATCTCATACCAACCAAGCTCTGCCTTTGGCGCCTTGGCAACTGAGCCACCTAATGCTCTAGCCATTAATTGGCCACCAAAACAAATACCAAATATAGGTATGCCGGCATTGTGAGCTGCTTTTAATTTAGTAATTTCAGGAAGTAACCACTTACCAATTCGCTCATCCTCATACGCCCCATATGGGGCACCCATCGGCACAATCACATCGTAATTAGCAAAGATAGGAAAAGTAACATCAATATTTGGTGAGCCATACGCACTCTCTGGTACTACTAAAAAACGCTCAATCTCATACCCATGTTTTTCAAAGGCGCGCCAGATTGGACCCCCCAGTGAGACATGATCATGTTCAATAAAAAGTGCGCGCATCAAGATAGTTTATCGCTTAAGTATTTTATTTAACCAATCCTAGGCTGAATTACCTCTGTTGCCTTAATCTAAAAATCTGATGGGCCGTTTTGGCTAACTCTGCGCCCATAACAGCTGCCCTGCCCTCGGTGAGTTTTTCACCATCAACAATTAAATTTAATTGATCAAGATCAACATGCTCAATTACTATTTTATCTTTTCTACCAAAGCCTCTTTTTAATTTCATCGATATCCTCCTTTGCCGCTATTGGTTTTAAATGAATTATGTAGAGAGCGTCGATAAAAACTATTGCAATACATTCAAGGCGGATGCCATATTGATCAAATCCAACCCAGGCAATCTTTTTATTTCCTTCTCGAGATAATCCTACCGCAAAACTTTGATTGTTTTCGATAAGGTAGGCAGCACTTTCATCACTGATGCCATAATTACCAATTGACTTAGCAAATCTATATTTCATTAGCGAATAATCGCCAAAAATTATTAACTAGATTCTTTACTTATTTTCTTTGTGGATAATTGGTGAATTGTTACGCAGAGTAATCAAATACTATAGATAATTATAAAGATGAGGAGTAAAGCCGAGAGAGATTAAACTCATGATGGCCACCAAGCTCTGCCTTGGTTAATTGCCCATTAGCAACATCTATAATTAAGTTATAAATTAACTCACCATTTTCTGCTAGCGTTTGGGTGCCATCGGCGATGGTGCCGCTATTTAAATCGATAATATCTGGAATTGCAGTTGCCATTTGGGTATTTGTTGCCACCTTAATAGTTGGCATTACCGCACTGCCAGTTGGTGTGCCCCGGCCGGTAGTAAATACA
>JBJTJQ010000071.1:0-5926 GCA_046095545.1 Candidatus Nanopelagicus sp.
TTTTGGCTTATTTCTACGGGGACTCACAGGCTTATTCTCCCAATTAAATTGAGTAATCAATACCAATTAGGGAAAGATGTCGCCATGAGCACTAATCCAGCAATACAGGTACGGGGCTTAGTAAAAAAGTATGGTGATAAGGACGCTGTTGCCGGTATCGACCTTACAGTCGAACAAGGTGAAATTTTTGCTCTTCTGGGCCCAAATGGCGCTGGTAAAACAACTACTGTTGAAATTTTAGAAGGGTATCGCAGCGCAAACTCTGGTGAGATAAAGGTATTGGGGTTTGATCCAGCCACTAAAGGAAGTGCAGCTCAAAAGTGGCGTAATAAGATAGGAATAGTTTTGCAATCTGCAAATGATGCTGCTGATTTAACGGTAATAGAAATTGTTTCTCACTTTGCAAATTACTTTGATAATCCAAAGGATACACATCAGGTAATAAATGCGGTTGGGCTAAGCGATAAAGAAAATTCAAAGACCAGACAGTTATCTGGTGGTCAACGTAGAAGATTAGATGTGGCCCTTGGCATTATCGGCTCGCCAGAGCTGCTCTTTTTAGATGAGCCAACAACTGGCTTTGATCCAGAGGCTAGAAGATCTTTTTGGGATTTAATTCGAACCTTAAAATCAGAAGGAACTACGATTCTTCTAACCACCCACTATCTTGATGAAGCACAAGAGCTTGCTGACCGAGTTGGCGTAATAAACAATGGAAAGATAATTGAAATAGCACCACCTACAACTTTAGGTGGTAGAAATAATGCTCCGGCTAAAGTTATCTGGTTAGAAAATGGAGTAAACAAAGAAATACTTACCGCCAACCCAACTGATGAGGTTATTAGATTAAATAAGCAATTTAATGGCCCAATTCCAGAGCTGCAAGTGCTCAGACCAAATCTTGAAGAGATTTATTTAAGAATGATTGGCGAGTTAAAATGAAAAATTTTAAAGATACTTTAAAAATTGGGGTATTAAGAAGCTTTCTAGAGTTAAAGCAATTTATGCGCCAGCGAGAATCTTTGGTCTTTACTCTCCTTTTTCCAGTAATTTTGCTCTTTATTTTTGGCTCAGTTTTTCAAGACACTATTGCACCGGGTGTGACCTTTAGTCAGTACTTCGTAGCAGGCATGATCGCATCCGGCTTAGTCAATACGGGATTTCAGCAACTTGCAATCACCATTCCAATGGAGCGAGATGATGGCACCTTAAAAAGACTTAGAGGAACGCCAATGTCTGTCACCTCGTACTTCATTGGTAAGGCACTACTAGTAACAATTTTAATGATTATACAAACTGCACTGCTCTTATTTTTTGGATCAGTGGTATTCGACCTAAATTTACCTTCAGACTCGCAGCTATGGTGGAATTTCACCTGGCTAGTGCTCTTAGGCAGTGCCTGCTCAACGGTGCTTGGAATTGCATTTTCGGTTGTTCCAAAAAGCGGTAGAGGTGCATCAGCGGTTGTTTCACCGATAGTAATCATTTTGCAGTTTTTTAGCGGTGTATTTTTTGTATTCACCTCCCTACCAGAATGGATGCAACAATTCGCTGCCATATTTCCACTTAAATGGCTGACTCAAGGCATGCGCTCAGTCTTTTTGCCAGATAATTTTGCAACTCAAGAGGTAGCACAAAGTTGGGAAATTGGTAAAACAGCAATCGTATTACTGATCTGGCTAATCGTCGGATTATTTATTGCTATTAGAACTTTCAAGTGGAGTAGAGAATGAGCATGAAACAATTTATTGTCTTATCTCTGTCTCTAGTTTTATTAGGATCTAGTGCACATGCTGCTACTTCGACCCCTAAACCAAGTTCAAAGCCAACTCCATCTAAAAATGCAACTATAAAGCCCACTGGAAAGAGCACTGTTAAACCTGATTCAACCAAAAAGTCAGTAAAAAATAAATCAACAAAAAAACCAACTAAAAAGAAGAAAAAAGTTAAAAAGACGGCAACGCCAATTCCATCACCTTCACCAATTTGGCCACCAGTTGGGTTTACAAGTAATAAAGGAATCCATGCCAAAATCCCTACTGGTAAAGAGTTGGTTGGATTGATCTCAGCTAAACGGCGATTGGCCGAAGATGTTATCAAATGCTCAACCAATGCTTGCGGTGCTGTAATAGTTGCCGCTGATTACAGTTGTAAATGGTGGGAAATTAAATCAACCGTCTCCGGTAGTGACCCAAATGATCCAAGTAAGAAAATTCTACTAGGGACTTTACGGACGACCTATGGCTCACTAAATCCCAATACCTATGCAAATATACTTTTAATTAGCGATGAACCATTATTTATGCCAGAAACAATAGATCCTGTAACCCTTGCCCCAATGCCCCTTGTGCCTCGACCAGGAATCGTGGTTGGAAATATTTCAGCTACTTGCCATAAATCAGCCACAGGTGAAAAAATACCAACTAATACTTATCTTCCAATAAAACGGTAACTTTTAAGGATTCTATGCTCGGTGGAATAAACAATGCATTGTTCTTGAAGTCATTTTCTGGCTTTCTGGTGGTTGCAGTGTTAGCCATAATTTTGAGATGGGCATTTTCAAATAATAGATCTTTAATAGAAAGACCAAAAAAAATTGGCTCAGATGATGAGTACGGATTACTTAAAGTAGCGCACTCACCTAAAAATCATATTGAAGGTGAAATGTTGCGACAAAAGTTGTTGTCAGTTGGAATAAAAGCTACCTTATCTCAAACAAAGAGTGGGCCTAAAATCTTAGTTTTTGAAAAAGATCTAAAAATTGCTAAGGCGACTATCGAAAGTAAGTAACCGATCCAGGTGCTTCGCATTAATTTTTTAGCTGACCAAGAGATTTGAGCGTGAGGATCTGATTACCACTACTTTTTAGGATTCAAATATCTGACATCGAGCAATTACAATAGGTTGATTATGGATCGTTTTCGAGTTGTAGGTGGAGCCAGATTAGCTGGCACAGTTCGAGTTTCTGGTGCAAAAAATTCTGCACTTAAATTAATGTCGGCATCATTGTTAGCGGTAGGTAAATCTAAAATTACAAATCTACCGGCAATCGCAGATGTTGAATATATGGCAGAGCTTTTAACTCGATTAGGTTGCAAAATTGAGATTGATGCTAAAGCTGGTGCGGTAAGTATTGATGTACCAAAAACACTTGGTCATCGCGCAGATTACGATTTAGTTAGAAAACTAAGGGCTTCGATAAATGTATTAGGGCCATTGATAACTCGAGTTGGACAAGCAGAGGTTGCACTTCCCGGAGGAGATGCAATTGGATCTCGTGGTCTGGACTTTCATATAAACGGTTTAACCGAAATGGGAGCTGAGATTAAGTTAGAACACGGTTTTATAGTTGCGAATGCAAAAAATGGTTTATCCGGATCAGCTATAACTCTTGAGTTCCCAAGTGTTGGCGCAACTGAAAATATTATGACTGCAGCAACCTTAGCTAAGGGAGTAACAACTATTGAGAATGCTGCCAGAGAGCCTGATGTAGTAGATCTTGGTGAGTTTCTAATTTCTATGGGAGCTAAAATCTCTGGTTTAGGTTCGCACACAATAAAAATTGAGGGGGTTAGTGAATTAAAGCCGGCAACTCACGCTACCCTGCCAGATCGAATTGTTACTGGCACCTGGGCTTTTGCAGCGGCAATGACAAAAGGTGATATCACAATAGAAAATGGTCGAGCCGACCACTTAGAGTTGCCATTAGATAAATTAGTTGAAGCAGGTGCAGTAGTTACCACTACTGAAAATGGATTTAGAGTGAAAATGGATAAAAGACCTCATGCAGTTGATGTGGCAACGCTGCCTTACCCAGGTTTTCCTACAGATCTACAACCAATGGTTATTAGCTTAAACTCGATTGCTGAAGGCACTTCGGTGGTTACTGAGAATGTTTTTGAAGGAAGATTTATGTTTGTAAATGAGCTATTGCGCCTGGGAGCTAAGATTCAAGTTGATGGTCACCATGCTGCAATTACTGGAATTGAGCAACTATCTGCCGCTCCGGTGGTTGCAACCGATATTAGAGCAGGGGCTGGACTGGTATTAGCTGCATTAGTAAGTGATGGGATAACAATTATTGAGGACTCATTCCATATTGACCGCGGTTATCCAGATTTTCCTACCCAACTCCAATCTTTAGGTGCAGATGTCAGCAGAATTTAATTTTCCAGATCGTAACTTGGCTCTTGAATTAGTTAGAGTTACTGAAACTGCAGCTGTTGCAGCTTCTACTTGGGTAGGTAGAGGAGATAAAGATGCTGCAGATGGTGCTGCAGTGGCTGCAATGCGAAAAATGATTAATACAGTTGATATGTCAGGTGTAATAGTTATCGGTGAAGGCGAAAAAGATAACGCTCCTATGCTTCATAATGGTGAACCGGTTGGTAACGGAAGTGGACCTGAGTGTGATGTTGCAGTTGATCCAATAGATGGCACCACTTTAACCTCAAACGGATTAAATGGCGCTGTAAGTGTTATTGCTTTAGCCCCAAGAGGTTCCATGTTTGAACCTAAGGGTGCTTTTTATATGAACAAAATTGTCACAGGAGCAGAGGCAGCATCTGTAATTGATATTACAGCCCCAGCTGGTGAAAATATTAAAAGAGTTGCCAAAGCAAAAGGTGTGGATGTAAGTGATATTACAGTTATTGTTTTGGACAGACCAAGGCATACCGACTTGCTAAAAGAGTTACGAAAAGCTGGAGCACGTATTAGATTAATTAGAGACGGCGATGTGGCTGCAGCAATAGAAACTACCCGCATTGGTACTGGAATTGATATTTTAATGGGAATTGGTGGCACGCCAGAAGGTGTTGTTACAGCCGCTGCAATGCGAGCGCTTGGTGGAGTCATTCAGGGACAACTTATGCCGCAAAGTGAAAGTGAAAAAATATCAGCAAAAGATGCTGGCCATGATCTGTCTAGAATTTATACAACTAATGATTTAGTTGCCTCTGACGATGTGTTTTTTTCTGCCACTGGAATAACTGATGGAGAGCTACTTAGAGGAGTTCGGCACACTGCATTTGGTGCAATTAGTCATTCACTGGTGGTTAGAGGCCGTTCAAAAACTGTAAGAATTATTGAGACTGAGCATCGCTACAACTAATTTTTAACTGATTCTGCCTCACCTAAAATTGAAACTCTATTCTTCGAAACTGAGATAAATCCACCATTTATTACAAAGTCATTAGTTGTACCATCTGTTGATTTAATTGAAACAGTGCCATCAGCTAATACTCCAAGAAGTGGTGCGTGATCAGGAAGTATTCCTAAATCACCTTCGAGTGTGCGAGCTGAAACCATTTTTGCTTCGCCACTCCACACCCGCTTCTCTGGGGTTACTACCTCAACTTTTAGCACTGTCTCAGACATGTTATGACTTAGCTAGCTCTGCAGCTTTACGCTCAACATCATCTAAGCCACCACACATGAAGAACGCCTGCTCTGGTACATGGTCATACTTACCATCAGCCAGCGCTTCAAATGCGGCAATTGTTTCTGTTAGTGGCACAAATGAACCATCTAATCCAGTAAACACCTTGGCAACGAATGTATTTTGGGACAAGAAACGTTGAATACGACGAGCCCTTCCCACCAGAATTCGATCCTCTTCAGAAAGTTCATCAATACCCAAGATTGCAATAATGTCTTGCAGATCTTTATAGCGCTGCAAGATTTGCTTAATACGGTTTGCAACTTTGAAGTGATGCTCACCAATATATCTCGGATCCAAAATACGTGAGGTTGAATCCAGTGGATCTACCGCCGGATAGATACCAAGCTCTGAAATTGGACGAGATAACACTGTTGTTGCATCTAAGTGAGCAAAGGTTGTGTGTGGAGCTGGGTCGGTGATGTCATCTGCTGGAACATAAATCGCCTGCATCGAGGTAATTGAGTGACCACGAGTTGAGGTAAT
>JBJTJQ010000072.1:0-4550 GCA_046095545.1 Candidatus Nanopelagicus sp.
CTACAACCAACCCCAGCTATTTTGGGAACTAGTCCTTGGGAGGGATTTTGAAAAAATCATTTAAATTCGTAGTAGCCGTTGCGGCTACTTCGCTTGTTGCATCTGTTGCAGTAACACCTGCAGCACAAGGTGCGACTAAGCAAAAGGTTTGTGTTGCACTAGATACTGCTGGTATTAATGACAAGTCATTTAACCAGAGCTCATATGAGGGTGCCAAAATGGCTCTTCAAAAAGGATTTGCCTCTTCAATTAAGTATGCGCCAGCAAAATCAAATGCTGATTACGCTCCAAATATCACTAAATTCATTTCTGAGAAATGTACTCTAATTGTTGGAGTTGGATTCCTATTAGGTGATGCTATTGCAGCAGCAGCCAAAGCAAACCCAAATGTTAAGTTTGGATTTGTTGACGGTTGGGGTCTAGGTAATAACGTTAAGGCAATTACCTACAAGACTGATGAGAACTCATTTATTGTTGGATACATGGCAGCAGCCATGAGCAAGACCGGCAAAGTGGGAACTTACGGCGGATTACCAATTCCGACAGTTACAATATTTATGGAAGGCTTTGCAAATGGTGTAGCTCACTACAATCTAATCAAGAATAAGAATGTTCAGGTATTAGGTTGGAATACAGAGACACAGACAGGAACTTTCCTAGGTGGGTTTGATGACACTACTAAAGCCCTACAGACCTCAATCTCATTAGAGCAACAGGGTGCAGATTTTATATTCCCAGTTGCTGGTGGAATGCAAGCAACTACAGCTGCAAATAGCCAAAAAACTAAGAAGTCAAGTGTTATTTGGGTGGATGCAAAAGTTATGAATACTGGTAAGCAATATGCAAATGTAACTCCAGTATCAGTTGTTAAGGGATTAGCAGAGGGTGTATTTGCTACCATTAAGGAAGCTCATGATGGCAAGTTCACAAGCAAGCCTTATGTTGGAACAATGGCTAACAAAGGTGTATCCATTGCACTAACTCCAGCTTGGAATAACAAGATCCCAGCACAACTAAAAGCTGAAATTAATCAGCTATCTAAGGATATTGCAGCAGGAAGAATTCTTGCGCTAGATCCAATCGAGTAATAAATCAATAAATTACTGGGTAGGTTAGAAATTAACCTACCCAGTTTTTAATTTTTCAAAAGTTTAGAGGGAATATGTCAATTGAATTAAGGGGCATCACAAAGAAGTTTGGTGCATTAATTGCAAATAACTCTATTGACTTAAAAGTTGCACGTGGTGAAATCCATGCAATTCTTGGCGAAAATGGTGCCGGCAAGTCAACCTTAATGAATATAGTTTATGGTTTAGTAAATGCTGACTCTGGAAAAATATTTGTCGAAGATAAAGAAGTAATAATTAATGAGCCCGCAGATGCTCTTAAATTTGGCATTGGAATGGTCCATCAGCATTTTATGCTTATCCCAGTATTTACTGTTGCAGAAAATATCGCCTTAGGGCGCGAGCAATCTAAAGGTGGATTTTTATCTTTAGATGAGGTTAAGAAGAAAATAAAATTATTAGCTGAAGAATTCAAGTTTGATATTGATCCGGATGCATTAATTGAAGATCTACCTGTTGGAGTTCAACAGCGTGTGGAGATTATTAAGGCGCTAATTTATGATGCAAAAGTTTTAATTTTAGATGAGCCAACAGCGGTGCTCACTCCACAAGAAACTGATGAGCTATTGAGCATAATGCGCACATTAAAAAATAAAGGAACTTCCATAATATTTATTACCCATAAGCTGCGTGAAGTTCAAGAAGTGGCCGATAAAATTACGATTATTAGACTGGGAAAAGTTATTAATACCGTAGCTTCTAATACTTCTCAGGAGGAGCTAGCGAGCATGATGGTGGGTAGACAGGTTGATCTGGCCCCAAATAAGACCGAGGTTAAGCCCGGAAAAATAATTTTAGATATAAATAAACTAACTGTTTCAAATTCTTTGGGCAGAAAAATTATTGACTCTCTTTCATTACAGGTAAGAGCAGGAGAAATTCTGGCTATTGCAGGCGTACAAGGAAATGGTCAATCAGAATTAGCTCGAGCAATAGTAAATTTAGAAGATCACGTATCAGGCTCAATAAAGTTAGACCAGAAGGAAATCTTAGGAATAACCGTGCAAGATTCTTTGCGAGAGGGTATCGCCTATATTCCTGAATCAAGAGAGTTAGATGGCTTAATTAGTAGTTTTAGTATTGTGGAGAATTTGATTTTAGATGTACATGACATATATCCAGCAGCTAAAAAAGGTCGATTAAATTCAGATTATATAAATGAAAATTCTGCCAGGCTGGTAAAAGAGTTTGATATTAGAGCTCAGAGTATCTTTGATCCCGCATCATCACTGTCAGGTGGCAATAAGCAAAAAGTTGTTCTAGCTCGGGAGTTATCTAGAGAGGTTAAGCTTGTAGTTGCATCTCAACCAACACGAGGATTAGATGTAGGTTCAATTGAGTTTGTTTATGAGAAGTTACTAGCCGAACGTAGTGCTAACCGAGCAATTCTTTTAATTAGTAGTGAGCTTGATGAAGTACTTGAATTGGCAGATCGTATTGCGGTTATATACAAAGGGGAAATTGTAGGTGAAGTAGGGCCGGATGTTTCTAGAGAAAAACTGGGACTAATGATGGCTGGTATAAAGTAATGAAACAATTTTTATTTAGTGTTCGAAGAGTGACATTACTACCAGCACTATCATTTATTTTTGCATTCTTTATAGGTGGCATAATAATTGTTATTTCTGATCCAACTATTATGGCTCAACTTAATTCTCCTGGAAAATTTTTAACATCCGCCGGAGCTAGAATCGGTAATTCCTACCTAGCGATTTTTCAAGGCTCTATTTATGATGTGAACTTAGCAAGAGAATCTGGAGTGATCCGAGGCTTTTATCCATTATCCGAAACTATTGTCACCTCAATTCCATTAATTTTTGCAGGATTAGCTGTTGCATTAGCATTTCGAGCAGGATTATTTAATATTGGAGCACAGGGTCAATTTATATTTGGAGCCATTGGAGCATCATATGTCGGATTTAATTTTGAAATGTCACCATTAATTCATGTTCCACTAGTCTTATTAGCTGGAATATTTTGTGGTGGAATTTTTGGTGGAATCGTAGGTTTACTAAAGGCAAAAACTGGCGCTCATGAAGTGATCGTTACCATCATGCTCAACTATGTAGCGGCCTTATTTATTCTTTGGCTACTCAAAACGTCAGTGTTTTTACGGCCAGAGCGGTTTGATCCCATTGCCCCAGATGTCAATCCAAGTGCGCGCTTACCAAAATTACTTGGCGCAGATTTGCGTTTACACTTAGGAATATTTATAGCGTTAGTAGTGACTTATTTTGTGTGGTGGCTACTAAATCGGAGCACTCTTGGATTTAAATTCCGTACAGTTGGTGCCAATGCAAGTGCTGCAAAGACAGCAGGAATTTCAGTGCCGTTAGTAACAACTATAACTATGTTTATTTGTGGAGGTTTAGCTGGGCTTGGTGGTGCAGTACATTTAATTGGAACTGAGTACGCTTTAACTGCCGGCGTTGCAGGCAGTATTGGTTTTGATGCAATAACTGTGGCACTACTGGGGCAGGCAACACCAATTGGAACTTTATTAGGAGCTCTTTTGTTTGGTGCATTACAAACAGGAGGTCGAACATTACTTTCAAATACGGGAACCCCTTCTGAAATTATTCAAGTAATTCAAGCTTTAATCGTCTTATTTATTGCTGCACCTGCATTATTGAAGATGGTGTTTAGGTTAAAGAAGAGCGTAGAGTCTAAATCAATGGCAGCAAAAGGTTGGAACGGCTAATGTCACAATTGAATGCATTACAGAAGCGAAGACAAAGTGGCGTCGTAACTATGGCGATACTGTTAGTTATATTTACCTTGATTTTTTATGTAATTTCATCCAGAGTAGAGCCAGTTGTATACAGTTTCTATTTAGGCGATGAATGGAAGTTGATTAGTGAGTGGAAAGTCGGCTCTAAATCTGGGGTTATGATTTTTCTTATATTCGCCTTAATCGGTGTGATCATTTCCTTTATCCAATTTAAAAACAATAAGAAAATAACTTTAGGAAGTTTGATTTTTGGTTTTGGTTCCATAATGGCATTTTTGAGCTGGGCAGCTGCTGGAAAATTTATCCCGCTAACAGGCTTGCTTCAGGCGGCAGTTCTATTGGCTGTTCCACTTATCTTTGGCTCAATGGCCGGACTGCTTTGTGAGAAATCTGGTGTCATAAATATTGCAATTGAAGGTCAGTTGCTTTTTGCAGCATTCATTTCAGCAGTTATTGCTAGTCTTTCCCAAAATTTAATTTGGGGATTAATCTCTGCACCGATAGCAGGAGCATTAGTATCTTGGATTCTGGCTTACTTCTCTATTAGATTCCAAGTAGATCAGGTGATTTTAGGGTTTGTCATTAATGTATTAGTCTTAGGATTAACAAACTTTTTTTACACTGTGTTGCTTGTGCCTTATGAAAGTACTTGGAATGCTGCTGGAAGTTTTTCAGCAATTCCAATTCCCGTT
>JBJTJQ010000073.1:0-17485 GCA_046095545.1 Candidatus Nanopelagicus sp.
TAGTGAGAGACAATCTCTCTTATCTTCTTAATATCTGAAGTTTTTGCCGGCCTTATTAATATGGACACTACTCATCACCACTTGTTGGTTTAACTAATGGAAACAAAATAGTTTCCCTGATACCTAGACCAGTTAATGCCATTAACAATCTATCGACACCCATTCCCATTCCACCCATAGGTGGCATGCCATACTCCATAGCTTTCAGAAAATCTTCATCAAGTCCCATAGCTTCTAAATCGCCACTAGCTCCTAGTTTAGATTGTTCAACTAACCGCTCGCGCTGAATTACTGGATCAACTAACTCTGAGTAACCAGTTGCTAGCTCAAAGCCCTCAACATATAAATCCCACTTTTCAGCAACTCCTGTTACTTCACGATGGGCTCTGACTAGTGGTGAGGTATCAATCGGAAATCCCTTAACAAATGTTGGCTTAATTAATTTATCTTTAGCTACATGCTCAAAAATCTCTTCGGCTAACTTTCCAGTAATCCACTTAGGATCAATTTTTATACCGAGTTTTGTAGCAATTTTCTTTAGCTCCTCGTGACTAGTAAGTGCTGTTACCTCCTGGCCAACACCTTCAGAAATTGCATCAAATAATGAAATTTCATTCCACTTCCCACCTAGGTCAATTTCTCGACCATCAAAATGTTTTACGGTATGTGAACCAAAAACATCCTTGGCCGCTTGCTGTACTAATGTTTGAGTTAAATCAGCCATGGTATTCCAGTCACCAAATGCCTCGTAAGTTTCAATCATTGCAAACTCAGGTGAATGAGATGAGTCAGCCCCTTCATTACGAAAATTTCTATTTATCTCATAAACTTTATCCAGACCGCCAACTACACATCTTTTTAAATATAACTCTGGGGCAATTCTTAGAAATAGATCCATCTCATAGGCATTACTAAAAGTTTTAAATGGTCTAGCGGCTGCACCCCCGTGCATTACTTGCAACATTGGTGTTTCAACCTCTAAAAAATTCCTGGTGTAAAAAGTATTTCGAAGTGAGCGTATAACTGCAGGTCTCAGACGAGCATTACTTCTAGCTTCAGGGCGAACAATTAAATCTACATATCTCATCCGAACGCGACTTTCTTCAGATAGTGGCTTGTGCTCTACCGGAAGTGGTCTCAGTGATTTAGCAGCTAATAAGAATGAATTTGCCAGGATTGATAATTCGCCCCTTTTTGAAGTAATTACCTCACCAGTTACGGAAACTATGTCCCCTAGATCAATCTCTGTTTTCCATATTTCTAATTGGTCTTCTCCGATTTTATCTAGAGAAAACATGGCTTGCAGTTCTGTACCATCGCCTTCCCGCAAATTTGCAAAGCATAATTTTCCGGTATCTCGCTTAAAAATCACTCGGCCTGTTACCGATTCAATAATTCCTGTTGAAACATCAATTGGTAAATCTTTATGCTTTGCTCTTATTTCTGAAAGTGATGAAGTTCTAGGTACAGCAACTGGATATGGCTCAGCACCCCGCTTTAAAATTGAGGCGCGCTTTTCTCGCCGTATTCTCAATTGCTCTGGTAGATCATCCTCATCAGCCATAATGTGTTAAATCCTATCGCTGCGGGGGGATGTTATGAATTAATTACGCTCATACACTAAGCGCAATCCAATGAGTGTTAAATCTGGCTCATGAAATTCAATACTTTCACTAATGCCCAGTACTAGTGGCGCGAGTCCACCAGTTGCAATTACCGATACCTCACCTGAATTAGGATACAAATCTTCTAGTTCATCAATTATTCGATTTACTAAGCCATCTACTTGACCAGCAAAGCCAAAAATAGTTCCAGATTGCAGCGCTTCTACAGTATTTTTACCAATAACTGATTTTGGTTTAATTAATTCTACTTTTCTTAACTGGGCTGCCCTAGCGGCAAGTGCCTCAACAGAGATCTCTATTCCGGGTGCCAAAGCTCCTCCCAAAAATTCACCTTTAGGAGAGACAACGTCTAAATTTGTTGAAGTACCAAAATCGACCACAATGGCTGGACCAGCCTTACCAAATAAAGTTGATGCAGCTAAAGTATTAACTATTCGGTCTGCACCAATTTCTTTCGGGTTATCAACTAATAAAGGCACGCCGGTTTTTACACCAGGTTCAATAATTACACTTTTCAAATCAGAGTAATGATCATCTACAAGTTTTCTTACTTCACGTAATACTGCAGGAACTGTTGAACAAATTGCAATACCTGAAATATCAAAGCCTTCTACCAATGAACTGTATTGCAGCCATAACTCATCTGCTGTATCCCTTGGGTCTGTTTTAACTCGCCATGAGTGCTCTAAAATATCGCCATTGAAAACTCCAAGTACAGTGTTGGTATTTCCTACATCTATTGCAAGTAGCATTATTTTTCCTTTCTAAAATCTAGTCCGATGTCAAAAGCTGGAGCTGAATGAGTTAATGCACCAACAGCCAAGAAATCAACCCCGGTCTGAGCATAAGCTTTAGCATTTTCTAAAGTTAGACCGCCTGAAGCCTCTAACTGAAATTTACCTTTTACTATTTCAACTGCTTTTTGGCACTCATCTACACTCATGTTGTCTAGTAAGACCAAATTTGGCTGAAGTAAAATAACTTCAGACAATTGATCTAAGTTATCTACTTCAATCTCTAACTCTTTAGTTGGATATTTTTCCTTAATTAAATTGAATGCTTTTGTAATACTTCCAGCGGCAATAATGTGGTTATCCTTGAGCAATACTGAATGGGATAGTGAAAGACGGTGATTCTCTCCACCACCCATTTTTACGGCAAACTTTTCTAGCTGCCTAAGTCCAGGGGTGGTTTTTCTAGTATCTCTAATTTTGCATTTAGTCCCGGCTATTTGAGTTACCCATCTATTTGTTAAAGTTGAAATACCGCTTAAATGTGATAGAAAGTTAAGGGCGGTTCTCTCGGCTAGTAGTAATTTTTTTGTATTGCCTTGAGCTGTAATCAATACCTTCCCAGATTTAACTTGCATTCCTTCATCGACTAGAACTTCATAATTATTAACGCCACAATACTCTAGGACAGCTGCTGCAACATGTAAGCCGCTGACGACTCCATCGGATTTGGATATGAAGTCAGCTGTAGATACTTGTGAATCTGGAATAGTCGCAACTGAGGTTATATCCTCGCCTCCAGCTAAATCTTCAGCAATTGCATCTTTAACTTGTTGGAAAATATGATTTGGTGACAACCCAATCAATTTTAGATTATCTCTTAATTGATTCATTTAACTGGCTCCAACTCGGTCTGCCATTTCCCATTTGAATCAAGTGCACCGGTAATTCGACATAACCATTCATCTGAAATATTGGGATAATCACTTCGCCAATGTGAACCGCGAGACTCTTTTCTGGTAAGCGCAGAATTCACTATTGCAGTGGCAAGTAGGTGAAGGTTTGAAGCTTCCCAAGATTGTATTTCAGGTTGTTCACTTGTTAGTCTTGATAACTCACTTAAAGTTTGTCTTGTTTTACGTAAGGAAGCTTCGGTTCGCAGTACACCGGCACCCTCACTCATTGAAATTTGTAGCGGTAGAACTATTTTAGGGTCAAGTAGATTAGTTTTACTATCTTCAATTGGCTCTTCTTGATTTGGTAAATTCTTAGCTAAAGCAGCAGCAATTCTGGCACCAAAAACTAATCCTTCTAGCAATGAATTCGAGGCAAGCCGATTTGCACCATGTGCACCTGTACACGCTGACTCTCCACATACATATAGTCCAGCCACCGAAGATTGCCCATCTAAATCAACCCTCACGCCACCTGATGCGTAATGTGATGCGGGCGCAACAGGTATTTTTTCTATTGTTGGATCAATCCCATTTGCTAAACATGAAGCATGAATTGTTGGAAATCTATTCTTGAAATCTTTTACTTTAGTTGCATCTAACCATACAAATGGCTGACCACTTTCTTGCATTTGATTGAAAATTTCTTTAGAAACAATGTCTCTGGGTGCAAGATCTGCTTGTGGATGCTTACCAATCATAAATTGCTCATTCTTATGATTTAATAAAATAGCCCCTTCACCACGAACCGCTTCGCTAATCAATGGCTGCTGACCCCTATTCGCCAAATCTCGCCATAAAACAGTTGGGTGGAATTGTATGAACTCAACATCTGCAACCTTAGCTCCTGCACGTATGGCCAAAGCAACACCATCACCAGTTGAAACTGAAGGGTTTGTGGTTTGTGAATAAACCTGCCCTAATCCACCAGTTGCGATAACTACAGCTTTGGCTAAAGCCATTCCAACACCATCTCTACTTCCCGCGCCAATCACATGCAGAACTACGCCGCAAACTCGACCAGTTTTACTTTTTAATGCATCAATCGCAAGGGCATGTTCAATAATCTCAATACCTTTGTCATCTTTTACCGCAGCTAATAGTGCTCTAGATACCTCCGCTCCAGTTGCATCACCACCAGCATGAAGAATTCGATCCCTTAAATGTCCACCCTCACGAGTTAGTGCAATCTCACCAGTTGCAGATTTATCAAACACAGCACCTTGTGCAATTAATTTTCTTACTGCCTCTGGGCCTTCTGAAACTAAGACATCAACAGCTTTGGTATCACACAAACCAGCACCAGCAATTAATGTGTCTTTTTTGTGTTGGTCTGGTGTATCCCCTGGTCCTAATGCGGCAGCAATTCCGCCCTGTGCCCACTTGGTTGAACCTTCATCTATAGTGGCTTTAGTTACAAGTAAAACTGACAAGTTGTGAGATCGAAGATTAAGAGCAGTAGTTAAGCCAGCCACACCAGATCCAATTACCACAACATCTGCACTGGTGCTCCAGCCAGGCTTACCTGTTAATAATCTCATGATGTGAAACTCACCCGCATATTATCGATTAATCTAACTTCATTTATCCAGCCAGCAATAATTCCACGCTTATATTGAGTGCTTTTATCTGCTTTTAAAAAGGTCTCTTCATCAATAATCTCCAAATAATCTAACTTAAAATTAGGTTCATTTTTAATCTCTTGCTTCATTTCATCGAGGCTAGATTTTTTTAGCGATCGAAAAATTACATGTGCACTTTTCCTTTGATCGATATCTAGAAAAACATTCCGTGACGAGAGAGCAAGTCCAAATTCATCTCTGATAGTAGGCGCTGCCGATATTCCAATCGGTAAACCAAGTTCTTTGACCATTTTTCTAATCAAAAAAAGTTGCTGGAAATCCTTTTCACCAAAAACTGCCAAGCGGGGGCTAGTTATTTCAAAAAGTCTTTTAACTACAGTTAGGACCCCATTAAAATGATTAGGTCTCGATTTCCCTTCATAAATTTCACCTAATGCACCGGCAGAAACTTCACTTACCTTACCTGGATAAATCTCCTCGTTGTTTGGGATAAAAACTCCATCAGCACCTGCCGATTCAGCTAACACTACGTCCTTTTCAATTGATTTAGGGTAGTTTGCAAAATCATTTTTATTTTCAAATTGAAGGGGATTAACAAAAATACTAACTAATACTTTTGTCCCTAAAGATTTGCCAATTTTAATTAATGACTCATGCCCTGCGTGAAGAGCGCCCATAGTTGGCACCAATACATCATATTTTTGGCGTGCAAAATCTATAGCGGATTTATGAATTTCTATCATTGCTCCAGTCCTTTCCGGGTACCGGGCTAGAAATTAAGTTTAACTCTTTTGAGTTAAAGATGCCAAAATTGTTTTAATATCCCCAATTCCTGGAATAAAACCGTCTGGATCTATCGATAGCCAAGGGCCAATTACAAACTCTCTTGTATGGGCAAGAGGATGTGGAAGTTTTAAAATCTCTGAATCTATTATCTGATCCCCAAAAACTATTAAATCTAAATCAATTAATCTTGGCCCCCATTTTTCAATTCTTATCCTGCCCATCATATTTTCTATTTCAAGCAATTTTTTTAAAAGTTCTTCAGCTTCTAACTCTGATTCACCAAGCGCAACTGCATTTAAATAATCTGCCTGGGTTGGACCTCCAACCGCCTTAGTCTCAATGTACTTAGATGTAATAAGGTTAGATATCAACTTTTCTAGATGTGTTATAGCTATATCTAAATTGAGCTTTCTATTTCCAATATTTGAACCTAAAGCAATTACCGCCTTCATCTTTTAACTTCTATTTGAACCTGTATATCTTTAAATTTGAATTTTATTGGCGCTTTAGGTTTATGTACAGTTACTAAAACACTATTCACTTTCTTATATTGCCTTAATACTTCGTTGGCAATATTTTCTGCAAGGGTTTCAATAAGAAGAACTGGTTTACCTGTTATGTGCTTTACAACTATTCCTGTAATCTCTGCATAGTTCACTGTATTATTAAGATCATCTTGCAAGTTTTTAAGAGCTAAAATTAATTCAATATCAATAATAAATTTTTGACCTTTAATCTGCTCACTTTTAAGTACACCATGAAATCCTTTGGCGGAGATACCCTTAATTAATATTTTGTCGCTCATTTTCGCAGTCGTTCGATTACAGAAATTGCATCCTTATGAGCTTTAACTGAATGAGTTCTTACTGCCCATACCCGCTGGCGAGCTAACTCAGTTGTTAAAGCTATCGTGGCAAACTCCCTTGAATCTGGTTCTTTAGCGTTAATTTGTTCCCCCAAAAATCTCTTCCGAGAAACTCCGACTAGTAATGGATAACCGAGCATCTGTAATCTCTCAATATTTTGCAGCAGTGCCCAATTATGTTCACTAGTTTTAGCAAATCCAATGCCTGGATCTAAAATTATTTGTTCTGTGCTTACTCCCTGATTGATCAATGAAATGACTCTTTCGTCTAATTCATCTTTTACATCACGAACTACATCTTTATACTCAGCATTACTTTGCATATCCCTTGAATGGCCTCGCCAGTGCATCACTATGTACTGAATCTTTGGATTTTTAGCAATAACATCTGCCATTTTCTCATCCGCTAAGCCACCGCTTACATCGTTAATGTACGAAGCGCCTTTTTCAATCGCCTCTTTTGCCACGTTAGAGCGCATTGTGTCGACGCTTATAACAGCGCCATCCTTTACCAATTCTTCAATTACAGGAATAACTCTACTAAGTTCTTCATCTTCACTTACGCGTTCTGCACCAGGTCGAGTTGACTCACCTCCAACATCGATAATGTCTGCACCCTCTGTGATCATTCTTCTACCGTGATTTATTGCTGCATCTTTTGAAAAGTATTTACCTCCGTCGGCAAATGAATCTGGGGTAATGTTTAGAATTCCCATTACTAACGTTTTACTCATCTTTACCTAGATTGATTAATTAAAGAAATTGCTTCAGCCCTTGTTGTTGGGTTTAATAGCTGCCCACGAACAGCACTGGTTGTTGTTCTAGCTTGAGATTTTTTAACGCCACGCATAGACATGCATAAATGTTCGCAATCAATAATTACTATGACTCCTCCAGGCTCTAATATTTCAACCAACGCATCTGCTACTTGCGATGTTAACCTCTCTTGCACTTGAGGTCTACGAGCATAAAGATCAACTAATCGAGCAAGTTTTGAAATCCCCGTGATCCTGCCGCTGTCACCGGGAATATAACCAATATGAGCTAAGCCATGGAATGGAGTTAAATGATGCTCGCAATGCGAAAAAACTTCTATATCTCTAACTATTACAAGTTCTCTGTGCCCGATATCAAAAGTAGTTGTTAAAACATCTTCAGGTTTTTGCCAAAGCCCAGCAAAATTTTCTAATAACGCTCTGGCAACTCTCTTTGGTGTGTCTTTCAATCCATCACGATTTGGGTCTTCGCCTATTGCATAAAGAAGTTCTGTTACTGCCTTTTCTGCTCGATCTTGGTCAAACTTCTGCTTGGCACCACCATCATGTGGTCCCATGGATACTGAGTTAATCTCACTCACTTAAATCTTTTTCGTTCTTTTTTGAAGATGCCTTTTTTACAGATTTTTCCGCTTCAGCTCCTTTAACCTTTGCTGACCTTAGCGCAACTGGTGGCTGATTAGATGGCACTCTACTTTGAGAACCAGTCCAAGGAGCTCTTGATTTTACCTTCTTAACTTTCTTGAAAACCACTTCGATTTCATCTTTATTTAAAGTTTCCTTTTCAAGCAATTCTTCAACCAATGAGTCTAATATTTCTCGATTTGCCACCAAAATATCAAATGCTTCTTGGTGTGCATTTTCAATCATTGTTCTTATTTCGCTATCAACTATAGCCGCTACATTCTCGGAATAATCTCGTTGATGTCCATAATCTCTACCTAAAAACGGTTGTGAATCAGAAATACCTAATTTGATTGCACCGAGTTTTTCTGTCATTCCATACTGGGTGACCATGGCTCGTGCCAAATTAGTAGCCTTTTCAATATCGTTGGATGCCCCAGTTGTTGGATCATGAAAAATTAACTCCTCTGCCGCACGCCCACCCATGGTGTAAGCCAATTGATCAAGCATTTGATTTCTAGTAACTGCATAACGATCTTCATCTGGCAGCACCATGGTGTAACCCAGAGCTCTGCCTCTTGGCATAATCGTTACTTTATGAACTGGATCTGTATGTGGAAGTGCATGTGCAACTAAAGCATGTCCACCCTCATGGTAGGCGGTGATTCTTCTCTCTTCCTCAGTCATAAGACGAGATACTTTTTGTGGCCCGGCCATAACACGATCAATTGCTTCGTCAATGTCAGAATTCTTAATAGTTTTTCTATCTTCACGAGCTGCCAAAAGTGCTGCTTCGTTAAGTACATTTGCTAAATCTGCACCAGTAAAACCAGGTGTGCGTTTAGCATAATTGTTTAAATCAACATCCTTGGTAACCATCTTATTCTTTGCGTGCACAGCAAGAATTGCAGCCCGTCCTTTTAGGTCCGGTCTATCAACCGTAATTTGTCGATCAAAACGCCCAGGTCTTAACAAAGCCGGATCTAATACATCTGGACGATTTGTGGCGGCAATTAAAATTACTTGACCATTTGCATCAAACCCATCCATTTCAACCAATAACTGATTCAAAGTTTGTTCGCGCTCATCATTGCCACCACCTAAGCCGGCACCCCGCTGACGACCAACGGCATCAATTTCATCTATAAATACAATCGCTGGTGAATTTTGTTTAGCTTGTGCAAATAAATCTCGAACTCTAGAGGCACCAACACCAACAAACATTTCTACGAATTCAGAGCCAGAAATTGAATAGAAAGGAACTTTTGCCTCACCTGCTACAGCCCGAGCCAATAATGTTTTACCTGTTCCTGGCGGACCATAAAGCAAAACACCTTTTGGTATTTTTGCTCCAATAGCTTTGTACTTATCTGGGCTGGCAAGAAAATCTTTAATTTCACGCAATTCAGCCACCGCTTCATCTGCTCCAGCTACATCAGTAAAAGTGTTAGTTGGAATCTCTTTATTGTGTAATTTAGCTCGAGATTTTCCAAAGGAGAAAACTCTGCCGCCTTGTCCACCACCCATAAACAAAAGCAATAAAAAGATAATTAATAGAATTGGCAAAATACTTAAAATTAATGAAACGAAAAATGATTGCTTTGGAACTTCAACATCCCAATTTGTAGTTGGTGGATTACTAGTCAATAGTTCGACAATTAATGCCTCTTGTCCAACCACGTATGAAGCCTCAAGTTTTGAGGCGCCATCAACAAACTCCCCATCTTTTAATATGATCTGAACTTTCTGATCACGATCAATTACAAGGGCTGACTTAACATTATTTTGTGAAATTTGATTTAAAATCTCAGAAGTTTCAACTTTAGTAAATTCTTTTCCAGTTGTAGAAATCTGACCAAAAATACTTACAGCAACCAGAGCGACAATTATCCAAAATAGCGGGCCACGAAAAATTCTTCGTGCCATTTGGGGTGAAGTTTTAGTGGACTTTTTTCCAGACTTAATCCCTTTAAATTCAGGAAGTTTGAACTTCTTTTTTTGCGCCACCGATTACATCGCTTTCTTGTTGCTTCTCAAGGGGCTTAAGAATAAAGGTGTTTGGCAAGAACACCAATAAATGGCAAATTTCGATACTTCTGATTGAAATCTAAGCCATAACCAACGACGAACTCACTAGGAACATCAAAGCCAACATACTTAGCCTCGACTTTGACGGTAGCTGCATCTGGTTTTCGTAGCACAGTCAAAATTGTTACTTACTTGGCTCCTCGTGATAGTAAATTCTCAGTCAGCCAAGAAAGTGTTAAACCGGTATCTAAAATGTCCTCAACGATTAAAACTTCTCTTCCTAATATATCGCCATCTAAATCCTTTAAAATTCTCACTACACCACTTGATTTAGTGCCAGCACCATATGAAGAAACAGCCATCCAATCCATATCGACATGGCGCTGCAAATAACGTGAAAAGTCTGCCATAGCTATAACGGCACCTTTTAAAACTCCAACAAGAATTAAGTCTCTACCTTCATAATCTTTTTTTACTTGTTCAGCTAACTCTTTTAGTCGAGTTTGGATTTGTTCTTCGCTGGCAACAACTCTTTCGATATCGTTACCAAGGGCTGAAAGATCCACAACTCTCCTTTGATCAGGTTGAGAGGGTAATTCTGCCTGAATTTCTTAAAACCTTCACATTTCCAGGCAGTGATACCTCTTTTTGGCCGTGCCAATCTGAGACCAAGGCTTCTACCGCCGAAATATGGTCTGCTGAAAGAGTGCCACTTGGCGCACCCGCAATATAAATAGCAAGTCGTAAAACTCGAGTCCGGATAGCTCTCGGAAGACGCTCTAAATCTTTCACATCTAAATCATGTGGATTAACCTGATTAATAAACTCATTAGCAAAGCCATCTAATGCATCGGCATCATCTCGTAATAAATCAGCACTCCGGGCAAGTGCCTCAGTAATTTTTGGTCCTAGGTTTTCTTCAATGACAGGCAATATATTTTTTCTTACTTTTACTCGCGCAAATCTTTGATCATTATTATGTGGGTCCTGCCAAACATTTACCCCGCATTCGATACAAGCAGCCTCGGTTACTGATCTTGAGATTCGAAGCAGTGGCCTAACATATGCATTATTTTTTAAAGACATTCCTGATAGTGATCTCGTTCCAGAGCCTCGAGCTAGGCCAAGCAAGACTGTTTCAGCTTGGTCATTTAAAGTGTGAGCGAGCAAAAAATACTTTGCATTATAAGCATCAATAAACTGATTAAAGATTTTATACCTTGCTCTTCGCGCTGAAGCCTCTAATCCATCTGTAATTGTTATTTGCGCCTTGGCAGTTTCTACCTCTTTGTAACCAATACCCTTTAAAACTTCAATTGTTTGTTGAGTAACTTGTTCAGATTCTGGCTGTAATCCATGATCAACTACTACTGGAATTATTTTTTGACCATTAGTTTCAGCAAACAATGCAAGTGCCATAGCTAAAGAGTCAGCGCCGCCAGAGCAGCCAAACAAAATTGGTTGAGAGGTATCATCAAGCCAAGGCTTTACCGCTTTGCGGATTTGCCAAAGCGCGGCCGTAATCTGGTTGCTCACGCCCCCTAGATTAGACCCGACCGGCGTAAGGCATTAAACCCTTCACACTGTAAATGTTTGAAAATAGTAAACCCTTATTTTTTGAATGTGCTTCCCACATCATGCCATCCCCAGCATAAATGCTTATGTGATGGATTGTGCTTACTGTTCCCTTGTAAGAATAAAAGAGCAAATCTCCCGGAACCATCTCACTTAGTGGCACACGTTTTGTCGACACCCAATACAAAGATGAGTTGAGTCGATCCCAATTAGGCCAGCCAAGACCTGCTGCTCTGTACGCGGCATAAACTAAACCAGAACAATCAAAAGTTGTTGGTCCTTCACTTCCCCAGACATAACGTTTCTTGGCTAATACCTGCTTCTTGGCAAACTCAACTGCAACTGCTCGCATTTGTTCAGTAGATCTTGTGCTGCTTCTGCCAGTAAATCCAGTATCTGGCCAAATTCTGGACTGATCTGGTGTTAAGGCAGCTCTACCTGCATTAGCTTCTTCCAAAAGTGCAAGTTGTCTTTGTTGTTCTAGAGTTAATCTAGTCTTTTGGGCAACAGCTAACTCTTTTGCTAATTTGTCTTGAACTTTCTGTAACTTATCAACCTCTTCTTGTTGCAGAGCTGCTGCCTCATCTGCCTCTTTTTTTGCAGCAGCCACTTTTACAGTTGCAGCTTCTTGTGCTTGTTTAGCTAAGTCGGCTTCTTTCTGTGCCGCATTTGCGACCACCTCTGCTGATTTAAATCTTTCCAACGCTCTAGAGTTATTTTCACCAAGAGCATCTAATGCATTTAGACGATCAGCAAGATCCTGTGGACCATCAGAGTGTAATAATGAATCTAGATCGGTAAAGCCTCCGCCCATAACATAAGCATTTACTGCTAATTTACCAATAGTGCGTTTGCCACTACTAACTGATGCTTGAGCTGCCTTTAAGTGCTCAACTGCAATCTCATATTTTTTTGTCTTTGCTTTTAATTCATTTTGAGCAGCAATGTAAAGTTTCCGCTTTGCATAGGCAATATCAGTTAATTGACGTAAAGTTTTTTTGGCAGAGTTTAATTTCTTCGCTGCAGCATCAGCGGCTGCCTTTTTTTCTGCCTCTACTTTTTTAGCAGCATCTATCTGAGCTTGTGTTGGTTTTGGAGTTACAGCCATGGCTGAGGTTGGCAATAAAGACAAAATAAGTGTCAGCGCAAGTACACTTTTATTCATCAGTTTGCCACATCCCTTTTCTTGAATAAAATTGCTACAACAATTAAACCAAATAATAAAAACCCATAAGATACAAATAACGCATACTTATAGGTAATTTCTTCGGTTCCGCCCTGAGCTACTATCGATAAAAGTTGACCTGGAAAAAATTTTTCCAAACTAGTGACAAAAACTGCGAGTAAACCTTCGATAATTAAGTTCCAAATCACACCTATGGATATGGCTGAGATTGGAGATCTAAAAAGTAGACCAAGGATCATGCCAAATATGCCAAAACCTATTGTTGCTATTAATACATTTATAAATCCTCTAATCACCGCCGCCCTGGCATCAGGTGTTGACCAAGCGGTAGTTGAAACATCCATAACTTGGGCAAAAATATAGGAAAGTGATACAGCAAGAATTCCAGAAAATATAACCATAACAATGGCAAAAAACATCATGGAGATTAGTTTTCCAAATAAAATTTTCATTCTAGATGGCTGTCTTACTAGTAAATTTCGCAATGTGCCATAGGTATATTCCTGCGCAGTTTGTGCTGCAAAAATGCATAACGCCACTATGCCAAGTAATCCAGCAGAGTTACTAAAACTTATTGAAATTCCAGTTGATAACTCCAAAACTTCTCTAGAGATCCTAGTTCCTCTCTCACCATTACCCTCTGGTGAATCGACAAGTAAAAACAGTAGAGAAGAGACCAGACTAGTTACAAAAGCTACTGCAGCAATTGTTGATAAAGATAGGGATGGTCGACGCAGTTTTGTTAACTCAGCTTTTATAACATTAATCATCAATTGACCGTCATTTCAAAAAATGTTTCTTCCAGGGTAGGTCTAATTGATGTCAATGAAGTTAATGTGATTCCAGCATCAAAGGCCGCCTTATTTAATTTTGCAGCAAAATTTTCATCAGCACTGGCCTCAATTAAATCATCTTTTATCTTTGACTTTAGTCCGATTTCTTGTGCAATTTGATTGAGTTTTACAAGATCATTTTGATTTTCTGGCTTAGCTAAAATTAATGGCTTTTGTGCTATTAAAAGGTCGCTGGTTTTCCCAGAAAAAATAACATTTCCTTGCCTTAGCATTACTAGATAATCGCTAATCATTTCTATCTCTGATAACAAGTGTGAGGAGACAAACACTGTCGTGCCGTTATCGGCCAGCTTGCGTAATAGAGTTCTTACTTCCTGTATTCCTGCCGGATCAAGCCCATTTGTTGGTTCATCAAGTATTAACAATTTTGGATTAGGTAAAAGTGCTGCAGCTATTCCCAGTCTTTGCTTCATGCCCAATGAATAGGTCTTAAATTTTGAATCGCCTCTATCACCTAGATCTACAAGTTCAAGAAGTTTTTGAATTTGATCGGTTGAAAAACCTCCTAGCTTTGCTAGTACCGCTAGATTTTGTTTTCCCGTTAATGCCGGATAAAAAGCCGGCCCTTCAATCATTGCTCCAACTTTTGGCAAATATTTTTCTGGGTTGGTAATCGACTCACCCAATACATGACCGCTACCAGTACTTGGTGTTATTAAACCAAGCAACATTCTAATTGTTGTAGTTTTTCCCGAACCATTTGGTCCAACAAATCCACAAATACTGCCCATAGGCACTTCAAAATTTGCATGCGAAAGCGCCATTCGGTCACCATATTTTTTAGATAAATCGGCAACATCAAGTGCAAGAGGGGAGGACATGAGAAAAATTATCTCACTAAAGATGGTGAAAACTACTTAAGCAATACACCAATTACTAATAAAAATGAGTAAATACTGAGAAAAATTATCGATGCTTGGAATAACTTCCCAGCATTGACCTCAGATGGTGCTTTTGTAAGTTTCATTAATTGTATTTTCCACCCGATAATTAAAAATAGTGAAGCAAGTAACACCCACAGTGAAAGTTTGGCTGATGTAATTACCAGTATTGAAATAACTACCATAAGTGATGAGTGAAACCACATCTGTTTAATCACAGTTTTCATGGGAGCTACTGAGGGCAACATGGGTATTGCAGCAGCTGAATAATCATCTTTATATCTCACCGCTAATGCCCAAAAGTGTGGTGGGGTCCAAAAAAAGATAAGCAAGAAAAAAAGCCATGAGGTTAAAGTTAAGGTGTTGGTAACTGCTGCCTGACCAATTAAAGCAGGCATGCAACCAGCAATCCCGCCCCAAACAATATTTTGTGAAGTCCTAGTTTTTAAGCCCAAGGTGTAGCCAAGTACATAAAAAATTATTGCCCCAGCAGTAAGTGCTGCCGCTAAAAATGTAGTGAAATAAAAGAATATAAGTAAAGAAAGAATAGAAATTAATGTTGCAAAAACCAGACCACTTGTTTTTGAAATTTCACCCGTTGCAATAGGCCGATTGGAGGTGCGTTTCATTAATTGATCAGATTTGGATTCAATCACCATATTAAAAGCATTAGCACCACCTGCAGCCAAGGTTCCACCAATTAAAGACCAAATTGTTATCGCGAGGTCTGGCATGCCATTTGAAGCCAAAAACAATGCTGGAACTGTTGTAACTAAGAGTAGTTCTATAACTCTTAATTTCATTAGTGAAAGATATTTTTTCATTGACCCTAACTCTACCCTTGCTAACTTAACAAATAATTACTGAGTTGTAGTAAACGGGGTGCTTTCCGGAGTTGGTGGTGTTATACCTGTCACAGGCGGCTGAGTAATTGTGCCAAGCATTCGATCTATCGCCCTACGAGCTGCATCTTGCCGACTTCTAGTTCTGCCAACATCATCAGCTAAAACTACAAATACATACTCCTTTTCACCTGCAGTTGCAAAACCTGCCAACGAAACAGTTCCTTTGATTGATCCTGTTTTTGCTCTGACTAATCCAATTGCTTGGGGCGCTGTTTCAACAAATCTATTGGATAAGGTGCCAGACTCACCACTGATTGGTAAGTAGTCGTAAATAGGTTTCAGCCTTGGATCAATCTTTACCTTTAATAATAATTGCGAAACAGTATTTGGTGAAACTTTATTTTTATTGCTTAATCCTGAACCATCAATAAATCTCATACCAGTTGTGTCTACGCCCAGCTCTGATATCTTACTTTGAATAGTCTGATTTAAACCTTCCCCAGTAAGTGGGTAACCAGTTTTCCTTGCCGCTAGCATGGCTAATTTTTGCGATAAGACATTGTCACTATAAAGCAGAGCAAATCTAATCATCTTCTCAAGGGGTGGTGATTCAATACTTGCTATTTTTTCAGTAATTAATGATTCAACTTCAACATCCTTACCAATTGGTTTGTATGCCACAGAAGCGCGTCGCTTTAACGCCTTTTTTGCCTGATAAATATCAGAGCCACTAACACCCTTATAAATTAATGTGATTTTCTTTAGCTTCTTATTTGAAGCAAAGGCCGCCTTAATTAGCTTGGGCAGATACGCTCGATTATTTGCTTCGCGATTTCTAATACTAGAGGTTATCCAAGGATCGTAATCGCCCAAAAGTACAAATACCCCTTTTTTATCTGTCTTATATAGGGAAGTTTGAAATGTTGTCTTAGGATCTAAAGTTAATGCAATTGCAGCGGTGGAGAATATTTTAAGTACCGAAGCAGGTATTCGGGGTTTGATGGCATCATTTTGATAAATTATTTCACTATTACTTTGATCAATTAAAACTATACCAGGATTTGATAAAAACCTTGAATTTATATGATTAAAGAAAGCTTGCGGTAAGACAACCGATGCACTTGAGGATTCAACTCCAAGTGAGGTAATAATCAGTATTGAGATTAGTAATTTTTTCATTTAATTTTTACCCATCGATTGAGTCTGCCTTGTGAAAGTAGTGCTCCAATTATGACAACTAGGGCACCGACTGGCTCATGCCAGGCAATCTCTTCATTTAGATATAGCCAACCAACAATTACCGCAACCACCGGGGTTAAGTATGTAACTGTGCTGCCAATAGCACTACCAGCTGCTGCGGTAACTGAAAAATTCCATATATAAGCAAATCCGCTGCCAAATATCCCAAGGCATAACATAGCAATTATGGATTTAGTTGCGTAATTATCACTAGAGAAACCATCAAATATAAAGAATGGCAATAAAGTCATAGTAGCCATTAATAATTGACCTGTAGCTAATGCCTCAGGCTTTAATCCCAATGGAATTACATTTCTAGTGGAGTAGGGATAAGAGGCACCATAACAAGAGACTGCTATTAATAATGCAATTACGCCAATAAGTTGATTATCACCTAACTCTTTCCATACCCCCACCACCGTCATTACCCCTAGTGCACCAATTAATAGGCCATAAACTTGTTCGCGCTTAATTTTTTCTTCTCTAAAAATTAGTAACATAAAAATTAATGTCATAAGGGGAGTGGTGGCGTTAATGATTCCAGCTAAAGCTGATGTTATATATTGTTGAGCAAAGGCAAATAACACCCCAGGAGCAACATTTAACAACATTGCAACCACCCACAATTTTTTCCAAATAAATTTACCTTTTGGTAGCCCCACTTTTCTAACCTTGGCAAAAATCAGCAATGTAATTGCACCTAACGCACAGCGGACAAAGGTCACGCCAAATGGTGATAAAAACACCAGTCCTAATTCAATAAAAATAAATGAACAACCCCAAACAAAGCCGAGTGCTAAGTAGGCCGGAAGCCAAGACTTTTTCATTAATGCTCCTTAGCCCTTAAGGTTTACTCATGAGTGAATCATCGATCGGTCCTGGTGAGTTCTACCAGGTAGTTGGTGTAGGGCCACACTCTAAACCATGGCCAACC
>JBJTJQ010000074.1:0-2028 GCA_046095545.1 Candidatus Nanopelagicus sp.
GCTCTAGGACCATCAAATGATAAAACTAATGAAATAGCTAAAAAATTAGAAATAACTGATAGCCGAATTAAATTAATTGAAAACCCTTCAGGACAGACAGCTGCTGGCCTGAATCTAGCAATCGCTAAATCTAAGTATGAAATAATTTGTCGTATCGATGGTCATTCTGAAATTAGCAAGGATTATATTTCAAGGGCAATTAAAATTATGCAAAATACAAATGCTGTAAATGTTGGTGGTGTTATGCACGCAGATAGCAACCAGGGTTTACAAAGAGTTATTGCACTTGCCATGAGATCAAAATTAGGAGTAGGTCCCTCTAAGTTCCATACTGGAGGAAGCGCTGGTGAGTCGGACACTGTTTATCTTGGCACTTTTAAAAAGTCAGCTCTCATTAACGCCGGTGGGTTTGATGAGCGATATGTAAGAGCTCAAGACTGGGAACTAAATTATCGACTCCGCAAAAATGGTGGATTAATTTGGTTTGATCCCCAATTGATTGTTACCTACCGGCCAAGAAACTCAATTATAAAATTAGCAAAGCAGTATTTTCAATATGGCAGATGGCGAAGAGTTGTATCAAGGCAACATAAAGAAACTGTAAATTATCGATATCTTGCACCACCTTTTACTTTGGTTGCAACAACTATTTCAATAATTCTTTCATTAATTTTTAATCCAATTTTTATTGTTCCAACCTTGATTTATTTAATTCTAATTTTTATAGGCAGTCTAATAATTGGTAAGAGCTTGTTTGAGAAATTACTTATGCCAAGTGTTTTATTAGTAATGCACTTGTCTTGGGGTTTAGGCTTTATAACCTCTTCAAAAAAACTATTAAAATCTAGTTAGAATGAAGTATTGAGTTTAACCCAGCCCAAGTACCAGTTTTAGGTAGCACCTCAAGACTGCCAGTTTGGGAATTCCTTCTAAACAGTAAATTACTTGCCTTATTTAGTTCTTTGGCTTTAACAATTTTTCCATCAGGTAATGCGATTTTAGAACCAGCAGTTATGTAAACTCCAGCCTCTACGATGCAATCATCGCCCAGGCTTATGCCAATTCCTGAGTTAGCGCCCAGTAAAGTTCTCTTACCAATAGAAATTACTTCCTTCCCACCGCCACTTAAAGTTCCCATAATGGATGCGCCACCACCAATATCACTTCCATCATCAACCGTAACGCCTGCACTTATTCGACCTTCAACCATCGATTTACCTAATGTGCCAGCATTGAAATTTACGAACCCTTCATGCATGATTGTTGTTCCAGGTGATAAATAAGCGCCTAGGCGAACGCGATCACCATCTGCAATTCTTACACCTTCCGGCATCACATAATCAATCATTCTTGGGAATTTATCAATTGAGTACACAGTCAAATTTCCATATTTATTTTGTAGTTTAACTCTGATCTCTGAAAAATTCTCAACATCACAAGGACCAGCTGAAGTCCAGACAACATTTGAAAGCAAGCTAAAAATGCCATCTAAATTTAATTCATTTGGCTTGATTAATCTATGTGAAAGAAGGTGTAAACGTAGATAAACATCAATTGCATCCTTTGGCTTTTCAGATAAATCTATTTTCACTTCAACAGCAATTTTCTTTACTTTACGAATTTCATCGTTACCAATTTGTGCCGCTAAATCCAAATTAAGATGATTCTTGGTTAATTCACCTAACCCTAAGGAATAAAAAAAACAATCAAGAACTTGGCCTGAACTATTCTGTGTGGCCACTCCAAAGCCAAAAGCGGAGTTTTTATCGGTACTCATTACTCAAATGTATCAAAATCTTGCCAAGGTAATAGACTAATTTCATGAGAGTATCTGTTTTCTGTTCATCTGCACCTAATATTCCAATAACTTCTCTTAATTTAGCATTTGAAATTGGGAAGGCAATTGGCGAGCAGGGATGGGATTTAGTTTGGGGCGGCGGTAAAGCCTCAATGATGGGGCAAGTAGCAAAAGGTGCAAGATCAGTTGGAGCAAAAACAATTGGGGTGATCCCTGAGCCATTAATTAAT
>JBJTJQ010000075.1:0-5676 GCA_046095545.1 Candidatus Nanopelagicus sp.
CCCCGATTGTTACCGCAATTGCCCGAGAGGTATTTGCCCAAACTCCGCTTGAGCGAATTCAGGCAGCTTACGCATTAGGTGCTACTAAATGGAGCATGATTAAAGCGGTAGTAATTCCATACGGCAGAGGTGGTGTGATTGGCGGGGCAATGCTTGGCTTAGGTCGAGCCCTGGGTGAAACAGTTGCCGTTTATACCGTTTTAAATTTAGTTTATGACATAAGAATTGAAATTTTATTAAGCGCTGGTGGCTCGGTGGCCTCGATGATTGTTAATAAATTTGGTGAGGCTGATCCAGTCGAACTGCAAGCGTTAATGGCCGCTGGCTTTGTTCTATTTTTGGTAACCCTGGCAGTTAATTTCTTAGCTAATGCCATAATTAATAAAACGGCTCGGGAGTAGAGCTATGAGTCAAACCATGATTACAAATACGCCACAAAAACCGTGGAAGTTAACACCTAAGCAGTTACTGCCAGATCTACTGGGAGCGATATTTACCGTGGCTGCCACCTTCGCCATAGTTGCAATCTCACCCCTTAAGGGAAAACTTGGTTTTGCTTTAACCTTAATTACGATGTCGATCCTGGTTTCAACTGTAGTAAGTTGGATTAGGCGAGATCGCAAAGCTGCGATGAATTCCACAACCACGGTATTGGTTTACATCGCTGCCGCATTTGTAATTATCCCGTTGACCTCAGTTCTCTATGAAATAGTAAGACTAGGTGCACCCTCCTTATCTTTTAATATGTTTACCAATGACATGTCACAAACTGCATCGGAAGCCCCGTTAACTGAGGGTGGTTTATTACATGCTGTTGTAGGTACGGCATATATCGTCACCTTTGCGACCCTACTTTCGACTCCAATCGGAATTTTGACCGCACTTTATATTGTTGAGGTGAAGGGTAGATTTGCTGGATTAGTGAGGTTTTTTGTTCAAGCAATGAGTGGTGTGCCATCAATTGTCGCTGGTCTATTTATTTTTGCAGTTTGGATGATTCAACTTGGAAACTCCTATAGCGGCTTAGCTGGTGGTTTAGCACTTACAGTTTTGATGATTCCTACTGTAGCTAGAACCTCCGAGGAGGTGTTGAAGTTAATTCCGGCTGATCTTCGCGAAGCTGGATTAGCTCTCGGTGCTACTCAATGGCGCACAGTAGCTATGGTGGTAATTCCAGCGGCAAAGAGTGGTTTGATCACCGCAGTAATTTTAGGAATTGCTCGAGTTGTTGGCGAGACTGCGCCACTGCTATTAACTTTAGGTGGAGCAGATGCATTAAATCTAAATCCAACCCAAGGAAATATGTCCGCATTTCCATACTACGTCTGGAAAAACTTATTACTGGGAAGTGAGAATGCGGTAAGTAGAGCCTGGCAAGGCGTATTTATATTGATGGTTTTAGTCTTAATTTTCTTCGCCTTAGCACGATACTTTGGTGCCGCAAAGGGTGCACGTAAATGAGTAATCAGTCAGATTCAAATAATGGAAATAATCGAGAGGAAAATATGAGCCAAGTGACCGGAAAGCATGCAGATAAAGTGACTAGTAGGGGTGCAGGCAGTAGCCCCGTATCCAGCCATTCACTAGCTGATGTGGCAAGTGCTAGAGCTAGCAAGCTTGGCACACCCACAGCTGGCTCAACTGGGTTGGAAGCAAAAAATATTCACGCCTGGTTTGGCAAAAAGCATGTACTCGAGGATATCTCTATGGACTTTTTCTCTGGCACAGTTACCGCCCTAATTGGTCCATCTGGTTGTGGTAAATCCACCTTTATAAGAATCTTAAATCGGATGCATGAGTTTATTCCTACTGCAGCACTTGCCGGACAGGTAATTTTAGATGGCAAGGATGTTTATGAGCCAGGGGTAGATGTGACCAAGATTAGATTAAGAGTGGGTATGGTATTTCAAAAGCCAAACCCATTTCCATCAATGACAATTAAAGAGAATGTGCTCTCTGGACTTCGACTTGCACAAATAAAGATTGAAAATGAAGCAGAGTTGTTGGAAAGCTGCCTTAGAAGAGCAGGGCTTTGGGATGAGGTTAAAGATCGCTTAGATGAGTATGGCGGGGCGCTCTCTGGTGGTCAGCAACAAAGATTATGTATTGCCAGATCACTGGCGGTAAATCCACAGGTCTTATTGATGGATGAGCCATGTTCTGCCCTTGATCCAGGCTCGACCTTAAGAATTGAGGAGACCATCAGAGAGTTATCGGCATCAATGAGTATTGTGATTGTGACTCATAATATGCAACAGGCGGCACGAGTCTCTGATTACACCGGATTCTTTTTATCAGATGGTGGTCCTGGCCGCTTAATTGAGAGTGCTACCACCACTGAGATATTTACCAATCCAAAGCAGAAGCGAACTGAGGATTATGTCTCAGGAAGATTTGGTTAATTCTTAAGCACATTTAACGCCAGTATTTGTATACCTATTGTTAACTTAACTTACACATAGAGTTTGCCAAATAAAAGTTCATTGTTTGCCTTCGCTTACTACCTTTCTTACTACCAACCAGGTTATTTCAACCTTGTTTTTAGAAAAAGCACTAGGAGGCTTCATGAAGCTAGGTAAGAAAGTAGCGGTAGTAGCTATCGCTGCATCTTCATTAATACTTTCATCTTCCCCTGCATTTGCCGCTCAAATTAATGGCAGCGGTGCAACATTTGCGGTTCCACTTATCGATGCTTGCAAAGTTGAGTTTTCGAAAGAAACTGGTCATACCGTTAATTACACCGGCGGTGGCTCTGGCAAAGGAAGAACTGATTTCACCAACAACTTAGTTGATTTTGCAGCCTCTGATGCACCATACACCTCAGGATTTCCAGCTCACCTAGAGTATGTGCCCGTTTATGTAGCGCCAATCGCTATTTTTTATAACCTGCCTACAGTCAAAGAGTCAATTTACTTAAGCGCCTCTACTTTGGCACAAATCTTCTCTGGCTACATTACCAATTGGAATGACAAGCTAATTGCTGCTGATAATGAGCGGACAGTAAAGACTGTTACCTATCAAACTAAGAAGCAAGTAACTACAGTTGGTGGTAAGAAAGTAACCAAGACAGTTCCAGTTTTGGATAAAAAGGGTAAGCCAATCGTTAAAAGTACCTCAGAGAAGGTGGTAAACATTGATCTACCTAATCAGCCAATCACTGTTTATTATCGAACAGATTCTTCAGGAACATCTGAAAACTTTGCTAAGTACCTTAAGGGTGCAAATGCTGGTGCAAATGAGAGATTATGGCCAAAGACTGCAAGTGGTACTTTCTCAAACACCACACCAAATAACATCTCAACCTTCTTTAACTTCCAAGGTGTCTCTGGATCAGCCTTAGTTGCCTCCGGTGTAAAAGGAAAAGTTGGTGCAATTGGATATGGCGAGCTTAGCTGGGCAACTGATAACAATTTGCCAGTGGCAAATATTCAAAATGCAGCTGGTGAGTTCACCGCACCTACCGCTGCCGGAACCTCCGCATTCCTAGGTGGTGGAACTATCAATGCAAATGGCACCGTTGATGTTGATTACAAGAAGTCAATCTCTGGGGCCTACTCATTGGGAATTGCATCTTATGGACTAATTTATCCAGAGTCAGCAAAGAAAGATGCTGAAAAGCAAAAAGTTGTTGCCCAATGGCACACATATCTACTTGATCAATGTGCAAAGAAGTTCCCAGAAAAGGGTTACTCACAAATAACTGGGCCTTTGTATGACAAAGCAAAGTCACAGATAGCAAAGATTAAGTAAGTAGCTACCTTAAAACCCCTCGCACCTGCCCTAGGGTGCGAGGGGTTTTAAGTATTTCAAGATAATATCTAGGTATGGAATTCTCATATAACTTATTTTTAGTCCTTCACTTTATTGGTATCTCAGGATTACTCGGCGGCTTACTTGCCCAGATCGCAGTAAAACCAAAGCAGCTACCTAAGTTTGTGATGCATAGCGCTTGGCTAGCCTTTATCGCAGCAGTAGTGATGGTTGGCATCAATCAGATGATGCACGGCGATGATTCAACTATTGAGGTATTAGATCATGTAAAGGTTGCGGTAAAAAGCACCATACTTATAGTTGTTTTAGCTATTGGATACCTTAATATAAAGAAAGCAGCATTATCCAATAAGGCTTGGGGCTTAATGACCCTACTTACAATCTCAAATATTGTTGTTGCTGTTTACTGGTAATTAGTATTTTTCTAATCTGGAGCAAGTCGCGCCTTCTTTAGGCTAAGAGTGTGATTAGTATCTTAAGTAAATAGATTGTTAAAGCTATTTGTAAAAGTTAATCTTAGCAAATGCGATCAAGATTTCTCCTACCTGTAATTTTTGGATTACTTATAAGTCTTATTACCCAAAGCACTTATGCAAATGAGCTATTAATTTGGGATAAATTACAAGGAAGTGCGCCAAAGGGATATGTGCTCCTTCTCAGGCACACATTAGCTCCAGGTGTTGGAGATCCAGAGAATTTTAAGTTAAATGATTGTTCAACTCAGCGAAATCTATCTGAGGTAGGCAGGCAAGATGCAAAAGAGGTGGGTGAGTGGTTAAAGCGCAGAGAGATAAAGATTTTTCGGGTGGAATCTAGTAGATGGTGTCGGGCTATAGAGACTGCGCAATTATTAAATTTAGGTAAGGTTAAGTTAAATAAAAACCTAGATTCTTTATTTGAAGAGTCTGATATCGCAAATCATATGGCGACCAAGCAGGTTAGAAAACAGATTTTAAATCACCGAAATAAGGTGGGCCTATTGATATTGGTTGGTCATTATGTGAATATCGGAGCAATAACTGGTGTGGGCGTGGACTCAGGTGAGGGTGTCTTGGTTAGAGCAGATAGTAAGGGCGTACTTAAAGTAGTTGGTTTAACACCTAAATTAGGTAGGTAGTTGATTTACTAAATTACTGAATTAGATTTCTAGTTCCACAATAAGCGCGCCTGGCAGGAATCGAACCTGCGACCTACTGCTTAGAAGTGGGCAGATTGAGAAAAAGCGCTCAATCGCCTCACTCCCGACATTGCTTACGCAATAACAGTAGGCAGATGCTCTACCAGACTGTCCTTCTAAAAAGTCTTGAACATTTTTCCCTGGGTGTCTAAAATCTTATTATGAGAAGATTTATAAAGATGCTCACTCTCTCATTATTTTTTTCTCAAATTCTTACTCCTGCTAATGCTTCATTAAATTCCCCGATTAATTTGGAGAACCCAAGGGTTGTGCCGATTTTTGGACAGCCAGAAGGTGTAACTTCGGATAATGCCGGTTGGAGCGGTTACCTTTATTCGCCAAGAATTATTTTTTCGGCAGCTCATTCAAACTATAAGTTTGATAACAACAGGAATAGAATTTTATCTGAACCTGCATTAATAACTGTTGGAAAGCCGAACTCTAACGCCTCAGATCAAACGGGAAGAGTAAAAGTCATCAAGACTTTTGTTGGCGACTATAAATTAACCTCTGGTGGAAGTGTGAATGATTTTATAGTTTATGTACTTGAAAGAGATTTAGTACCAATTTCAAAAGGAAATCTACTAACTGCAGAAATCGAAAAGGAGTTATTAGCTGTTCAAAGTGAGGTGAGAATTCACGGATATGGTGAGTACCAAGATAGGTGTCCAGGACAACCAGGCCCCTGCAAGAAAACTGATTTTAGGGATCCAAAAATGCGAACTAGT
>JBJTJQ010000076.1:0-2239 GCA_046095545.1 Candidatus Nanopelagicus sp.
CGCATGGGACCACCAGGCCCATTTCTCAGTTTGCCAATCCGATTGCCACCTTTATAGAAGTGATCAAACTGGTTGGAGGGTAATTTCGAGGCTTTAGGCAGTGAATTGCTCATATTGTTAGTTTAAGGGTTAAAGTATTTCCATGCTAGAAAAATCTGATCGCCCATGGGGTCGGTATGAGGTTCTTCAAGAGGCTGCTAATTACAAGGTTAAGTCAATACATGTATCCCCCGGCAAGCGTCTTTCCTATCAACGCCATCAAAAGCGAAGTGAGCATTGGTATGTAACTCAAGGAAGCGGTGAGGTTACCTTGGATGGAAAAGTTCAGCCAGTAACTGCTGGCTCAATAATTCAAGTGCCACAAGGAATCCTCCACCGAATTAGCAATACTGGCAGCATTGAATTAATTTTTATTGAGGTACAAACAGGATCCTACTTTGGTGAGGATGATATTGAACGTGTTGAGGATGATTTCGGTCGCTAGTAGACTTTATCTAAACGGACGATTAGCGCAGCGGTAGCGTACTTCCTTGACATGGAAGGGGTCACTGGTTCGATCCCAGTATCGTCCACCAAACTTAGCGTCACAAGATTCTCCAGAGAATGAAGAGGATTATGAATAGGACGCAAATCCAGGGAATTGCTTTCGCATTCTTTGCAGTAATTCTTTTCTCTCTTTCCCTGCCGATGACTCGATGGGCACTGGAAAGTTATTCGCCACTATTCACCGCCACCGGTCGTGCCGTGATCGCATCAGTTCTAGCAATAATTTTCTTGAAAATTGCTGGTGAAAAATTGCTTCCTCCGGGTCATTATCGAGAGTTCTTCTACACATTGTTGGGTGCCGTTTTTGGTTGGCCGATTTTGATTGCCTTGGCGCTAATGCGAACCGAGACCGCTCCAGTTGCGGTCGTCGCGTCAATAATGCCCTTAGTTACCGCAATCTTTGCAGTTTTGCGTGGACACGAGAACGTTTCGAAGCAATTTTGGATCGCTTCTATACTTGGCACTTTGATTTTAATTTACTTCACAACAAGTCGAGGAAATTTCAATAGTGAGGATTTGATTGCTGATCTCTTAGCATTTGGAGCGGTTCTAGCTTCCTCATTCTGTTACGTACAAGGAGCTGAACTAACCCGAATCTATCCCGGATGGAAAGTGATTTCTTGGGTAGTTGTAATGGCACTTCCTGTAACACTCACTGCTTCGATCTATCTTTGGTTTACCGTTGAATCAAAGGAGATACTTACAACCCAGGCCAATATTGGTTTACTAGTAATTGGTCTCTCTTCAATGTACCTCGGATTTATTCCTTGGTATCGCGGGTTAAAAGATGCGGGAACGGCTCGCGGGGCGCAGGTGCAACAACTTCAAGTATTCATGACCTTAGGTTGGTCGGTATTAATTCTCGGTGAAGTAGTGCCGCCTAGCACACTGATCTGTGCGGTTGGAATCGTCGCAACAGTTACTTGGGCGATTTTCTCAAGACAGCATCCCAAAATTAAAGAGTAGGTGAAGCATTTCTGTATTAGCTGGCGAGATCAGAATGAGACTGAGAAAGAATATGCAAGAGATAGGGATCTAATTCTAGAAAATATCTACCTAATCGTGTAATACCTAAACCGAGTAGGAAATTCATCTATAGAGATATACAAATCGAACCTATCCACGAGTCGATCCCAGTATCGTCCACAATGATTTGCAGACATTAAATCAAAATGTTAATTGCTCCAGCAACGATTAATAGGGCCAGTGCCACCCAATCAACCTTTACAACCCTGCTAATTTCGGAATTAAGTCCTTCAATTGACCAGGTCAACAATAAGAATGAGGCAACACTAATCAACCCTATACAAATTGCTATTAGTTGATACTCAGTCTTGAAAACTGAAAGCAATAAAAACAATCCAATAATTGAAAATAGGACAGCGCGGTGGCGTAAAAGTATCTCAGTATTTGAGTCTGAGAAAGAAACTCCATATAGCTTTGTTAGCGACTCTGAACCTAAAACTCCCACAACAGGCAGCAGGTGTATAACAGAAACGATAAAAAGTATTGAAGAAACTATAATTTTCATTTGCACTCCCAGTTACCCCCAAACCTAACTCTATGAAAAATGTTCAGAATTTAAGATCCAAATCTACTATTTGTCTGGCCCATCGTGTAAGTTGTCAACCAAGTAGGAATTTTAACCATTTGGAGATGCTTTTCGAACATGTTCACGAATTGATCCCAGTAT
>JBJTJQ010000077.1:0-2023 GCA_046095545.1 Candidatus Nanopelagicus sp.
ACTGCTTAGAATTTTTTGGCTCTCTGCCCCAAGATGGTTATATGTAACCGGTTATATCGCACTGGGTTGGGCAGCGATTATCTATCTGCCAGAATTCTTGAAATCTGGTGGAGTTGTAATTTTTGTACTAATCATAGTTGGCGGATTCTTATACTCAGCTGGTGGGGTGATATATGCAATTAAAAGACCAAATTTTTCTATCAATTGGTTTGGCTTTCATGAATTATTCCATGCAATGACAGCTGCTGCCTTTATCTGCCACTTTGTTGCTGGAGCACTTACGGTATTTTTGAAAGGTTAAAGGTGGTACGTCGAAACTTATTAATTCCGATTGGAATTTTACTAATTGCATTTTTCTTTGGCTTTTTTCAACCAACATTTTTTCCAGCGGCCAATCGGCTAGAAAGTTGTTACTTAGCCACAGTTGGTGATTCAAACTCCTTACTACAAATAAAGGATCCAGCTGCTGATCTATTGGGGGGTGAATTAATTTTTCAAAACTACCAAAAAGATAGCTCCTACGGAGTTTTTACAGCAAAGTTAGTTGAAAACCAATTAACACTTGATTTTACCTTTCAATCTGAAGGAGTTGAGTCAAAACGACAAATTACTTTAAGTAAATCAGGAGATGAGTTGTCTGGTGAGGGATATCTATATAAACCTGTAGCAGATTGTAAACAGGTGCTCTACAGCCAAGGTTTAGGAGTTATTCCATTTGATATGAAGTTGCCGCTTTACTTATTCCCGCAAATGAGATTACAAGCAGTAAATGAAGATCAACTTACCTATACCTTTGGCCCAGGCGGCTTTAAACCAATCAGTGCTGCAAAAATTGTTTACACCCCAACTAAGGGTGAGCCAGTAGATGCAGTTATTTTTTACTTATGGCAAAAAAGTGTTTGGAATGTGATTGCTAATCCAAACGAGGCACCTGATTGGGGTGTTGAACAATGGAGTGATCAGGCAAATGTTTTTAGTGTGAATGGTGTGCAAGATTGTGTATATCCAAATGAACCAGACTGCCAAAATATCAGTAATATTTTTAAGCTAATTTATGAAAAATCATCCTATATAAATAAGGTGCCAAAGTACTCACCAGCTGAGGTTAAAGTAGTGAGGACAAAAACTTTTCAAGATCCAGAGACTGGCTTTTATGTGATTACTGAGTTTAATATTTTAGGAATCAAAGCTAACCAAAGTTATCGTTGTGATTTAACTGCTTTTGATAAAAATGGTAAGGAAATTATCTCCTGGAAAACTGAAGGGTTAAGCTTTTCACCAAGGCCGTCGACAATTTACTCTGGTCAAACAAATATAACGCCTGATCAAGTTCCAACTGTTGGCAGCAGCACGGTTAAATGCGAAGTGGCTGACGCAATTATTTAACGCCAGCCACCTGCAAATTACTTAACTTTTAACGAACCTCGAACTCATCCAATCGGACCGCCTCACCTGAACCTTGAGATTCAAATGGGGTGAATTCAAATTCATCATATGCAGCATAAACTGCGGCCTTTGCTTCCTCAGTTGGCTCAACTCGAACGTTGCGATAACGAGCAAGTCCAGTTCCAGCTGGGATCAACTTACCGATGATTACGTTCTCCTTTAGACCAAGCAATGGATCACTCTTCTCAGACAAAGCTGCATCCGTTAGAACACGTGTTGTCTCTTGGAATGAAGCTGCTGACAACCATGACTCAGTTGCAAGTGAGGCCTTAGTAATACCCATTAACTCAGGTCGACCAGAGGCTGCTTTGCCACCAGTTGAAACTACTCGACGGTTTTCTTCTTCAAAGCGACCGCGCTCAACTAACTCTCCTGGTAGTAAATCAGTATCACCTGGCTCAAGCACAGTGATGCGCTTTAACATTTGGCGAACAATAATTTCAATATGTTTATCGTGGATAGAAACACCTTGCATACGATAAACCTCTTGGATCTCACTTACTAAGTGAATCTGAGTTTGACGAGGTCCCAAGATACGAAGTACCTGCTTAGGATCAATTGCACCAACTACTAATTG
>JBJTJQ010000078.1:0-6498 GCA_046095545.1 Candidatus Nanopelagicus sp.
GCCTCAGCAATCTCCATGCCATAACTTAAAACTGCAATCTCAGCCTCTGATTTACTAGCTCGCAGTTGACGATAATCTAATTCAAATTTCTCACTATCTACTATTTCAAATTTAAAGGTATTGATTAACTCAACCAACCAATAAGGAAAGCTTGCCTTGCCAATCAAAGCTATCTTTAAATTACCTTTACCAACCTCTGAGATTAAAGAATCTAGATAAGATTTAAAGGAGACCGGCTTGGTATATGGATACTCCTCCTCTGGCATATTAAATTCATTTACTACATGGATTTGGCCAATCTTGGCGGTATTTTGATAAAAGGTTTCACTCTCAGCTCCAGTTGCTGAGTGAATATCTCCTTTGCTTGGAACTCCAGTAAGTATTGGTTCAAAATGTGATGCGTAATTAGTTAACCACCTGGTGTGATTTGCTCCAAAAACTGCTCGATCATCACCAAAGAAAAATAGTAGATCAATCCCATGTTGGGCCATCAACTGCTGCACCTTTTCTTTGCGCAACTTAAACTCAGCCTGCGGTATTACTGGATGATTACTCATTCATCTGGCCCCTAATCTAAATAACGAAGATATATCCAATGGGTTAATCATAACTACTTAGAGTCACATTTTGATAGTTGTGGATAGAAAAAAATTGCAAATTGTATTTCCAGTAGAAATACTTGATGCGAAAATTTAAATCATTAAAAGCAGGTATTTTCTATAGATTACTAACCTCAAATCCGCTAAATTATCGTCTAAGCAAAATTAGGGGTGGCTCACATAGAACTTTGATTGCCGATGGACGCAAGTCAATCAACTTCTATTGGCACGATTCAGTTGAGATTTCTGGTTATATAATCAGAGATCTTTTGATTAACAAGGCTTTGTTAAGTGAAGAGGAGGCTTTCAAATTAGTGCACAAGATCAAATAAGGGCTAAGCCCACAGTTATTGCGGTTAAGTTTTTATACATTGATGGGCAATGGGATGCAATCTGCGAAGAGGTTGGTTTAGCAGGATATGGCAATGCAGATCTTAATATTGTTAGAGAAAACGTCTTTGATTCAATTAGATTCTTTTTGGAAACTGATGATGTCGAATTTATTGAACAAATTGTATCAATTGAGGATCTGAATTAAGTAATTAAATTTACTATTGAAACAGTGGGTATAAAGGTTCTAATTTAATTTTCTGAAAAAATCATAAAGATTGAAGATCTAGATTTTTAAGACTCTGCTTTAGGCAGAGGAGTTTGGGGAGCTAACTTTATAATTAATGCTTTTTTGTCGAACGCCAGTGATAAAGATAGATCGGGGCAGTAATAAGGATAGTTATAAATGAGGTGAGAATTCGTTTAAGTGCGCGAAGCTGTTCATTCTCCTCCTGCTGAGCAAGAAGGGCTGGATTTGGCAGATTATCTTTATTGGCATAGGGATCGATATAGGCAGGATCTGGAAAGGCAAGATTTACCACACCATTAAGCAGTGAGATAGTTGAAAAGAGAATTATTAATAGGGTGATTAAGCAAACTGCATATAGGTAGAGTGATCGCCAATCCACGCCAGATTGAACACTCTTGGTCAGATTACTCTTACCGCTTTTGCTCACTATCTTTTTAGCTGCCATGCCATTAATCCTACTCTCAAATACACTTACAGTTAGATCTTAATTACCTTATTTATTATCGCCTCTGGGGTGGCACCATCGATAAATTGATTATCAAGTGAGGTTGGAATCTTATTTATTTGTGCTGCCGCTAATAGGGATAATTGGGTGGCAATATCTGCCATAAAGTAAAGGGCTGAGGCACCTGCCTTATCTAGGATACTTTGGCCTTGGGCAAGTCTGGCAGTTGAGTACTTCTGGGCATCATTTTTATCATCGGTTAAAACATCAAGTAGGTATTGTTTAACCTCAAGTGCAATTCCAGTTGAGTTATCCTCGGCTTGGATTAACTCTCTTAATTCCTGATCTAAGCTTGGTTTTCTAAAATAAATTCGTTTTTTTACTTTATTATCTCGGCGGTTAAAAAACCACCAAAAAAATAAAAATAGAAGTAAAAACTCCAACATAACTGCACCCCCTATAAAGAATCTTAGATTTTTGCAAACCTTAGATATTAGGTATGAAGGTAACAGTAGGTAGTGACAGGTGACTACTTGGTTCTCACGGCTTAGAGCTGTGGCTTACTTGGCGTCAGTGCCAATACTTTGATACCACCGGCTTAACCAGAAATTCCAACTTATCCACAGCAGGGGCGAATAGCCCCTGCTGTGATTGTCTAACTCTTATGCAAATTGATATCAAATAGAGACCAAATACTCCCCCTTGCCCATTACAAATCTGATGCTTTTGAGTAATCTCTACAGGTGGCCTTAATCCAAATTCGTGCATTGGCTAAATCCTTTGGCGCGGTAAAAGCGGTTGATGGTGTGGATTTAGATATTCAAGCCGGTGAGTTTATAACCTTGCTAGGGCCATCTGGCTCTGGCAAAACAACTGTCTTAAGAATGATTGCTGGCTTTGAAACCCCAGATAGTGGCAGCATAAATTTAAATGGTAAAGATATAACCAATCTGCCAGCTTATGATCGAGATGTTAATACCGTCTTTCAAGATTACGCACTCTTTCCCCATATGGATGTGATTACCAATATTGAGTATGGCCTAAAGGTAAAAGGTGTTGATAAAAATGAGCGCCGGCAAAAAGCACTTGTTGCACTAGAGCAGGTAAGACTTTCTGGCTATGAGAGTAGAAAGCCAAGTCAATTATCAGGAGGTCAGCGCCAACGAGTTGCCTTAGCTAGAGCGCTGGTTAATCGGCCCTCTGTTTTATTATTGGATGAACCCCTGGGCGCTTTGGATTTAAAGCTTCGGCAGCAGATGCAGATTGAATTAAAACAATTACAGCGTGAGGTTGGAATTACCTTTATCTTTGTCACCCATGATCAAGAGGAAGCACTTACTATGAGTGATCGAATCGCGGTCTTTGATCAGGGCCGAATTCAACAGATTGATAAGCCTGCTGCTATTTATGAAAAGCCACAAAATAGATTTGTGGCAGATTTTGTTGGGGTTTCAAATTTGATCTCAGGTGAGGCTGCTAAATCAATTTTGGGAAAATCTGGCACCTACACTGTACGACCAGAGAAAATAAGTTTAGGACAAGCCAACTCATCTGCGACCACAGCCACAGGTGTGATTAAAGAGGTTGAATACCTTGGGCCAGCTACTAGATTTCTAGTTGAGTTAGATGCTGGCATCTTACTTGTTGCCCTTAGGCAAAATACCTCAGAGAGTTCACTAGATGTTGAGGCGATGCGTAATACCAAAACTACTTTAAGTTGGGATAAGAGCAGTGAGTATGAGGTGACGGGGTAAAAAAATTAGAATTCCCATCTAACTAATGGGTTTAACAGTGGATGGACCACTGTTATAAAAAATCTAAACCAAAGGATTAAGTAATCAAATTACTAAACTTTAGTTTAGTGAAGGAGAGATAAATAGTGCGAAATAACAATCTTCGCAAAGTGGCAGTAGCAATTGCTGCATCCACACTGCTCCTCGCTGGCTGCTCGAGCTCTAGCGATGATGCTGCAGGTGGTGCGTATGCCGGTCCAGTTAAGGACACACCTGGAACCATCAATGTTCTAGCTTGGCCTGGCTACGCAGAGGATGGCACAACCGATCCAAATGTCGACTGGGTAACCCCATTTGAAAAGGAAACTGGTTGCCAAGTAAATGTTAAGACCTACGGAACATCAGATGAAGCTGTTCAATTGATGCAAGCTGGTGGCTATGATGTTATTTCAGCCTCTGGTGATGCCTCACTTCGTTTGATTTATGGTGGAGATCTGCAACCAGTTAATTTGGATTTGATTCCAAATTACACAGATATCTTTGATAATTTGAAGGATCGACCATGGAACACGGTAGATGGTAAGAATTACGGTGTGCCACATGGCCGAGGAGCAAATGTTTTGCAATACACATTAGGCAAGGTCAAAGAGCCAAACTCTTGGTCAATTGTTTGGGAGCCAAACTCACCAGCAAAGGGCAAGGTCACAGCTTATGACTCAGCTATCTACATTGCTGATGCTGCTGTTTACTTAATGTCAACCAAACCTGAGCTTGGTATTAAGGATCCTTATGCCTTAGATCAAACTCAATTTGATGCGGCAATGGCGTTGCTAAAGCAACAAAAGCCATTAGTTGCTGAGTATTGGGGCGATTACACCAAGTACATCGGTGCGGTGCAGGCTGGCAGCATTGTTGCTGGCACCTCATGGCAGGTTATCGCAAATGTACTAAATGGTGAGAAGCCAACTGTTGGCGCAACTAAGCCAAAGGAGGGGGCAACTGGTTGGTCAGATACTTGGATGATCTCATCTAAGACTGAGGCAATTGATTGCGCTTACAAGTGGTTAAACCACATCATTACACCAAGTGTTAACGCACAAGCTGCTGAGTACTTTGGTGAAGCACCAGCTAACTCAAAGGCATGCGCACTGACCGCTAATAAAGATCACTGCAAGCTATACCATGCCGAGGAGACTAATTACTGGTCAGATGTTTACTACTGGAAGACTCCTACTGAGAAGTGCTTAGATGGCAGAGAAGATGTTAAGTGTCTGCCATACGCTGAGTGGGTTAAAGCCTGGTCTAGCTTTAGAAACTCTTAACGAGTAACTAAAGGTTGATTACCAAAGGTTAATTAACGGTAGCCGATCTGTTTACCAAGACAGATCGGCTACCTAATTAAAAATATGAGTAACAAACTTCAACAGCTGCTAAATCGCAACCCGGCAGCACGTGCTGCCACGTTGTTAGCGCTGCCATTATTTTGGTTGATTATTATCTATATCGGCTCACTAGCTGCCCTCTTTATTACCTCAATTTGGCAGATTGATACCTTCACCAGCAAGATCGTGCGTCAATTTACATTTCAAAATTTTATAGATGTCTTCACAGATCGAGCCTACTTTAATGTCACTATTAGAACTTTATTTGTAGCAATCTCAGTAACAATTATTTGTGCAGTTATTGCCATACCGATGGCATTTTTTATCGCTCGTATCGCTAGAGCAAAATCTAGACCGGTGTTAATTGCTTTACTTATTACCCCACTTTGGGCCTCTTACTTAGTAAAGATTTATGCCTGGCGCACGATGTTTTATCCAGATACTGGATTTATAAATTGGTTAATCGCCCCTACTGGAGTTTCCTCCCCCGGCTTTGGCATCTTTGCGGTAATTATTGGACTTACTTACTTATGGCTGCCATACATGATCTTGCCGATCTATGCCGGCATGGAGAAATTACCAAACTCAGTGTTAGATGCCTCATCTGATTTGGGAGCAAAATCTGGCCGCACATTTTTCTCAATTATTTTGCCAATTACCTGGCCAGCAATTATTGCGGGCTCAATCTTTACCTTCTCATTAAGTATGGGTGATTACATAACGGTTCAGATCCTCGGTGGCACATTTCAAATGTTGGGAAATGTGGTTTATCAAAACTTCTCACTCAATTTGCCATTTGCTGCAGCGGTTGCCTTAATCCCAGTGATAATCATGATGGTTTACTTAAGTAGTATTAGAAAAACTGGGGCGTTAGATAATCTATGAAAATCTCAAAAGCTGCCAAAGTATTTTTATATACCATGATGGGATTTGGCTTCTCATTTATTTATGTGCCATTACTTTTAGTAGTAATTAACTCCTTTAATAAAAATACCTCATTTGCCTGGCCACCAACTGGTTTTACTACTACCTGGTGGTCAAAGGCTGCCGTAAATGATGGGGTAAGAGATGCTATTGCTCGAAGTGCGGTGGTTGCCCTCTTTGCCACCGTAATTGCATTGTTGTTAGGTTCATTAGCGGCAGCTGCCATATCTAGATATAAATTCTTTGGCAAAGAGTCAATCTCACTTCTTTTTGTATTACCAATTGCACTTCCTGGCATAGTTACCGGAATTGCGCTAAATAATGTCTTTACTAATTTCTTGGGTGAGTTAACGATTTTCACAATCATTGTTGGTCATGCCACATTTTGTATTGTGGTGGTATTTAATAATGTGGCCGCAAGGTATCGAAGATTGGGCGCAAATTTAGAGGAGGCTAGTATGGATTTAGGAGCAAATAGATTTACTACCTACCGATTAATTACCTTCCCACTGCTTCGAAGTGCACTACTTGCTGGTGGATTACTATCCTTTGCGCTCTCCTTTGATGAAATTATTGTCACCACCTTTACCGCAGGTGCTGGTCAATCCACCTTGCCAATCTGGATATTCCAAAACCTATTTCGGCCAAATCAAGCACCAATTGTTAATGTAGTGGCTGCTGCGCTGATCTTGGTCTCTATTATTCCAATCTACCTCTCCCAGAGATTAACTCAAGAAAAATCCGCTAATTAATTTTTTAATAAAGCTAAATTAAGCATTCCCACAAGGTAACTTAAGTCATTATTCAGGGTAGGTATGGCAAGATAAGGATCATG
>JBJTJQ010000079.1:0-2406 GCA_046095545.1 Candidatus Nanopelagicus sp.
TAGGTGTTAACTTCCACGGTTTTTGTGGCGTATTTGTAATCATGGTTTGACTCATAGCTCTACTCCCGAGCCGTTTTATTAATAATGGCATTGGCTAAGAAATTAACTGCCAGGGTTACTAAAAATAGAACAAAGCCAGCTGCCATTAAAGCTTGTAGTTCGACTGGATCAGCCTCACCAAATTTATTAACAATCATGGAGGCCACCGAGCCACCAGCGCTTAATAAAATTTCAATTCTTATGTCATAAACTAAATTTAAAACGGTATAAACGGCAACTGTTTCACCCAGTGCCCGACCTAAGCCAAGCATTGCCCCGCCAATCACACCACCTCTGCCGTATGGAATTACTACCGCTTTAATCATGCTCCATTTAGTAGCACCTAATGCGTAAGCTGCCTGAATTCGCTCAAGCGGAGTTTGGGCAAATACCTCCCGGGCAATTGCGGTAACAATTGGAGTAATCATAATGGCAAGTACTAATCCGGCGATAAATGGTGATCTAGTAAATACTGGCGCTGGCATATCAAAAAATGGAATAAAGCCAAAGTACTTATGAATTAACTTTGCCCAGTACTCAGCATGTGGCATCAAGACAAAGTATCCCCAAAGGCCATAAACAATTGATGGAATAGCTGCCATTACATCTACGACCACCACCATTGGTTTTTTTAACCACTCCGGTGCGTAATAAGATAAAAATAATGCAGTGCCAACAGCTACTGGCACACCCATTATCATTGCCAAAATTCCAGTAACAATAGTTCCATATAGCATGGCGCCAATTCCATAAGATGCAGATTGGTTTTCTTCTGGAATTGCATCCACCCAATCAAAACCAGTTAGAAATGAAAGGCCAGCATTACGCATGGCTTCAAAACCATTGAATACTAAAAAGAATCCAATCAAGCCAAGTAAAACAAGTGAGATCATGCCACCTGAGGTGACAACCGCTCTAAAAACTTTGTCGGTAAATCTTGGTTCGGTAGTAATTACCCTAGGTGTTGGCGTTGTTTTTGGCTCAAGCAGGGTTTGCGACATGGGCTAATAATCTAGGCCGGGGCGATTTTTTGTGAGGACTTTACGTAAAAAGAAGGTGAACGACAGGTGAACTTACCTTTGGGTAGCAATCCCATAGGCTTGCCCCTATGAGCCAGGATCTGCCACACCTAATCTGGGTGGATTGTGAGATGACTGGGCTAGATATCAAAAATGATGCTCTAGTTGAGATTGCAGTACTTGTCACCGATGCCCAATTAAATGTCTTAGGTGAGGGGGTGGACCTGGTGATCAAATGTGAGCAGGCAAAGTTAGATTCAATGGTAGATGTAGTAAAGGATATGCATACTAAATCTGGCTTAATAAATGAGATCCCGAATGGCACCACCCTAGAAAAAGCAGATGAGGCGATTATCGCTTATTTAAAAAAATATGCCCCAGCCGCTGGTAAATCTCCCCTAGCGGGAAACTCGGTATATGTGGATCGAGCATTTATCGCCCGAGATCTACCCCAATTAAATAAGTATCTGCACTATCGCACCATCGATGTCTCAACCATTAAAGAGTTGGCCAGAAGGTGGCACCCGAAAACCTACTTCACCGCCCCGGCCAAGGAGGGAAACCATCGAGCCCTTGGAGATATTCGGGACTCGATAGCAGAGCTGGATTACTATCGCAGTGCAATATTTATCCCTTAAATTACTCTCAAGACGCAGTAATTGAAGTAATAAGTGATGTTATTACGCAAGGTATAAAAAACAAGTCGAGATAATTACCGTATCATTGGCAATGAAATAAACATGGTGGGCGTAGCTCAGCTGGTAGAGCACCCGGTTGTGGTCCGGGATGTCGCGGGTTCGAGCCCCGTCGCTCACCCCACAATGTGTTTGATTGCCATACTTATTGAAATCAAGGAGAGTTAAATGAAACCAATGATCTTTGATGTGGTAATTGAGATTCCAGCTGGCTCTCGAAATAAGTATGAGATCGACCATAAAACTGGTCAGATCAGATTAGATCGTATGCTCTTCACATCAACTAGATATCCATATGATTACGGGTTTGTAGAAAACACATTGTCACTAGATGGTGATCCACTAGATGCCTTAGTAATGTTAGATGAACCAACCTTTCCAGGATGTGTGGTCTCAGTAAGAGCAATTGGTATGTTGCGGATGAGTGATGAGGCAGGAGGTGATGACAAATTACTTTGCGTTGCAGCAGGTGATGTTCGAAAAGATTACCTAACTAATATCTCAGATCTACCAAGCTTTGAGCTAGAGGAGATTAAGCACTTCTTCCAAGTCTATAAATCTCTTGAGCCAAATAAGTCAGTTCATGGTGGGGATTGGGTGGATCAAAAGGCGGCTGAGGATGAAATCAATGCCTCTTATGATCGCTTTAAAAA
>JBJTJQ010000080.1:0-2350 GCA_046095545.1 Candidatus Nanopelagicus sp.
ATTCTAAAGTTGCTACTATTGGATTTGAACACAAATCCGCTTATCTACCTTTGCGCTATCCGCACGATACAGACCCAATTGTTAGATTATTATCTGAGGTAACCTATATTGAATTACTCGCTCAAAAAATTTGGTTAGATAGTTAATCAGAGTATCTAAAGTTTAATTAATACTTCATTCGCTTAACTTAACTACTTGCTCTTAGCTCGCCTCTTCTTACTGGCAGCTCTCAATGCTGGGCGCTTCTTTACTGATCGCTTTTTAACTGTTTTTGGCTTACTTTGTTGAATATATCTTTTGCTCCCTGAGCTCTTTACCTCAAAGCCCTGATCAATAAAGTTACTTCCCATTTGGCCGGTGCTCTCCTGAGATTGGGATTTATCTTTATCTAAATTACGCCAAAAGCCCCAGTACCAGAAGAAGAGAGCAGCAGCTGGGATAAGAAGTAATATCAAATTATCCATATCAAACTCTCCTTTTTTAACTTATTGCAAGACTACCGGCAATAGTTAGAATTTTTTGGTGTTTTTAATCTCGCTCCTCGGCGATGGAGTTACCACCATCAACAATTATTGCCTGCCCAGTTAGGTAGGCAGAACTTGGTGAGGATAGGTATAAAGCCAGGGAGGCAATTTCATCTGGTGTGCCAGAACGTTTGAGTGGAGTTTTAACTCCCTGCTTTGCTTCATGATCACTTTGAGTATCTGTTTTTATCCAACCAGGCAGGATGGCATTTGCGGTAATTTGATACTTCGCTTCATCTAGCGCAAGTGATTTTGTCAGACCAATTAGGCCAGCCTTTGCGGCAGCATAAACTGGTTGATTAGACATCACCATCTTTGGGCCAGTAACTGATGAGATCATAATGATTCGACCACTCGAAGATTTTCTAAGTAGTGGCAGAGCTGCTTTGGTTAGATTAAATGCAGTATCTAAGTTTCTGGCGATTCCCTCCTGCCATGCAGAGCTTGTGACACTTACCAGATCTGTTGCCTCATCCTTTGTTAATGGCTTATTTACTGAGCTCATGCCAGCTTTATTAATTAAGATATCAAGGGTTGGGATTTGAGAGATTATCTTTTGGCATTGGGCTTGATCAGTTAGATCTGCGACAAATCCAGTCACTGATAACTCTTTTGCCCGATCATAAATACGATCAGTAGTTGAGGTAATAAAAACGTTAGCCCCTGCTTGGTTAAGAGCTTTTGCGATCGCATAACCAATCCCACCTGCCGCCCCACACCCAGAGATAAGTGCGGTCTTATTTTCTAATTGCTTAGATAAATTATTAGATACGTTATTAGATATTGTGCTCAAGTTCACCCTTTGCCGCTTTATTGGTGGCGGTTAATACCAACTTTGGTTTTTCCTTATTACGCTTTGTTATCTCTGCCTTTATCTCTTTAACCGTCTCTGGTATGCCATTTTCATAGGCGTAGAGGGCGAGGGCAAATAATCTGGCAAAGGCTTTGCCATCACTATCGGTAAACTTTAAGCCACTGGTTTTCTTTCGATTTGATACCCCAATAATAAAATCATTACCCGCCTCATTTCGGGCAGCAGATAACATCTTGGCAAAGCTCCACTCGGTGGTGTTATAGGCACCAGCAAAGATAAGTCGTTGATTAGTAAGTTTTACTAAGCCCTGCTCCTTATCAATCTGCATCTGCTCTCCTGGAATAACACTGCCCTTAAATTGACCAACCCTTACTCTGATGCCAGCCACAACTGGGATTGAAATACCTGATGAGCCACCAGAGTAGGTAGAGGGGGCTCGGCCAGCTTCATGGTAGATAGCTTGGCCAGTCCATAACACTAACTCACCTTTTTTCTGAACTAATTGGTGATCCTCTGGCTCATCTCCCTTGGCAGCGTTGGTAAAGATATCTAATGCTGAATTTAAAATATCTATCTCAGATTGCCAATCATGCAGCTCTAACTTAAATACCCGCTCGGCTTTTTTAGCATTGCGGCGGACTTTGAAATCTGCAATAAATCCCATAGGGGCAATAGTAATCACAGCATATGACAATTAGTAAGTTTGTATATCTTTTTAGTTATATCTGCTAACAAATACCACCTATTCCATTTTTCTATATTTGGGCGTAGCGTAGGGATATGAGTAATAAGGTGGCTCGCAAATACAAGCAAATAGCGCTAGTTGTAAATGATATTGAGAAATCACTTAAGCACTGGCATGAGGTGCTGGGGATTGGCCCTTGGGCGGTTAGATCCTTTAATCCCAAGACGGTTAGAGATTTTTATGTCGATGGCAAATTAGTTACCGAGGATTTTGAGTTTGTAATTGCAGTTTGCTGGGAGGGTGATATTGAGTGGGAGTTAATCCAGC
>JBJTJQ010000081.1:0-6091 GCA_046095545.1 Candidatus Nanopelagicus sp.
TGTCATAACTGCAACCTCTGACGCAACAACATTAGTTGCATCCCACTGACCTCCCATACCTGCTTCAATTACAGCAATATCTACTGGATACTCAGCAAATGCAACAAATGACATCGCAGTTAAAACTTCAAAGTAAGAAAGTGGATTTGGCTGCCTTGAGTCAATTAAATCCAAATACAACTCAATATCTTGGTAGGTTGCAATCATATTTTCAGGAGTAATTGGCTCACCTTTAATGCTTATTCGTTCGGTAAAGGACTCCAAATGTGGCGAGGTGTATCGGCCCACTCGGTAGCCAAGTTGGGAAAGTAACTGGTCGACCATTCTGGCCGTGGTTGTTTTTCCATTAGTGCCAGCTAAATGAATGGTTGGATAAGAAAATTGTGGCGAGCCAAGTGCATCGGTCAATGCCAAAATACGATCTAAGGTCGGTTCAATTTTGTTCTCGGGCCAACGCTTATTTAAAACTTTTTCTAGGGCACCTAGGACATCTAAATTATCGGCACTGCTCATTTACTTTGGCAGTTTTTCAAGTAGAGCTGTAATCCTTGCAATATCTTCAGTTGTTTGAGCCAGTCGCTGCCTAATTTCAGTTACAACCTCCATAGGTGCTTTGGCCATAAATCCTTCATTATCTAACTTGACCTTGGCGGTATCTCTATCTTTTTGAGCGGTCTGTAGATCCTTAGTCAACCTAGAACGCTCGGCAACTAAATCAATTGCGCCCGTTAAATCAAACTCAACAGTTACATTTCCGATTTGAGTTTTTGCCGTAAATTTATCCCCACCTGCTTCACATTTAACAATATGTCTTAGAGCACTCTCATAACTTTCAAGTCCAGCTTCTTTTAATCCATTAAATTTAGCATTTATCTTGGCCGTACTCTTTATGCCTTGATCATTTCTAAATCTACGAATTTCAGTAACTATCTCCTGCATTTTTGTCACTAGCTTTACTGACTCTTGATCTTGAGTAGATAAATCAGATTTGGGCCAGCTAGCAATCATTAGTGACTCATTATTGGTCAAAGAACACCAAAGCTCTTCGGTAATAAATGGCATTACTGGGTGCATTAATCTAAATAATTGATCTAACACCTCGCCTAGTACTCGTGCACTTTTTCTAGCTCCCGCTTCACCTTCGGTAAAGGTTGATTTTGAAAGCTCTAAATACCAATCACATAGATCATCCCAAGCAAAGTGATAAATGAGATCACATGCCTTTGCAAACTCAAATTTTTCAAACAACTCATCACACTGCGAAACTGTTTGATCTAGTCGAGTTAAAATCCAATTATCAATTGCATTTAATTCTTTTCTAGGCGCTAGCTCGCCTGAGAGATTGGCGCCATTTAACAAACCGAATCTGGTTGCATTCCAAAGTTTGGTGGCAAAATTTCTAGATCCTGCTACCCAATCCTCCGCGAGCGCTTGGTCCGTTCCTGGATTTGCTCCTCTTGCCAGAGTAAATCGCAAAGCATCTGAGCCGTACTTATCCATAAACTCAATTGGATCAACCGTATTGCCTCGACTTTTACTCATCTTTTTCCCAAATTGATCCCGAACCAAACCATGTAATGCAATTACATCAAAGGGTTGCTTTCCATCCATGGCAAATAACCCCATAATCATCATTCGTGCTACCCAAAAAAATAAAATGTCATAACCAGTTACCAACACCGATGTTGGATAAAACTTCTTTAAATCATCACTTTCCTCTGGCCAACCTAGAGTGGAAAAGGGCCAAAGTGCGGAAGAAAACCAGGTATCCAATACATCTGGATCTTGGGTATAGCCAGCTGGTGGTTTTTCATCTGGTCCACAAACAATAACCTCATCATTTGGTCCGTAAAAAACTGGAATACGATGGCCCCACCAAAGTTGGCGCGAGATACACCAATCATGCATATTATCGACCCATTCAAAATATCTAGGTGACATCTGTTCTGGTTCAATTTTTACTCGACCATCTCTAACAGCATCCCCAGCTGCTTTGGCTAATGGTGCAACCTTTACAAACCATTGTTTTGAAAGTCTTGGCTCAATCGTTGTCTCACATCTTTGACAATGCCCAACTGCATGAACATAGGGACGTTTTTCAGAAACTACTCTGCCTTGTTTTCTTAACTCCTCGACAACTGCTTTTCTTGCATCAAATCTATCTAAGCCATCAAACTTAGTACCAGTTCCCGACATAACGCCATGTTCATTCATAATCACTACTAGCTCCACACCATGGCGCATACCCATCTCAAAATCATTTGGATCGTGAGCAGCCGTTACTTTAACTGCTCCAGTGCCAAACTCAGGGTCAACTAACTCATCGGCAATAATTGGAATCATTCGATCTACCAGTGGCAGTAAAACCTTTTTGCCAACTAGATGCTTATATCTTTCATCGGTTGGATTTACCGCAACTGCGCCATCACCTAACATCGTCTCAGCTCTTGTTGTTGCGACAGTAATGTTTAGTTCATCAGTACCATATTTAATGGAGACAAACTCACCTGCATCATCTTTATGCTCAACCTCAATATCAGATAATGCGGTTAAACACCTTGGGCACCAATTAATTATTCGCTCAGCTCGATAAATTAGCTCTTTTTCGTATAATCTTTTGAATATAGTTAAGACCGCTTTGCTTAATTTTGGATCCATGGTGAAAGCTTCACGATCCCAATCCACGCTATCGCCTAAGCGTTTCATTTGATCTAAAATAGCCCCACCAGATTCAGCTTTCCATTGCCAAACCTGTTCGACAAAAGCCTCTCGACCTAAATCATGGCGAGATTTACCTTGGGCTGCTAATTGTTTTTCAACCACATTTTGAGTTGCAATTCCGGCGTGATCCATACCAGGTAACCAGAGTGCTTCAAATCCCTTCATTCGCTTCATGCGAATTAAAAGATCTTGAATTGTGTGATCTAGCGCGTGACCTATATGTAAAGATCCGGTGACATTTGGTGGTGGTATAACAATGGTAAATGGTGGTTTTTTAGATTTAGCATCTGCTTTAAAGTAACCAGCCTCTTGCCATTTTTTATAGAGCCGGCCTTCAATCTCGGCAGGTGAAAAGGTGGCAGCTAACTCTTTCTTATTATTACCACTCATAAGGGCTGATCTTAGGCGCTTTTTTCCTCAGAACTCTTATCGCCCTTAACTGCTCGCTTTGGACCACCAGCAGTGCGTGGTACATATGTTGGTGCCTCTTCTTTTCGTACTACCGCTGGGGTAATAATTACTTTTTCAATATCTTTTCTGCTTGGTACCTCATACATCACTGCCAGCAATGTCTCCTCCATGATTGCGCGCAAACCTCTAGCTCCAGTACCCCGCTTAATTGCAAGATTGGCAACCACTTCAAGTGCCTCATGTGAGAACTCAAGCTCAACCTCATCTAAATTAAATAATTTTTGATACTGCTTAACTAACGCATTCTTTGGTTCAGTCAAAATCTGCATCAGCGCTTTTTGATCTAAATTTTCAACGCTGGTCATAATTGGTAGGCGACCAATAAATTCTGGGATCATGCCAAATTTCAAAAGATCTTCCGGCATTACATCTCTAAAAATATCAGTCTTAGTGACTTCATCAATACTTTGTAATTTGGCATTAAAGCCAACGCCAGCTTTACCCTTTCGACTTTCAATAATTTTCTCAAGGCCAGCAAATGCTCCGCCAACGATAAACAAAATATTTGTGGTATCAATTTGCAAAAACTCTTGATGAGGATGCTTTCGTCCTCCTTGCGGTGGTACAGCTGCTGTGGTGCCTTCAAGAATTTTAAGCAGAGCCTGTTGTACTCCCTCACCGGAAACATCTCGAGTAATTGATGGATTCTCGGCTTTTCTTGCTACCTTATCGATCTCATCAATGTAAATAATTCCAGTCTCTGCCTTCTTAACATCAAAATCTGCCGCTTGGATTAACTTAAGTAAAATGTTTTCTACATCTTCACCAACATATCCAGCCTCAGTTAGCGCGGTGGCATCGGCAATTGCAAATGGCACATTAAGCATTCTGGCTAAAGTTTGAGCAAGCAATGTCTTGCCACAACCGGTTGGACCTAAAATTAAAATATTGCTTTTAGATAATTCAATACCATCATCTCGTCTGGTATCACCAGATTGCACCCGCTTGTAATGGTTATAAACTGCAACTGATAATGATTTCTTTGCTAGATCTTGACCAATTACATATTGATCTAAGAACTCAAAAATTTCTTGTGGCTTTGGTAGCTCAGCTAAGCCAAGAGAGCTAGTTTCATTTAACTCATCTAAAATAATTTCATTACATAGATCAATACATTCATCGCAGATATAAACGCCAGGACCGGCAATTAATTTTTTAACCTGCTTTTGAGTTTTGCCACAGAAGGAACACTTAAGTAGGTCGCCACTCTCACCAATCCGGGTACTCATCAAAACCACTCCAATTTCTGTTGAGGAAGATAGATAAGGGTAGAACTATCAAGCAGGCGAGTGAATATGAATTACCCCAAAACCTGTTCGCTTATAGACGAATTGAACTTAGTGAGTGCCCTCAAACTCGCGTTTATCAGCAATCCAATCCATCAGAGCAAATAACACTCCTGAAATTACAAAGGTTATGTGAATTATTATTCGCCAGATAGTGCCCTCAGTTACCTCAGCTTGGCCACTTAGCTCAATAAAATCCTTTAACAATTCAATTACTGAGATCGCAACCAGTGATCCAATTAACTTAATTTTAAGTCCAGAAAAATCAATTGTTCCCATCCAGTGTGGTCGATCCTTAGAATCATGGGCAACATCAATTCTGGAGACAAAGTTTTCATATCCAGCAAAAATCACGATAAGTATTAAATTAGCTAACAAGGTTAGATCTAGTAAGGCAAGTAGATCTAGGGTGAACTTATGAGCATCAGCATCGGCTACATTTTCAATCATATGCACAAACTCTAAAATAAATCGATAGATCAATAGAATTAAGGCAGCTACTAAGCCAAGGTATAGTGGAACTAAAAACCAACGTGCTCTAAATAAGACAGCTTCAATTAGATTAGAGAGTTTATTCATCGCTGCATTCCCTTTTTAAAATTTTAAGCTTTGGCCTTTGCTTTGCGTGTGGCAAGAACTTGATCAATTAGACCATATTCAACTGCCTCTGCTGAGGTTAAAATTTTATCGCGCTCAATATCTTTTGCAATTGCAGCTTGATCCTTCTTGGAGTGACGAGCCAACATCTGCTCTAATAAACTTCGCATTCGTAAAATCTCTTTAGCTTGAATCTCAATATCAGATCCCTGGCCACCACCTTCAGTGTATGGCTGGTGAATCAAAATTCGAGCATGCTCTAGGGCATATCTTTTGCCCGGGGCACCACCAGCTAACAAAACTGCTGCCGCTGATGCTGCTTGTCCTAAGCAGATTGTCATTACATCAGGGCGAACAAATTGCATAGTGTCATAAATTGCCGTTAATGCAGTAAATGAACCACCAGGTGAGTTGATATACATCATGATGTCTCGATCTGGATCCATGGATTCTAAGGTGAGCAATTGCGCCATAACATCATTGGCTACAGTGTCATCAATGCCTTGACCTAAGAAAATAATCCGCTCTTCAAATAATTTAGTGTATGGATCTAATCGCTTATATCCATAACTTGTCCGCTCTTCAATTGTCGGCAGGATATAACGAGAGGTAATCTCATTGACCTTATTTAGATCTGGCTTCATCGTGAGGTTCCTCCACTTCCAGATACTTGGCCTGCTGATTTAACTACGTGATCAACAAATCCATACTCTTTGGCTTCAGCGGCTGTAAACCAGCGATCTCGATCTGAATCTTCCGTAATAATCTCAGCCTTTTGTCCAGTGTGAAAGGCGATTAATTCAGCCATACTTTTCTTAGTAAAGCTCATCTGCTCTGCCTGAATTTTAATATCTGAAGCTGTACCACCAATACCTCCAGATGGTTGGTGCATCATGATGCGCGCGTGTGGCAGGGCGTATCTTTTTCCAGCAGTTCCAGCACATAACAAAAATTGGCCCATGGAAGCAGCAAGTCCCATGGCAACTGTTGCCACATCATTTTTGATGTATTGCATC
>JBJTJQ010000082.1:0-10097 GCA_046095545.1 Candidatus Nanopelagicus sp.
GCAAACTTGGACCTTGATCTTCATGAGGTAAAGCATATTTACCTACGAGGAGCCGCCTCATTGCGCAGAGATCTCACACAATAGTTAAATGTTTTCCTTAGTACGCGTTGTTGGCGCCGGATTGATTGGTACTTCAATCGCTCTTGCCCTTAAATCCAGAGGAAAACAAGTCGAAATTATTGATATTCAACCGGCTGCTCAACTTTTAGCAGTTGATTTGGTAAGAGGTGAACAAATTTCACAACCTGAATTGATATTAATTGCAGTCCCAGTTGATGTAACTGAAGATGTTGTTTTACAACAGATTTCAAACAATCCCAATTCATTGGTTTGTGATTTATCTAGCGTAAAGTCTGATCTTCTACTTAAGGTAAAGCAATTATCAGGTAACACCAAAAACTTTATCTCTTTGCATCCCATGGCTGGCCGTGAGATCTCCGGAGCGGAAGGAGCGAGAGCTGACTTATTTGATGGACGGGCCTGGATTGCGATTGAAAATCCAGAGGCTGATGAGCACGCCAAGAGTATTGTCTCTGAGTTGATAAAGATCTGTTCTGGAACTGCATATTGGATGAGTGCCACCGAACATGATCAGGTAGTGGCAAGTATTTCACATCTACCGCAAATCTTAAGCTCAGCGCTTGCAGCCCAATTAAATTCAATATCTGAAGAAAATTTGAACACCGCCGGTCAAGGATTGCGCGATGTTACCCGACTTGCAAAGTCCGATGCCCATCTTTGGACCAAGATTCTTTTAAAAAACAATCAAAGTATTTCGGTTGCACTTTTAAGATTGATAGCTGATTTATCTAAACTAGAAAAGGACTTGTCTAGTAAAAATGAGAGCAATGTTAAAAGTTTTCTACAGTCAGCAATTGACGGAAAGAATAGAATTCCTGGTAAACATGGAGTTAAAGAGCGAGATTATTCATTTTTACCAGTTGTAATAGATGATAAACCAGGCCAGCTTGCGCGGATTTTCAATGAGTGCGCTCAGGTGAATGTAAATGTTGAAGACTTAAGTATTGAGCACTCACCAGGTCAAGAGACAGGATTGATTACGCTGGCCTTATCGCAAACTGATTGTCAAAAGTTGTCGCTTCATTTAATTGAGCAGGGATTTAAGGTTCATCCAGCCAAATATCGATAAATTAATTTAGTTCTTAAAGATAGACTAGGTGCATGTCGAACCTGGTTTTAGCTATCGATGGTCCAAGCGGTTCAGGCAAATCTTCTACCGCAAAAGCGATCGCAATTCGGGCTAATTGGAGCTATTTAGATACCGGGGCTTTATATAGAGCCGTCACCTTACTTGCGTTAGACAGGAAAATTGATTCGGAAAATTTATTGATGCAGGAGCTATCAAGTAATGAAATTTCATTTGAAACCTCTCCAGTTTCGCCAAAGGTGCTAATTAACGGCAATGATGTGTCAGCTGAAATTAGAATGCAACGAATCAATGATTCAGTAAGTAAAGTCTCGGCAATGCCGCAGGTTCGAAATTTCTTATTGGAAATTCAGCGCAAATATATTGCCCAAGCCCCAGTTGGAATTGTTGTAGAGGGTAGAGATATTGGAACTGTTGTCGCCCCACATGCACAGTTAAAAATTTATCTACACGCGGATATTGACACCCGAGCCAGACGTAGAGAGATTGAGATGTTGGAAGAGTTGGCCACTAAGGATGTTGAGCAATCATTATCTAAACGAGATGAGATTGATTCGACACGGGCAGTATCGCCACTTACTCAAGCTGAGGATGCTGCGGTAATTGATTCCACCCGCTTAACCTTAGAAGAGGTAACTGAGCAGATTTGGAAATGGCTAAAACAGCGAAATTTGCTTGGTCTGCCTACTGTTGCCGTTATAGGTCGTCCGAATGTTGGTAAGTCAACACTGGTAAATAGAATGATTGGCCGCAGAGAAGCGATAGTTGAAGATACTCCAGGCGTAACTCGGGATCGGGTTAAGTATGAGGCTGAATGGAATGGCAGAAGGTTCTTTTTGATTGATACTGGTGGGTGGGAGGTAAAGCCAGAGGGAATATCTGAAAAAATTACTGCAGGCGCAGAAGCTGCAATTGGTGAAGCAGATTTGATTTTGTTTGTAGTCGACAGCCAAGTTGGAGCACTTGATGAGGATCAATCTCTTGTAGATTTATTGAGAAAAAGTGGCAAGAAAGTCGTATTAGTAGCAAATAAAGTTGATAATGCAGAGGATGAGGCTGATGGCTACGCTTTGTGGAATCTTGGTTTGGGTGAGCCATTTTTTGTTTCAGCGTTGCACGGTCGAGGAAGCGGGGATTTGTTAGATCTACTAATTGAACAATTGCCAGAGGTCGGCACCCAGCAAGTAGATGATGGATTTAGACGAGTGGCGTTAGTTGGTCGACCAAATGTTGGAAAATCTAGTTTGCTAAATGCATTGGCTGGTTCTCCTAGATCTTTAGTTGATGATGCTGAAGGAACAACTCGAGATGCAGTTGATGAACTGATTGAGTTTGGTGGATCAACTTGGCGTTTTATAGACACCGCTGGGATTAGAAGGCGAGCACATCAAGCAAGTGGAACTGATTACTACGCATCTTTGAGGACACAGATTGCGCTAGAGCGATCAGAGGTAGCATTGATAATTTTTGATGCGTCACAAATTATTACCGAGCAAGATATAAGAATTGTGAGCATGGCAGATGAGGCTGGAAAGGCTCTCGTAATTGTTATGAATAAATGGGATTTAGTTGATGAGGAGCGGCAGTTTGTCTTAGATCGCGAAATAGATCGACAGCTTGAACGCTATCCATGGGCGCAACGAGTAAATTTGTCTGCAAAGACTGGCTGGCATCGGGATCGATTAGCGCCGGCACTTCGCACCGCCTTAGCTAGTTGGGAAAAACGAATTCCAACGGCCAAACTAAACGCCTTTTTGGGTGAGCTGGTTGGGGCAAATCCTCCACCGGTGCGATCAGGTAAGCAACCTAAGATTCGATTCGCCACTCAGGCCGGTACCTGCCCGCCTAAATTTGTTATCTTTGCCACCGAGTTCCTAGAAAGTGCCTACCGTCGCTTTATTGAGCGTAGGTTGAGGGCGGAGTTTGGTTTCATTGGCACTCCGATAGAGGTGGCAGTTAAATTGAAGGATAGAGAAAATGGTTAACATTCCTAATGCTTTGACCTTGTTGCGAGCATTAGGTGTACCGATTTTTTTATACCTCTTGTTGATAGCAGATCAACCTGTTGCAGCATTCATAGTTATAGCAATCGGTGGTTTAACCGATTACTTAGATGGAAAACTGGCAAGAGCACTTGATCAAAGTACTGAATTTGGCGCCAGATTTGATCCCGTAGTAGATCGCCTATACATAACAGCCGTTGTGTTAGCGTTAGCAAGTCGAGAGTACCTACCTTGGGCACTAGTGATTGCGATTTTAGCTAGAGATTTGATTATGGCGCTATTAGTGGCGTATCAAAGCGTTAAAGGGTCTGAATATGTGCAGGTTTCTTTTTTAGGAAAGGCTGCAACCTTTAACCTGCTTTACGCCTTTCCCTTCCTACTCTTAAAAGACTTAAACGCTATTGGACCTGCTGCCAATATTCTTGGCTGGGCGTTTGCAATTTGGGGAATCGCACTATACTTCTATACAGCCTTCCAGTATTTGCTTAAAGCATTAGTTTCTTCTAGATAGGGGAGTTATGTCGGCCGTTCCAGAAAATCTTCGCTACACCAAGGATCATGAGTGGGTGGAAGAGCTAGCGCCAAATAAGTTTAGAGTTGGTATTACAGATTATGCTCAATCTGCCCTGGGTGACATTGTTTATATCCAATTGCCAAAACTTTCAGCACAGGTTTTAGCCAATTCCGTTTGCGGAGAGGTGGAATCGACCAAGTCAGTTTCTGAGATATACGCACCAATAACTGGCAAAGTCGTTTCTGTTAACTCTAGTTTAGAGAGCAATCCTGAGATTATTAATACCGATCCCTATGGAAAAGGGTGGATAGTTGAGATCGAGATAAGTCAGGCAACGCTTTCTGAATCCTTACTTTCTGCTGCTGATTATCAAAATTTGACCGCTTGACCTGCACATCTGTTAGTAATAGTGTCAGCCTTTAGTTTAACTTAATCATAGGGGGAATTTGTGGCCGATAAGGTAACTCCGCCTAATGATCTAACCTCAACCTTAAATTTACGTCAGTTGCGTTCAATTCCAGGAAGCAGAGCATCAGAGGAGTTATATAGATCTTTATCAATTGATCAACAGCAGGTGGTAAGTGCTCTACCAGATGGTGTCGGTATTTTACTGGTGCTTAAAGGTGCTGGAGTTGGTGGCAGATACCTACTAGATGCGGCGGAAACTAAGATCGGACGCGACATAAATAATGAGATTTGTTTTGATGATATAACGGTTTCACGCTCGCATGCCATGATCTCAAAAGGTAACGGTCAGTACTTCATTCGGGATCTAGGCAGTTTAAATGGAACATATTTAAATGCAATCTCGGTTCGAGATACAGCAATTGAATCTGGCGATGAAATTCAAATAGGTAAGTATCACTTGACGCTTTTTGTTGGGCATAAAAAATGAGTCTGCCAGCAAGAGCTTACTTAAGCATAGGCGAGGTCCTATCTAAATTAAGGGCTGAGTTCTCTGATATCACCATCTCTAAGATTAGATTTTTAGAGTCAGAAGGGTTAATTGAGCCACAACGAACCCCAAGTGGCTATCGTAAATTTACAAATGCAGATCTGGAGCGGTTACGCTTTGTTTTATTAGCTCAACGTGATCAATACCTACCACTTAAGGTAATAAAAGAGAATCTTGATGCAATGGACCGAGGTTTAGTGCCAGCAAAAAGCATCGGAGCAGTTGCAACCCCACGACTTGCCGCTCAAGATGGTGTGTTAACTGCTGATCAATTTGCCAGTAACAATGACCTTAGATTGACACGATCTGAGTTACTTGCGGCTTCAAATTTAGGTGATGACCAATTAACTGAGATTGAGTCCTATGGTCTGATCGCAATAAGAGGCCGTCATTACGACAGTGATGCACTGGCAGTTGCTAAAGCAGTTGCAGAGATCTCTGCTTATGGAATTGGTGCTAGACATCTAAGAGCATTTAAAACAGCAGCGGATCGAGAGATCGGTTTAGTTGAGCAAGTTACTACGCCATTACTTAGACAAAAAGGCTCTGAAGCTAAGGCCCGGGCTGAAGAGGTGGAGCGAGAGTTAGCTTCACTTTCAATTAGATTACATGCTTCTTTAGTTCGTGCTGGCCTGCATCGAACAAAGTAATCGAACTACGTAATTGACTAGGCAAATTGACTAAGTAATGAGTAAGTACCATCCAGTAGAGGTAATGGGCGTTCGAGTTGAAATGCCATCAAATCAACCAATCGTTTTATTAAAAGAGTTAGATGGCGCAAGGTACTTGCCAATCTGGTTGGGTGCGGTAGAGGCAACTGCAATCGCATTTGCTCAGCAAGAAGTGATTCCGCCAAGGCCTTTAACTCATGATCTGTTTAAAGATGTACTAGGTCAGTTGGGTGCAAAGCTAAATACTGTTTACCTTACTGAGATCAAGGATGGAATTTTCTATGCCCAATTAAATTTTCAGGATGGGCCAGCGGTTTCAGCCCGGCCAAGTGATGCCATTGCATTGGCGCTACGGATTGGGGCACCAATACTAGCTAGCGAGCAACTACTAGAGGATGCTGGAATTGAGATTCCGGATCAGGCCGAAGATGAGGTCGAGCGGTTTAAGGAGTTCTTAGATCAGATAAAACCAGAAGATTTCCTTGGTTAAGTCCAACTCTTAACCTTTGGTTAAGGATTTTCGTGTCGATACCCACCTCTGCTTGCGATATCTCCTACAATTGTGGCCTCCCCATAGAATTGAGTCCCCATGAGTGAAAATACCGAGATCGGATATCGCGGTGCCACCGCATGTGTCGCTGCTGGAATTTCTTATCGCCAATTAGATTATTGGGCGCGCACCGGTTTAGTTCAACCGGGTGTTCGGGGAGCTGCTGGCTCTGGCTCTCAGCGACTTTACGGATTTAGAGATATTTTAGTTTTGAAAATTGTGAAGCGTTTACTTGATACTGGTGTATCACTACAAAATATTAGAACTGCAGTTGAGCACTTAAGAGAGCGTGGTGTTTCAGATTTGGAGAGCATAACCCTGATGAGCGATGGCGCCTCAATTTATGAATGCACTAGCACAGATGAGATTGTAGATTTACTGCAGGGCGGCCAGGGAGTATTTGGCATAGCAATCGGTAAGGTCTGGACTGAGGTGGAAGGTTCGCTATCTACCTTGCAAGGGGAGAGTTTAACTGATGGCAGTTTGGTTGTTAGTGGCGAAACTAACGATGAGCTAGCTCAACGTAGAAAACTAAAAGGGGCTTAAACCAAATACCATTGCTTCCCTAACTTATTGAATCGGGGAGTGGTGTCAGAAAGATCCAAGTTCATCGACCGTCACATCGGTCCCAATGAGTATCAGATCAATACCATGCTCATGGAGTTGGGTTTTAAAGATCTAAATTCTTTCATCACTGCAGTTGTGCCAAAAAATATTCATATAAAAGGCGAGATAGAAAAATCTTTACCAGTTGGAATCTCTGAAGTAGAGGCAATTAATGAGATTTCTAAGATCGCAAGCAAAAATAGGGTATATAAATCTCTTATCGGCAATGGCTTTTATGGAACCATTACGCCGGCAGTTATTTTAAGAAATGTTCTAGAAAATCCAGGTTGGTATACCGCATATACGCCGTACCAACCAGAGATAAGCCAGGGAAGATTAGAGGCCATTTTTTCATTTCAAACTGTCGTATCTGATTTAACAGGTTTACAGATTGCAAATGCTTCTATGTTAGATGAAGCAACGGCAGCGGCAGAAGCAATGACGCTAGCTAGGCGTGTATGGCAAGGAAGTGATAATGCTTGCATTTTAATTGATGCTCAATTACATCCACATGTTAAGGCTGTCATTTATACTAGAGCAAAACCATTAAATATTAAGATAGTCGAGAGTTTTTTTGTTGATGAAGACTTTAATAGTGAAATATTTGCTGCAATTATTGCGTATCCAGAAAGTACCGGCAGAGTTAAAGATTTGACGCACATTATTGAAAAGGTCAAATCTAAACAAGCGTTAGCAATTGTTGATTGTGACTTATTGGCTCTAACCTTGTTTAAGTCACCAGGGGAGTTTGGTGCAGATATTGCCATAGGAAGTGCACAACGGTTCGGCGTGCCTGTTGGTTTTGGTGGACCACATGCCGGATTTATGGCTGTAAAGAGCGGATTAGAAAGATCGCTACCTGGCAGATTAGTTGGTCAGTCAGTTGATGCTCATGGCAATCCTGCTTTTCGCCTTGCCTTGCAGACTAGAGAACAGCACATTCGGCGAGATAAGGCGACATCAAATATTTGCACCGCGCAAGTTCTCTTGGCTGTTATTTCTGCGTTTTATGCTATGTGGCATGGACCAACTGGACTTAAGAAAATTGCTTCTACTATTCAAAACTATGCTCATAGATTTAGATCCTCAGCTGTTAACGCTGGATTTGAAGTAGGGGATTTTGAGATATTTGATACGGTTTTGATTAAGAGCGATAAAGCTGAAGAGCTTCTTTCTTGCGCGCTCAAATCCGGCTTTAATCTGCGGCTAGTTGCTAGGAATCAATTGTCCGTTTCCTTTGATGAAACAGTAACTGAAGGTGATTTTCTAGAACTTTTGAGCTGTTTAGGTATGAAGGAAGTGACTCCCTCAGCTTCAGCCTCAAGTATTTCACGTAAGTCAACCTATCTTTCTCACCCAGTCTTTAATACCTACCACTCTGAAACCTCAATGCTTCGATATATCCGCTCACTGTCCGATCGTGATTTGGCTCTTGATCGCACAATGATTCCGCTCGGTTCTTGTACGATGAAATTAAATGCAACCTCTGAGATGATCCCGATAACTTGGAGTGAATTTAACTCGATTCATCCATTTGCACCCTCTGATCAAACATTAGGTTATTTTGAGTTAATCGATGGGCTTAGCAAGTGGTTAATTTCAGTGACTGGCTATGATGCAGTTTCTCTGCAACCAAATGCTGGCTCACAAGGTGAGTTCGCTGGGCTTTTGGCAATAAGAAATTTTCTAGACAGTAAGAGTATGAATGAAAGAAATATCTGTTTAATTCCTTCAAGTGCTCATGGAACAAATGCCGCAAGTGCTGTGATGGCCGGAATGAAAGTGATTGTAGTTGAGTGTGACGCAGATGGAAATGTAAGCGTGAGTGATATCAAGTCAAAAATTGAGCAGTATAGATCCACTTTAGCTGTACTCATGGTGACTTACCCATCAACTCACGGTGTATTTGAAGAGGCAATCTCTGAAATCTGTGAACTAGTTCATGACGCAGGCGGGCAGGTTTATGTTGATGGTGCAAATCTAAATGCTCTAGTTGGTGTGGCTAAACCTGGAAAATTTGGCGCTGATGTCTCTCATTTAAATCTGCACAAAACATTTTGTATTCCGCATGGTGGAGGAGGACCTGGGGTAGGACCAGTTATAGCCAGAGCGCATCTAGCGCCATTCTTACCGAATCATCCAGCAAATAAATTAGCGGGCCCTGATTCTGGTCCAGGACCAGTCTCCGGTGCGCCATTTGGATCTGCATCAATTTTACCGATCTCTTGGATGTATATCAGAATGATGGGTGGAGTAGGTCTTACTAAGGCAACTGAGGTTGCAATATTGTCAGCTAATTATCTGGCTAAAAAATTAGACCCGCTATTTCCAGTTCTATATCGGGGTCAAAATGGGTTTATTGCCCATGAATGCATAATTGATATTCGAGAGATCACTAAAAATTGTGGAGTTACTGTTGATGATATAGCCAAAAGGTTAATGGATCATGGTTTTCACGCGCCTACTGTGAGCTTTCCGGTAGCAGGCACCATGATGATTGAACCTACAGAATCTGAAGATATTAGGGAGTTAGATAGATTTTTAGCCGCAATGGAGAGCATTCGCAATGAGATAAGCGATATTGAGGAGGGCAAACTAACGATTGAGCAATCACCATTAAGGTTTGCACCTCACACAATTGGTGATTTGGTCAATAAAGACTGGGATCGTAAATATGACCGATCGATCGGAGCTTTCCCAACTGGTGAAGAGTTTGGAATTGGAAGAAGCGGAAAGTATTTACCAACGGTAGGACGAATTGATGGTGTTTATGGCGACCGTAATCTCGTTTGTAGTTGCTTGCCGATAGAGGAGTTAGCTTCGAACTAGGAGTTTTCTACTTTACATAATGTAGATTATCGGTGAATAATCTTACGCTTGAACCCCTCTAGGCTGACCATTTTCCACGCCTCTATAACGATAAGAAAGTTCATTTTCGATTTACCATTCTTACGCTCTATGAATGTTATTGGCACCTCTTTAATTTTGTAACCAAGTTTTATAGCCTGCAGCGCCATTTCAATCTGAAAACCGTAGCCATGACTTTTTATCGTTAAAAAATCAATATCGGCTACCAACTGCTTTGGTAAAACTCGATAGCCCGAAGTCAGATCTCGGTACTTCAACCCCAACAATCTCGCCGCATATGCAGTACCAAATCGAGATATTAGGCGTCGTCTTTTCGGCCAGTTAACTACAGATCCGCCTTTTATCCATCTTGATCCTATAACCATAATCTGTGAACTAGCACCCTCAATCAAATCAATCATCTCCTCCGGTTGATGACTTAGGTCCGCGTCCATTTGAATGAAAAAGTCGTAGTTCTTTGTTAAGCCAGATTTGAATCCAGCTATATATGCAGGCCCTATGCCGTTCTTAGAGTTCAAACTTAAAACTGTTAGTCCTGAAAGATTCAAAGATTGTGCTATTTGGCCAGTCTTGTCTGGCGAATTATCATCAATTACTAGTATGTCCATTTTGAAAATATCAAGGTTTTCGCTCCTGATTTTATCAATTCGTTGCAATAACAATTTGATGGATTCAGCCTCATTGTATGTGGGAATTAAAACTAAAAGATTTCTCACGTTTTTACTCTCCTCAAAATTGACAAAAGAAGTAAGGAAAGCAGAA
>JBJTJQ010000083.1:0-53000 GCA_046095545.1 Candidatus Nanopelagicus sp.
ATAATTGAGAGAGCAAAAACAGTTGGCGTTAAGCGAGTATTTTGTTTAACTTTTGAAACAAAATTTTTTGGCTCACATGGTTTTAATGAAATCAAAGGCACACCGGTTGAGCCAGATGTTTATGCACAGCTATTGCGTTCTTATGATGATGGAATTGCAGAGTTTTTAGAGCTAGAAAGTGTTAAACCCAATACTCTTGGCAATACCCGAATGCTTAAAATTCTCTAAATTTTGGGCATAAACGGGCTGGTTGTATTGTTATACCCTGGTAATTAGCCCAATTTAGGTAGTTATTCACAGCCAAATCTATGTGCGTAAGGTCCTACCTAGCCATTAGGCTATTTCATACAAAGAAAGGTGTTATCGATGTTTGAGCGGTTTACCGATCGTGCTCGACGCGTTGTTGTTTTAGCGCAAGAAGAAGCGCGCATGCTCAATCATAATTACATTGGCACCGAACATATTCTTTTGGGTTTAATCCATGAGGGTGAAGGCGTTGCGGCTAAGGGGCTTGAGTCTTTAGGAATTTCATTAGAAGCAGTTCGTTCCCAAGTTGAAGAAATAATTGGCCAAGGACAACAGGCACCTTCAGGACATATTCCGTTTACCCCTAGAGCTAAAAAAGTTTTAGAACTATCACTGCGCGAAGCACTGCAATTAGGACACAACTATATTGGCACCGAACATATTCTTTTAGGATTAATTAGAGAAGGTGAAGGTGTTGCAGCACAAGTTCTAGTGAAGCTTGGCGCTGACTTATCTCGCGTTCGTCAACAAGTAATTCAATTGCTATCTGGTTACCAAGGTAAGGAAGCAGTTGCTGCTGGTGGTCCAGCTGAAGGGCAGCCTTCGACATCTTTAGTTTTGGATCAGTTTGGGAGAAACCTGACACAAGCAGCCCGTGAAGGAAAATTAGATCCAGTTATTGGGCGTGAAAAAGAAATTGAACGAGTAATGCAAATTTTGTCTCGCAGAACAAAGAACAATCCAGTTTTAATTGGCGAGCCTGGTGTTGGTAAAACTGCGGTTGTTGAAGGCTTAGCACAAGCAATTGTTAAGGGAGACATTCCTGAAACTCTAAAAGATAAACAACTTTATTCACTTGATCTAGGAGCTTTAGTTGCCGGCTCTCGTTATCGCGGAGATTTTGAAGAGAGATTAAAAAAAGTATTGAAAGAGATTAGAACTCGTGGCGATATTATTTTGTTCATTGATGAAATTCATACTCTAGTTGGAGCTGGCGCAGCTGAGGGTGCAATTGATGCAGCTTCTATTTTGAAGCCAATGTTGGCTCGGGGTGAGCTACAGACCATTGGTGCCACCACACTTGATGAGTATCGTAAACACTTAGAAAAAGACGCAGCACTTGAGCGACGTTTTCAACCTATTCAAGTTGCTGAACCAACAGTTGCGCACACAATTGAAATTCTTAAAGGCCTTCGTGATCGATATGAAAGCCACCATAAAGTTTCAATTTCAGATGGTGCTTTAGTATCTGCAGCAACTTTGGCTGATCGTTATGTTTCAGATCGTCATTTGCCAGATAAAGCAATTGACTTAATTGATGAGGCTGGCTCACGTCTTCGAATCCGAAGAATGACAGTGCCACCTGAAATTCGTGAGTTCGATGACAAAATTGCCGCAGCCCGTAAGGAAAAAGAGTCCGCAATTGATAGCCAAGATTTTGAGAAGGCAGCTTCTTTACGTGATAAAGAGAAGAACTTAATTACCGAAAAAGCTGAGCGCGAGAAAACTTGGAAAGCTGGAGATCTTGATGTTGTTGCCGAAGTTGATGAAGAATTAATTGCAGAAGTACTTTCAACTGCAACTGGAATTCCAGTCTTTAAGTTAACCGAAGCCGAGACGGCTCGATTGCTTCGTATGGAAGAGGAGTTACATCGCCGCGTAATTGGTCAAGACCAAGCAATTAAAGCTTTATCGCAAGCAATTCGTCGAACCCGAGCAGGCCTTAAAGATCCTAAGCGTCCCGGTGGTTCATTTATATTTGCCGGTCCATCTGGAGTTGGTAAGACAGAGCTTTCAAGAACTCTTGCTCAATTCTTATTTGGTGATGCCGAAGCATTGATTCAACTTGATATGTCTGAGTACTCTGAGAAACACACCGCCTCTAGATTATTTGGTGCTCCTCCTGGATATGTTGGTTATGACGATGGCGGGCAGCTAACTGAGAAAGTACGTAGACGTCCATTCTCTGTTGTGTTATTTGATGAAATTGAAAAAGCGCACCCAGATATTTTCAATTCATTGCTACAAGTACTTGAAGATGGTCGATTAACAGACTCACAAGGTCGCGTGGTGGATTTCAAGAACACCATAATCATTATGACAACAAACCTTGGAACTAGAGATATTTCTAAATCTCTCTCACTTGGATTTGCTAATGTGACCGATGCGCAGGGAAGTTACGAGCGCATGAAAGCGAAAGTAGGGGATGAATTAAAAAATCACTTCCGCCCAGAATTTTTAAACCGTATTGATGACATTGTTGTATTCCATCAGTTAACTGAGAAAGAAATTGTTCAAATTGTTGACCTTATGGTTGCTCAGTTGGATGAGCGCCTACGCAATAAGGATATGGGAATTGAGTTGACTCCAGCGGCAAAGGCTCTGCTGGCAAAACGTGGTTATGATCCAGTATTAGGTGCTCGTCCACTGCGCCGAACAATTCAGCGCGAACTAGAGGATGTGTTATCTGAAAAGATGCTATTTGGTGATTTAAAAGCTGGTGAAATAATTTTGGTAGATGTGTCAGATGATACTGATTCAGCATCATTTACCTTTAAAGGTGCAGCAAAATCTACTATGCCAGACACACCTGGAGATTTAGCAGAAGCAACTAATTAATTTTTACCTTACTTATTGCCTGTTCAACCCTAGCTGCTTCTAATATTTCCATACCTGCAATTTTTAGATCACTTCCCATTGGAATGATTGCTCGTTTAAATCCTAATCTGGCAGCTTCTTGAATTCGCTGAGTAATACCAGTTACTTTTCTAATTTCTCCTGCTAATCCAACTTCACCAATTGCAACTAAATCAGCAGGCAGGGCTAGACCTTTAGCAGCAGATGCTACCGAAAGCGCAACAGCTAGATCTGCCGATGGTTCATTAATTTTCATGCCACCAACTGTGGCAACATAAACATCTCGGCCAGAAATTTTTATACCGGCTCTTAGTTCTAGTACTGCAAGTGTCATAGCTGTTCGTGAATTATCCAATCCACTTGTTACTCTCCTGGAGTTTCCCCAATCTCTACCATCTGTATTAGCAATACTTACTAATGATTGGATTTCAGCCAATAATGCTCGCCTTCCCTCCAACGCTACGGTTACGCAGGTGCCAGGGACAGGATCTGTATGGCGAGAGGTAAATAAACCAGTTGGATCTGGTAGGCCAACAATGCCGGAATCATTTAAATCAAAACAACCAACTTCATCTGAAGCACCAAATCTATTTTTGATGGCTCGAATTAATCTAAGCCTTGAATGGCGCTCTCCTTCAAAATTAAGTACAACATCTACCAAGTGTTCAAGTAAGCGAGGTCCAGCAATAGATCCATCTTTAGTCACATGCCCAACCAATACCAAAGTGATAGATCGTTCTTTTGCTATTCGAATTAAGGCCGCTGCAATTTCCCGAACTTGGGTTACCCCACCCGGGGCACCATCAACTGTTGCGCTTGAGATTGTTTGGATTGAATCAATAACCAAGAGCTCTGGTTTAACTGAATCAATATGAGCGATAATTGCGCCCAAATCTGATTCAGCTGCCAGCCACAAGTTTTTATCAATTGCATTAAGCCGCTCGGCTCGCAATCGCACTTGTGAAGCAGACTCTTCACCACTTATATAAAGTGAAAGAATTCCTTGCTTTGCTGTCTGGGCTGCAACAGTAAGTAATAAGGTTGATTTTCCTACCCCAGGTTCACCAGCAAGCAGTATTGCAGCTCCAGGAACCAAGCCACCGCCTAAAACTCTATCTAACTCACCGACACCACTTGATCTAGCTTGTGCACTTGCTAAATCAACATCACCTATTGGTCTAGCAGCTGTTGTTACATTTCCTGCAACCAGAGAAAGTTTTTTGGGTGCAGATATTTCTTCAACTGTTCCCCAGGCTTGGCATTCGCCACACCTACCAACCCATTTTGTCGCACTCCAACCACACTCAACACATCTAAAGGGATCTTTTGCTGGTGCTTTTGCCATGACAATAATCTAATGGCTGACACTGACTATCGTTGCTCTTGCACAGCCTTTGTCGCTGGGTGTATTACAAACAGTGGTAATTCCCGCTTTTTTTGAGCCTTTTTAGTAGCGGAAATTGCAGCCATTCGAGCGTCACACAATTTTTCTAGCTCATAGTATGCAGCTTTGCCCATCATCGCAATTAACTCAACCTTACTTGATTGGTAAAGTGGAATTTTTCCAATGTGAGCCTCTGAGTTACTTGTGCAGTACCAATCTAAATCTTCTCCGCCTTCACCCCAAGCTAATCTTTCATACTCACCAATTACTACAACAGTAAATTTTTTGTTGCCAATCTCTCTTTCTTCCCACTGTCTACGCAATGGTAGTTGCCAACAGATATCAGGCTTGGTTTCTACTTGATGAATGCCCTCCTTTTTAGCTAAATGATGTAATGCACATCCAAATTTACCGGTAAAACCAGGCGCTTCGTAGCCAACGCGATTTAGAAAAATACATGAGCCGTCAATTTTTTTAGTTTTACGATCTTTATCTAATCCAATTTCGCTTATATTTAATTTTTTATTTGATTTCGAATGAGCCCGATCATAAAATTGCCACTCAGATTTAGTTAATTTCTTAGCCGCCTTTAATACTCGCGCTTCATCCTCTTTTCCTGTGTAGTAGGCACCATCTGAGCAGCATCCATCATTTGGTTTATCAGCATCAATGCCACAGCAGCCATTTCCATAGATACATTGCCAATAAGAGGTTAACCAGGTTAAATCACATTTAAAAAATTCCTCAGAATTATCTGGGTTTAAAAATTCGACCCAATCACGCGCAAAATTAGAGGCGAATTCGTTCTTAGATAATTTTGAGTTGGACTTCTTGGCAGATTTCATAGAGTCGCAGTTTAGGCTCAAGCAAGAGTAAAGACTAATTGGGTAGGCTTTAAGTATGAATCAGGCCGCAAATAAAAAGAGTATTGGCTTCATCGGTGCTGGCATTATGGGTACTTCCTTGATTAGGGGATTATTAAATTCTTCAATCAAAGCGCACCAAATTTATATAAGTGAAAAAAACCAAGAGCGCGCCGCAGAGGTGGCAAGCCAGTTCAACGTTGAGAATTTGAGCCTAAGTCAAATAAGTCAAAAATGTGAAGTTATATTTCTCTCGGTTAAACCTCAGGACTTAGAAAATGTTCTTAACGAGATTAGTGGCAGTTTAAGAAATGATACCTTGTTAATTTCAATTGCTGCAGGAAAAACTATTAAATTTATTGAATCTTTACTTAATTCAAAAAATCCTGTCATTAGAGTGATGCCTAATACTCCTGCTCAAATTGGCAAAGGTGTTTCGGTAATTTCCGCTGGATCCTTTGCCACTAAAGCTGATTTAGATTTAACCAAGGAATTGCTATCCAGCACTGGCTTGGTGCTTGAGATAGAAGAGTCGCAACAAGATGCAGTTACTGCAGTAAGTGGCTCAGGACCTGCGTACTTTTTTAGTTTTGTAGAGTCAATGATTAAGTCTGGGATCAAACTAGGCTTAAGTGAGGAAATAGCAACAAAGTTGGCAATTGGCACAATTGTTGGTTCTGCAGCGATGCTGCAAGAGAGTGGAATCGATGCAGCAACTCTAAGAAAAAATGTAACTAGCCCAAATGGAACTACAGCAGCAGCACTAGAAGTGTTCTCAACAAATAAGTTGGATGACATAATTAATGAAGCGATGATGGCTGCTAAAAAGAGGTCGCAGGAGTTGGCTTGAAAAAAGTTTTATTCCTAGCCTTAATTTTGCTCCTTGTTTTTCCAAATTCGTCATCCGCAGTCTCAATAAAAAGTACAAAAACACTATTTGAGCTTCCATATTTAACAAATGATCAGGTGAGAGATGTTTTGCTAAAAAATCAAAATATTTTCTTTACTGGAACTACAGAATCAAGTAGTTCTACCTGGATACCTGGACAACTAAATGGATTAAGTGATGGATTTATAACAAGTTATTCTGCAAGTGGTATACAAAATTGGAGTATAAGGTTAGGTTCTGAGGGTAATGAAATCGCAACGGCTTTAGCTGCCGATCAAGATGGCAGCATTTGGGTTGTTGGAGCAAGTAACACTTTTTCACCCCAAGCAGTACCGATAAATCCACCCAATGTTTTAAATCCAGATAATGTGCCAATTACACCACTACCGCAAACACCTACACCTATTAACAAAATTAAGATCTGGCAGGTTAGTAGTACTGGGGTAATAATCAATAGTTTTGAGTACAGCACAGATACGGTCGTACTACCCAATAAGATATTTGTAACTGATGGCAATTTGGTAATATTTGGAAATATTTTTGATAAATCTTTAACTAAGGGGTTTTATCTTTCATCATCTAAAACAGGTGTTTTCTCTGGAATTATAAAAATAGGGAGCAAATTTACACAGATAAATTCAGCCATAATCAATAAAGATTTTAGTTTCACGGTGGTAGGCAGCAGTAGTGATCAAATCTTAAAAGCTAAGCCAATTGGTAAGGTGGATGCGATAACTTTAAGAATTTCAGATTTAGGGTTGGTGCAGCAAATCGCAAGAGCAACATTAAAAAGTACAAGCAGGAGTTGGGACTCGATAGACTCTGGATTATTCCAAGGTGGAAGCGTTATATATTCAAACAGGTCAGAGGCAGCAATCACTAAATTCTCGGCATTAAGTAAACCGGTATGGAATGTTCGCTACCCGAGTAGGTCCACTGCTTTAGTGGCAGTAGGTAAAAACTCTTGGGCCTCATTTATTTCCACCGGCGTTATAAAGGGAATTCCTAAGTGGAAACCTAAAGTTGCAACGCCAGTAGTTTTAGAGTTTGGCAAAAAGGGAGAGATAATTTCTTCCTATACTTTATCTGCCCCAGCGGTCGCTATGGATACAGATTCAGAGAACGGGACAGTTTTAATCACCGACTCGGGTAAAAGTTTTGGTTTAGTATTGATTAACCAGTAAACTTATCGCATCAGGTAAAACTTTAAGGAGCAAAATGGGTTCAGTAATTAAGAAGCGCCGCAAGCGCATGGCAAAAAAGAAACATAAAAAACTACTTAAGAAAACTAGAATTCAACGACGCAACGCTAAATAATATCTAAGGTTTAAACATAGCAAGTTTTCCAGATACGCCAGCAATGGCGTATCTGGTTTTATTTACTGTTATCCACTCACTCTTTCCGCCTTTTTGAATACTTCCTTTTGAAATCAACTTGGTTAAGTTATTTGATTTATTTAAAGCACAAAGCCTTAGTTCACAACTAAATAAAATAGATTTCGAATCTATTGAAATAGGAGAGTTGGGAGTTCCATGAGAATTAGGTTGGATTGATTTGGGAGTTAATGAATCTAATTCTTGATACTTTAATGAATCAGGATTTGGGAATAATGCGCCACCAGCTGTAAACCAACCAACCTCAATTCCCTTTGTAGAGTTATAAACCGCAACATCATAACCTGCCGCATAAACTCGATCACTTGGTAGATCTAAGTTTCTATACTCCCAGTCAAGTGAAGATGCACTACTTCGGGTAGCGTATCTAATTTCACCTCTAGTCACATTTTTTTCTGCATCAAAACCTTTCACTGAATCATAAATAAGGTGTACCCGATCTCCTTGAACAGATGCTTTTAAATGAAAACCAACGTCACCTGTTGTTCTATTCTCGGTATCTTTCTCACCATCTACGATTTCATATATCCATTCGTTACCTTGCTTAACCGCTCCAAGTAGAATTCCCTGCGATTCATCTCGATAAAAAACTTGAACACCGTCGTTTGTAACTGCGCAAGCATTAGAAATTGATACATCTGAAGCGCCTCGAACCCTAACTAGTTCTTTGTAATCTTGTGCTCGCTCGCCATTTCCATCAACTATTTCATACTTCCACTTTTTGCCATCATATAAAGCATATTTGAGATCTTTATTTGTTAAATCTGTATAAAAAATATGTAGTAAATCCTTTTTGTTTTCTCGAGAAGTACACATCGAAATATAGCCGGCAACGTTATTCTGGGTTCGGCCAAAATTTAGACCATTTCCATCAACTATTGAGATTACCCATTTGTTATTAAAGGTGGCCAATTTTAGATCACCAGTTTGGCTATCGGTATATGCAATTACAGGTTTGCCTGCAAATATCGCTTGAGCTAAATATTTAGCATCTGCATTTTTGTCGATAATACTGCTTTTCCATGTAGCTTCAGGAATTACCTGATTAGTTTTTATAGCCACTGAAGAGCCACCACTATTAACTGCTGAAACAGAGAACACATACTTACTGCCATTTTTTAGGCCCGTTATAACTACTGGGCTTTCAGTTGCGGTAGTGATTTCCCCAGTTTGTGAGTTTTGGATAGTGTAATTATCAATTTGAGCAAACCTAAAATTTGGTGGTGGATCAAATTTAATAATTGCACTCTTATCGCTCACAAAAGCTTTAACATTTTGTGGTGAGTCTGGGACACCAGTAACTTTTCCGGCAGGAGGCTTTTGTCTTAAATCTTCAAAAATGCCCAAGACAATAGAGCCAGGCAAATGAAATACTTCGCCGGCATCTAAATTTGGTGTCATAGCAGCATTTTCGCCAGCGTTTGCAAAAGTCTTTTCATCTAGGTGACTTACTGATGAGCCTCGTTCATAAACTGCCGGGGTATAAAGAAGAGGCTTCACACCATTATTGGCTTTAACACCATTGGCGCCAGACCAATACAAAGTTGAGGTTATTGCTTTGCCAGCCTCTAATGAGGGTGAGGGCATATCAACTAACCGTCTACCATCAGGAAGTTGAGCATATGCATCAAATGGTGTTGGTTGCAGAATTCGTCCTTCACCACTTGCCTGGTCGTAATAACTACCAGACATAAATCCAAGGCCATGCGCCATTTCATGCAGAATTACTGAGACAAGATCATAACTTCTGGGCGGGCAAATTCCATCAATACCAAAATACCAATTGGCAGTTGATGCAATATCGATTTCTAATTCAACATCGTTAGGATCTAAATCTCTACCAGCTAATGCATTTGCTAAAGCAGATGTGTAATAAAGAGTCTTATCGGGTGCACCATTGAAGTTTGCGAACACATTCTTAGCACTCGCTGAGGCCAAGACAGAATTATTTACCGGTTTGCTCCAAGTGATATTTACATTTATAGGAACGGATGAAACAAAGTTTTCAGCCCAAATATCAATAGCTGCTTGGATTGCCTGCCGGGCAAAATCTGGAACATTATTGTAAATTGGTCGGAAATTACTTTTTTTCTCCAAGTTAGCTGAAAAAACTCGTGGAACTGATGGTGTGAAATTTCCTGTATCGGAGGCATAAAGTGAGATCCAACCTGCTGGTGCGACCTTTATCTCAACTGATGTGGCATTTGATATTGGAAAAAAGTTAACTGAGAGCGCTATTACTATTGCGGTGAGAAAGGATTTGATGCGCATTAAGATAGATTAACACCCTATCCGTATAATCAGCGATAATTTCTACCTCATAACAAGAATCTAATCTGGGAGTTTGATGAAAAAAGTAACTATCTACTCAAGAACTGGCTGTCATTTGTGTGATATTGCGGTAGATAAGGTTAAGTCTGTCAAGAATAAGATTAACTTCGATTTAGAAGTAAGATTAATTGATAATTCACAGGATCTAGAAAAAGAATATGGCGAGCAAGTTCCTGTAATCTTGATTGATGATAAAATTCATGACTATTGGCGGGTTGATTTAGATAGGTTTACAGCAGCTTTAAAATCTTAATTTTTATTTAATATTTCATCGGCATCAATAATTCGATACGCATACCCTTGTTCTGCTAAAAATCTTTGACGGTTCTGCGCAAAATCTTGGTCAATGGTGTCTCGGGCAACAAGTGAGTAAAACCGTGCACCCCTACCATCTGCTTTTGGTCTAAGAATTCGACCAAGCCGCTGAGCTTCTTCTTGTCTGGACCCAAAGGTTCCAGATACTTGAATAGCAATTGTTGCCTCAGGTAGGTCTATTGAAAAGTTAGCAACTTTTGACACAACTAAGCATTTAATTTCACCACTTCTAAACATCGCAAATAAACGCTCACGCTCTTTTATTGGCGTCTCACCCTTAATTACTGGTACTCCTAAATCTGCTGAAAGCTGATCTAATTGCTCCAGGTATTGTCCAATCACTAAAACTTGATCATTTGCATGTTGTTTAGCAAGAGCAATTGCAACATCTTTTTTAGTTTGGGAGGTGGCACAAAATCGATATCGGTCTTCTTGTTCAGCAGTTGCGTAATTTAGTCGTTCGGCATCAGTGAGTGTAATTCTTACCTCAACACAATCAGCTGGCGCAATGTAACCTTGAGCTTCTATCTCTTTCCATGGAACATCAAATCTTTTTGGCCCAATAAGTGAGAAGACTTCTCCCTCCATACCATCTTCTCTAACCAAAGTGGCAGTTAGTCCTAACCTACGGCGAGATTGAATATCAGCAGTAAATCTAAATATTGGTGCAGGAAGCAAGTGCACTTCATCATAAATTATTAATCCCCAATCAATTGCGTCAAATAAATCTAGGTGAGCATAAACTCCCTTTTTTCGTGTGGTCATTACTTGATAAGTTGCAATTGTTACTGGCCTAATCTCTTTTTTAGCACCGCTATATTCACCAATATCATCTGGGTTTAAATCGGTGCGCTTAATCAACTCCTCACGCCATTGTCTTGCTGCCACGGTATTTGTCACCAAAATTAAGGTAGTTGCCTTGGCATGTGCCATAGCGGCTGCGCCAACGATAGTTTTGCCAGCACCACATGGCAACACAACTACACCAGATCCACCATGCCAAAAACCTTCAGCTGCTAACTCTTGGTACTTTCGTATTTGCCAACCATCTTGCTTTAATGAAATCTCATGGTGCTCGCCATCAACATAACCGGCAAAATCCTCTGCTGGCCAACCTAATTTAAGTAATGCTTGCTTTAAAAAACCTCGTTGACCTGGGTGAACTACAATCGTTTCAGCATCTAACTGAGATCCAAGCATCGGTGCAACTTTTTTGCCCCTAGTTACCTCTTTTAATACCGCTGGATCATTTGAAACCAGGATTAATCCATGGACTGGATGCGCTTCCAAACGTAATCGACCATATCTAGACATGGTCTCAGCTATATCAACTAAGAGTGAGTGGGGAACGGCATATCTAGAGTATTTAAGAAGCACATCAATTACCTGTTCGGCATCATGGCCGGCCGCTCTTGAATTCCATAAGCCAAGCGGGGTTAGCCGATAGGTATGAATATGCTCTGGTGATTTTTCTAATTCGGCAAAGGATGCGATAGCCCTGCGGCACTCATCGGATAATACGTGATCAATATCTAATAAAAGAGTTTTATCACTTTGGACAATTAATGGTCCATCACTCATTTCAACAGCTCATTAATGAAGGCGGTGGTTAACTTAATTCTTGGCTCAATTGTAGAAATCTTTATGGATTCATTTGGCGCATGCGCACCTACACCTATCGCACCTAAACCATCCAATACCTTTGCTCCAGCTTCGGCTGCAATATTTCCATCACTTGCTCCACCAACACTTGCGCAACCAATTGGGGGTAAGCCTAGGCCGCTAGCAACCTTTTCAAATTTTTCATAAAGTTCTTTTGTACTAGATTCTTCAAGTGGTTTACGATTAATTCCACCACTAACTTCGACAGTAGCAATATCACTACTTAGTGATCTAATGGAGCTATCTATTCTGTTTAATTCATCTAAGGTAAAGGATCTAACATCAACATCTAATTTAGCTAAAGCGGGCACGGTATTGGTAGTAGTACCAGATTGCATAACTGTTGGCACTGCAGTTGTGCCAAATTTTGGATTCTCTAGCGCAGCAATTTGCATAACAAGTTTAGCTAATTCGGTTGTGGCATTAATTCCCTTTTCCGGCTCTAAACCAGCATGCGATGCTTTGCCAGTAACTGTGATTTGATACATCGCAGTACCTTTACGCCCAGTCTTTACCTTGCCATCTAAGGATGCTTCAAAAACTAAAACAGCTTGTGAGGCTTTAGCTAATTTAATAATTAAATCTTTGGAAGAGATACTTCCGGTTTCTTCATCAGTAGTAGCAACCAAGGCCACATTGCCTTGGGCATTACTTATGCCAACAAGTGAGTAAAGAGCTTGGATAAAACCTGCTTTCATATCAAATACACCAGGGCCAGTTGCAATATCGCCATCCACCTGCCAAGTTGGCTGAAATGAAGCTTTCGGCCAAACGGTATCTAAGTGACAAAGCAATAAAATTTTTGGCTCTTTTGCACCCCACCAAAAGATCGGACGATTATTTTCGATTATCTTCTCAGCACTAGTTGGCAAAACCTGATTAGAAATTTCAACCGCTAAATCTATTACCGCATGACAGGCAGCTAAATCCTCAGTTGGCGATTCGCACTCGACTAGACGTTGGATATCTGAGATTGCGCTCATAGGTCTAAGTCTGCCTTATTTTCAGAAATGGTGACGGTTGGCGCTACACCATTAATTCTAGGTATGCGAAATTGGGTAATTTCTCCGGTAGTTTCATCGCGGGCGGTAAGGCTGCCTAAGGAAATCGAAATTGGTTCGATGATTCGGTTACTAACACCACCATTGTTATCGGCATAACTTATTACCAGGGTTTGCTGGGTTTCAATAAATTGATTTAGTAATGCAAGAGTTTCATTAGATGATGTGCCAGGCACTATTGGTTCAACTTTACGGCTGCGCTCGCCTGCCCGAATCGTTTTAACAGCTGAAGAAATTATATTTTCTTTTGGAGCAAGGAATTCAGAAACTATTCTTGGGGGCTTTGGTCTGGATTTGGCTCTTCTCAGATTTGGCTGTGATAGTAAAACTCCACTGGAATTTTCCGCTGCTGGTAAATAACCAAACTCCCTAAGTTCACCAATAATTTCATCTAACTCAAAGTCTGCAACTAATACTTGAGGTGCAATTCTTCTCAGTCGTAAGTGTTCACATTTTTTATCATGCATAATTTGTTGGATCAAACCTTCATCTTCGCATCTAATATAAGTCTGAGCCGATCCGATTCTTAATCTGCCATGGCGCTTAGCAACATCGGCAATTAAATACACCAAGGGTTGAGGCATTGGTGTCTTTGATATCTTTGTTAAAAATGTTTTTATCTGATCACCAGTTTTGCCATGATCTAGCCCTCTTCTAATTGAAGCCTCACTGAATCTATAAACAGTGGCTCCGCCGCGGCTTTCAATATCAGCAATAGTTCCCATTTCGGCAGATAATTCTGGAGTTAATGGGCCTGGAGCAACGGCAGAGTTATCTGCCTGGATCAATATATGGTCAACCGGTTTTGGCAGGGACTTTTCTATACCGAGGTCATCTTGGGCAGTTAATAGATTTTTTCCAAATTCAGATATTGCACCTTGTCCAGTTATTCCTAGCCATTCTGCTTCTCTTAAATTCCATTCCACAAACTCAGCATTGAATCTCTGTGGATTCCACCATTTAACTATTTTACTTATAGATTCCAATTCTGGGGTGGTTTGAGGGTTTTCTAATAATATTTTTAAGGTCGTACGTTTTATTAAAGATGCACCAGCTCGATCAAGTTCTGGACCAAGTGGGGCGATATTTTTATCACTTGTCCGACCTATTAATCCACTAACTCGAGAAGTATCTAGCCATAGAACCACTAATGAATACCAGCGTTCTTCCTGCGGTTTTGAAAGCCAAATATCAAATGCAGATGTCGGAAGCACTTGATCATCCGGATCGATAACAACTAAGCCACTTAAGTAACATAGCTCTGCAATAAATCCAGCACAGCCTTCCTCTACTCCTAAATGTTCAGCGATTCGCTTCATATCTCTAACACCGATTCCACCCGTGCGTAGTGCAGTTGGTGTTTCATCAGATAGATTATGTAAAAACTCTTCACACCATCTTAAAATTGTTGAAATATTAGCTACGGCAGCCAAATCTATTTGCTTTTGAGTTAACTTTTTACCAGAGAGCAAGTTTGGTTTTATATATAACTCTTTGTGAACCTTATTTCCTCTTAGATTAATTGCATACTCTCTAGGAAGAGCTACAGTATTTGAGTCTAGGGCGATTAAAACATTATTATCCAGTAACCAACCGATTGCTGTACCTGGCTTTTTGATATTTGATATTTGTCCTCTAGGTGGACCCCAAATTAGTTTCGATAATACCTCCATCGAAGGTTTTGGTACATCTTTCAATATATTTAAATTTAATTTTCCGACCGATTCTGGTCCAAGCCCTACTGGTTCATCTCCGATTAATAGTTTAAGATTTATTGGAGTTCGATAGTTATTACCTTCCTTATAAAGTAAACCCATTTGCCACAAATAATCTAATGCAAATGCACTTTCTTCGCTGGTGATACTAAGTAATTCAGATTTTTTAAAGGGTTCAGGTAAAACACAAGCTGCCTCTATAATTTGGTAATGCCATTGATTTAAAGAGTCTAAAGCCCTTACTAGAGATGGCGTTGAGGTGGCTCTAGCAGCTAATGAAGTGAAGTCATTAGGAACGGGTGTTACTAAATCAGGCCTATATTTAAAGAGCGCGGCTAAATCTTGATCAGAACGTAAACGAAGTTCATCGGCAAAAGTGATAGCAAGTTTTGACATAACTGGCCTACTTTACTCGGGTTTTGAACGGTCTATTTACCTCTTAATCTCCGAGGGGAGATAAGGGAGGCAAAGGCCGCCAACCTGCCTACAGTGGGACCAATTAACTTTTTTAACTTACGAGCTCTTCTAAAATCATATACCGGCCAATTATCTCTGTAGGCTCTTATTTCTAATAGCGTATCTGGATTTATTACTCTGGGGCTCCCAACTGCTTCAAGTAATGGGATGTCATGGTGTGAATCTGAGTATGCATAACAATTTTTTAAATCAAAGCCTTCCGATTGGGATAACTCCTTAATTGCTACTGCTTTTTCTCTACCATGCAAAAGGTTTCCAATCATTTTTCCAGTGTAGGTACCGTCTCTAGTTTCAGCTTTTGTCCCTAATGCACCAGTAAAACCTAATCGCTTAGCCATCAGGTTAGCCATGTCAACTGGAGTTGCCGTTACTAACCAAACCTCTTCCCCTTTAGCAAGATGCTCTTGAGCAATCTCCACAGTTCCTTGCCATATTGCAGGGGAAACATATTCTTCATAAATTTCCTGGCCAATTTTTTCGATTTCGACAACATCATGTCCTTTAATAAATTCACAGGCAGCATTTTGAAATCTAACTATTTCATCTTTGTTTTCTTTTCCAGTAAGCCGATACCTTAAATTAGCCAGAACAAATGCTGAGATATCTTTCTTCGTGAAAAATCCTCTTTGATACATACCTCTACCTAGAAAAAATAGAGTTGAGCCTTTTAACAGGGTATTATCAACATCAAAAAACGCAACTCGCTTTTGTATGAGCGCCATATCACTACCCTAGCGAACCCACATTAATTCTTCTGCTTTATGCTTGGCTTATGGGGCAAACCATTCATTTTGTTAGACATGGTGAAGTCTACAATCCTGAAAAAATTCTATATGGACTTCAACCAGGTTGGAGACTGAGTGATCGTGGCATTGAAATGGCGCACACTGTGGCCGAATGGTCAAAGAGTTTAAATCTTGGCGCAATTCATTCATCGCCATTGCAGAGAGCGCAGGAAACTTCTGCACCAATAATTGCTAATCATGATCTCAAATTAACTACAGATTCAAATTTAATTGAGGCTCGTAATATTTTTGAAGGAAAGAAATTTGAATTAGGAAGTGGTGTATTACGTCATCCTAAATCTTGGCGCTACCTATGGAATCCGTGGCGACCATCTTGGGGGGAGCCATATACAGAATTAATAAATAGAATGCTTAAGGGCCTTTTTGCAGCAAGAGATGCCGCATCTGGCAAGGATGCAATTTGCGTATCACATCAATTGCCAATCTGGATTTTGAGATCAGCAATCGAGGGCCGGCGATTGCTGCACGACCCAAGAAAGCGAGAGTGCTCTCTTGCCTCGGTAACTTCATTTGAGTTAAATACCGATGGAATGATTTCGTCAGTCTCTTATTCAGAACCAGCGAAACATCTATTGCAAAAATAAGTATGAAACTTATAGCGCTTATATTTACTGCATTAATTTTGACTGGATGTACAAGTGATAATGGAACAACACTTCAAAATGAAAATGCATTCATCTCTGGTAATGGAATTTCACTCTTTTTAGAAAAAGAAGATCGAAAAAGTGCTCCCAAGATTTCTGGCCCAACACTAGATTCTAAATTTTTGGCTCTTGAATCAAACCGTGTGACCGTAATTAATGTTTGGGCATCATGGTGTGCTCCTTGCAGGGCTGAGGCACCTGTTCTCCAGGATTTTTCAATTAAGTATCCACAAGTTCAGTTTGCTGGAATCTTAACTAGAGACAGTATTTCTTCTGCTAAAGCTTTTTACGAGAATTTTAATTTGACTTATCCTACATTTATAGATGATTCAATTTTGGTTGGTTTCAGAGGATCTTTAATTCCAAATGCAATTCCTACCACATTAATAATTGATAAAGATGGGAAGGTTGCAGTTCGAATAAGTGGTGAGGTTACTGTTGCTGGAATGAAGAAAATGCTAGAAAAGGTTTTGACTGATGCGTGAGTTATTTATAAATATAGTTTTTGATGGCAATTTGCTCCTCGCCATGGCTGTTGCGATTTTGGCTGGACTTGTTTCCTTCTTTTCCCCTTGCGTAATTCCTTTAGTACCTGGTTATCTTTCATACGCAACTGGTATGGCCGAGGTGAGAAGTAGGGGTCGAGTTTTACTAGGTTCAGTACTTTTTGTAGCAGGTTTTACAATCCTTTTTATTTCTTATGGCTTATTTTTTGGCCAACTTGGCTCCTACATAATTGAAAATACTAGATTCTTATCAATAATTTTAGGTTTTTTAACAATATTTCTAGGAGTTATTTTCTTATTCAATGAAAAGTTTTACAGGAGCTACAAGCCAAATATCAAGACTAAAACAGGACTTTTGTTTGCTCCCTTTATTGGCTTTGCTTTTGGAATTGGCTGGACTCCTTGTATTGGTCCAACATTAGGGGCGGTCCAAGTTTTAGCTTTTGAGAGTGCAACTGCACAACGAGGTGCAATACTTTCAGCGGCCTACTGCTTAGGATTAGGTTCACCTTTTATTTTAATGGGAATTTTTCTAGACAAAGCTGAGCCATTTAGAAAATTTATAGCGCGAAAAGGTCACATTGTTACCAAGGCAGGTGGGGGCCTACTAATTTTGATAGGCGTATTACAAGTAAGTAACTTATGGGATCAGTTAATGAATCTACTTAGAGATGTAATTTCAGGTTTTATTCCGGTTATTTGATGACTACTTTATTAGATAGCCGTTCCTTTTTGAGATGGTGTTGGCGCCAATTAACAAGTATGCGCACTGCATTAATTTTGTTACTTCTACTTGGTATAGCGGCAATACCTGGCTCAATATTTCCTCAACGAACACAAAATCCGCTTCAGGTAAAGCAGTACTTTATTGATAACCCATCTCTAGCACCCTGGTTGGAGCGCTTTAGCTTTTTTGAAGTTTATAGCTCGCCATGGTTTAGTGCCGTATATCTGCTTTTATTTATTTCACTTATTGGGTGCGTTCTACCTCGCAGTATTGAGCATGCAAAAGCAATTGGTGCAAAGCCGCCATTAACTCCAAAATATTTAGATCGATTAGATCATTTCACTGAAATAAAAAAAGTTGACTTAGATCTGGCTGAAAAGTATTTAAAAAGTAAAGGTTTTAGAATTAGGCGTGAAGCAAACTCAATTTCTGCAGAAAAAGGCTATGCCCGCGAGAGTGGGAATTTACTATTTCATTTATCTCTAGTTTTAGTACTTATTGGGGTGGGTATTGGTTCACTGCTTGGGAGTCGTGGAGATGCCATATTAAATGTTGGGGATAGGTTCATCAATACTCCAACTTCCTATGACATATTAAGTTTTGGTAAATTTCAAGCTGAAGACTCATTAACTCCTTTTTCAATAACCGTTAAGGATTTTCAGGCACAATACGACTCTGTTACAAACGCTCCAATTGATTACACATTAACTGTCACGACCGCAAATCCTGTTGGTTCGGCAGAAAATATTAAAATTATTAAAGTAAATCAGCCACTTGCATATGGGAATACTAAGATTTATTTACAGGCAAATGGGTACTCACCTTCAGTTATTATTAAAGATAAACAAGGCAAAGTCGTTTTTGATGGCCCAACACCATTTTTACCGCAGGATAGTAATCTTTCTTCAATTGGAGCAATAAAGGTTCCAGATATGGATCCACAAATTGGCTTTGTTGGATCATTTTTACCAACTGCAGATAGAGATCCGGTTCGTGGTGGATTTTCGACTTACCCTGAAGTTTTGGACCCAAGATTGCTTTTTTCAATTTGGAAGGGTGATCTTGGATTAGATTCAGGAGTTCCTCAGTCTGTTTATCGAATTGATACATCAAATATGGAGCGAATTGGGTTGAAAGCATTGGTATTAAACGAAAGTTTTGATTTTGGTGAGGGGAGCATCACATTTACAGGTTGGAATTCTTGGGTTAATTTACAAATAGTAAGTGATCCTGGAAAGATTTATTCATTAGTTGGTGCAATACTTGCTATCTCTGGGTTATTGATTTCATTGTTTACACGACAGCGGAGAATTTGGGTAAAGCAAGGAAGAAAAACCCAAATAGCTGGACTTTCTAAAAATGAGATTCCTGGGCTAGATGAAGAAATTAGGGACTTGGTTAAGGAGTTAATTGGTGAGTGATAGATCTGCAGCACTTCTTTCTAATAATTTTATTTATGCTGCAATGGTTATTTATGCATTGGCATTTCTTGCTCACGCGGTTGAAGTTGCATGGTCAGTCAAAACTCCAGCAGTACAAGTTAAAAAAACTAAGTTGGATTTTTCTAAAACCGAACGGCTTGGTCGTTTGGGGTCTGCCTTTATGGTTATTGGCACGTTACTTTTATTGGCTGGTGTAATCTTTAGAGGTATTTCTGCAAATCGGGTGCCCTGGGGCAACATGTATGAATTTTCAATAACTGGCACATTAGCTTTTTCAATAGCTTATCTATATGCACTTAAAAAATATCAAATGCGTTGGTTGGGATTACCTGCTGCAATTGCTATTTTGTTGACACTTGGCACTGCAGTGACATTGCTATATCGGCCCAGCGCACCTTTAGTTCCAGCTCTGAAGTCACCATGGCTAGTGATCCATGTGTCTGCAGCAATTATTTCTGGTGGAGTATTTTTATTAGCTAATTTTATCGCCGCAACTTATTTAATTTTGGATCGGTATGAACAAAAAGGTGCTCGTCCAATTTGGATGCAGAAATTTCCAACACTTGAAAGTTTGGACAACCTTTCTTATAGATTGATTGCATTAGTGTTTCCGCTCTGGACTTTTTCTGTTATTGCAGGAGCAATTTGGGCAGAAGCTGCCTGGGGCAGGTACTGGGGCTGGGATCCAAAAGAAACATGGGCATTTATTACTTGGGTGGCTTATGCTGCATATTTGCACGCCAGAGTCACAGTTGGTTGGCGTGGAAGGAAAGCGGCCTGGCTTTGTTTATTGGCGGGATCAACCTTTTTGTTTAATTATATTTATATAAATGTTTGGGGAACTGGCAAACATACCTACTCAGGTTTATAACTTTCTTAAAAAATCAGGGTTGTCATCAGGAGGAATAATTCTTCCCCTACCACCTCTGTTTTGACCTGGCTTTCTAGGTCTTCCAGCTATAAACCAAGCTATATCGCCAAAAATACCGGTGAAAACAATAATTAATAACCAAGCCCACTTAGGAAATCTTCGAACTTTTTCTTGCGGAGTAATAGCGCAGTCAACAAGAGTGTAAATATCAATAATTATAATAAACACAATTAGATATTTGAGCATGGTTATATTTTATACTAATTTTCTATTAAATTAATAGGGCACCAGCAGTAATGACCGATAAAAGCAGTTGTAAACTTGCTGTACGAGCTAAAACTGAGATTAGTTCAACCCCATTTACTCTAGACATTATCCTTTTGGATAGGCTAAAAGTAAGCGGAATACAAATTAATGTAGCCAATAATTTTATGTCAATTATTGATGAGATTACTGAGAGTAGCTGAGAAATTACTAATAAAATGACATAAAAAATGCGTGTCTTTCTATCCCCAAGTAAGACCGCTAAAGTGTTTTTACTAACCGTTTTATCCTTTGGTAGGTCTCTCAGATTATTCAAAACTAAAATAGCACAAGACAAACAGCCAACAGGAATAGATAGTAAGAGTATTTGCCAATTAATGGTCGCACTTTGAACAAAGTAACTACCAACAGTTGCGACTAATCCAAAAAAAACAAAAACTGCTAACTCTCCAAAACCCAAATAACCATAAGGTTTTTTGCCACCCGTATATCCCCAAGCTGCTAAAATCGAAATCGCACCAATAATAATTAACCACCTATTACTTAACATCGACAAGACTGATCCAGCAATTGCAGCTACAACAAAAGAGATAATTGCAGCATTTTTAACAGCAGTAGCGGTTGCCAAGCCAGATGCAACTAATCTTGTTGGACCAATTCTGTTTGTATCAGTTCCTCTGATCCCATCAGAGTAATCATTGGCATAATTAACTCCAACTTGCAGAGCGCAAGAGACTATTAAGGCTAACAAGGCTTTAAACCAATCAATATCAGTAGCAAAGCTAGTGCCAATTATTACTGGCGAAACTGCAGCCGGCAGAGTCTTTGCTCTTGCTCCTACAATCCACCTATTCAATTTTTTCTCCATGTTTAAGTGCTAGTTTTGAAGCCGCAATTCTATCCGGTTTGCCAATTGCTGTTGTTGGTATGAAACTAAATTCAAATATTTGTTTAGGCGTTAATAATGATCCTAATTTGCTTTTTATCAACTCGAGCGAAATATCATCGTTACTTCCTAAACATAGTTTTTCACCCCATTTATCATCAGGTAATGAAAAAACGATAATCTCACTATCAGGGTAGATTTTTTTAATCTCTGATTCAACAAATACTAGTGAGATATTTTCACCCCCTGAGATGATAATTTCATCTCTTCTACCAACTACCTTAAGCAGCCCATTATTTATCTCACCAATATCTGAAGAGGTAAACCAATTATTATCTGTAAATGGATTTATTTTGCCCTGATTATCAATGTAACCGGTTGCCATCATTGGTCCAGTCAATTGAATTAAACCTTTGTTAGATATTTTAAATTCAACACCTTCTAGGGGTTTTTGAGAATAAACACAGCCACCAGACATTTCAGTCATGCCATAAGTTGTAACTATTTTTACATGTTTAGTTTCGGCTTCTTTTTTAAGCTTTGAGTCTAAGTGACTGCCACCTACCAGCACCGACTCTGCTGCGCTTAAATGTTCAAGTAATTTTGGGTCGTTATTGACCGCTTTATAAAGTTGAGTGGGAACTATTGATACAAAATCAGCATCTTGATATGAAGTTGTATTCCTATTATCAATAACACGAGTTCCAAGTACGGTTGCTCTAATAATTACATTAAGTCCAGCAATGTGTGTAGTTGGCAGAAGTAGTGACCAGGTATCTCCAATTTGCGCACCCAAGAATTTATTACTTGCATTTGCCGATGAGATTAATGCAGATTTTGAAATTGCCACCAGCTTTGTCGATCCAGTAGACCCTGATGTATTTACAACCAAAGCGATATCTTGATCAATTTTGTCTATTGAAATTTCAGATGTCGATAAGGCTGGCCCCGTACCGTCGAGTGCTGATGCTATGTGCTCTTGAAGTTGTGGGGTTGACCACTCAGCCTGTATTGGGATTAGTGAGCGCAGTTTTTTTTCCTCCATAATCACCGTAGGCTATCTCTATATAAATCCTATTTGAACCTTTGGAGAGTATCTTGAGTAAGCCAATAAAAAGACAGCCTGGGGAGCGTTCTATACCAAACTGGCAACTTGGAGTTGGTGGTGAGAAATTCACCGACATCAGATATCAAACTGCTGAAGGTATGGCAAAAATAACTATCAATCGCCCAGAGGTTAGAAATGCATTTAGACCACAAACTCTTTTTGAGTTATCAGAGGCATTTAATTTAGCACGCGATAATGACCAAGTAGGTGTAATCATTTTTACTGGCGAAGGTAGTGAAGCATTCTGTTCAGGTGGTGATATTAATGTTCGAGGTGATGATGGCTACCTTGGCGATGATGCATTAAGTAAAAAGGGAATTGGAAGATTAAATGTTTTAGATTTACAAGTTCAAATTCGCCGCACTCCTAAGCCCATAATCGCAATGGTGGCTGGCTGGGCCATCGGTGGTGGTCATGTTCTTCATGTTGTCTGTGATTTAACAATTGCAGCAGATAATGCAAAGTTTGGACAAACAGGACCGATGGTTGGTTCATTTGATGGTGGGTATGGTGCAGGATTATTGGCTGCACATGTTGGCCAAAAGAAGGCTCGAGAGATTTGGTTTTTATGTCGGCAATACGATGCAAAAGAGGCTCTTGAAATGGGATTAGTTAATACCGTCGTTTCTGTAGCTGAGTTAGAAGCAGAGACTGTTTCCTGGGCAAGAGAGATGCTTCGCCACTCACCAATGGCACTCAGATTGCTAAAGGCAAGCCTTAATGCCGCTGATGATGGTTTAGCAGGAGTTCAACAATTAGCCGGCGATGCCACACTGCTTTTTTATCTAACACAGGAAGGTCAAGAAGGACGTAACGCTTATCAAGAAAAACGTGAGCCAAACTTTAATAAATTTCCTAAACGACCTTAATTATGTTTCCGTATGCAATACATGTTGTTGACTTACCTTTAAATATAAGTTTTCGTGAGGTTAAAACTCGAGAGATCGCAATATTTGAAGGATCTAAGGGCTGGAGTGAGTTCTCGCCATTTCTTGAATATGGGGTTAAAGAATCTTCAATTTGGCTAAAAGCAGCGTTAGAGGGTGCTTGTGATGAAGCTCCTAAAAAAATTCGTGAAGATATTGAGATTAACGCAACAATTCCCCGCACATCTATCAGTGATGTTAAAAATATATTAGATAAGTTTCCTGGTTGCAATACAGTAAAAATTAAGATAGATAACTTTAGGCAAGACCAAGATTTATTGGTAGAGGTTTTAAGTATTGTTCCACAAGCAAAAATTAGACTAGATATAAACGGTAAATGGAGTTTAACGCAAGCAAAAAGTAATTTAATTGATTATGAAAAAGACTTTGGCGCAAATATTGACTATATAGAGCAACCTTGTAGTGATTTTGATGATCTATTCGAACTTCGCAAGAAAACTAAACTGAAAATTGCCGTTGATGAGTCAATTAGGAAGCATATAAATACTGATTTTTCTAAGCTTAAAGAGATCGCTGATGTAGCTGTAATAAAGTGGGCACCAACAGGGGGAATCAAATCTGCTTTAGAAATTATTGATAAGATAAATTTACCAGTGGTGGTTTCAAGTGCCTTAGACAGCAGTATAGGAATATCTCATGGGTTGGCTTTAGCTCAATCAGTTCCTAATTTATATGGACCGTGCGGGTTAGGAACCGCTTCATTTTTTAAGTCAGATATAACCACTAATCCATTAACAGTATTTGAAGGTAAATTAAAAAATAGAAAAATTGAACCGGACTTATTGGACCAGTTCAAAGCCAAACCAGAACGCCAACTTTGGTGGCAGAATAGAATTCAGCAAATTTATCGAGAGGGCTTAATTTGATTAATTCAACCAAACTGGCTCACTCAGTAGTCAGGCAATTAATAGAATTGGGCGTAAGTGATTTTGTTGTTTCTCCCGGCTCTCGAAATGCGCCATTATTAATCGCCCTCGGTGAAGCTGCTGATAAAAAACTAATTGATTTACATGTAAAAATCGATGAGCGAGGAGCCGCTTTCTTTGCTCTTGGTATCTCAAAAGCAAGTAATAATTATGTTGCTGTGATTTGCACAAGTGGAACGGCAGCAGCTAACTTTCTACCAGCAGCACTTGAATCGGTGCATGGTGGAAATCATTTACTAATCATTACCGCAGATAGACCTGAACGGCTTAGAAAAACTGGGGCAAATCAAACCACTAATCAAGTTGATTTATTTCAATTCATAAAAACACATGACATATCTAGTGATATTGAAATAAGAAACATCTTAAATGGCGGTCCTGTTCATCTTAATATCCAATTTGATGAACCGCTATTGCCAGAAGAAAGTGTTAATTGGCTAGCAGGATTAAAAATTAATCAATTAAAGATAAATAATAAAGTAGATAAAAAACTGGAAGTATCAACCGGCGTTCTGGTTATTGGACATGATCGTGGCGGATACTCAAAGCAGGAGATAAATTCATTTGTTTCAAAATTGAAGTGGCCAGTGATAAGTGAAGACCCATTATCTTTTGAAAATTCAATTCCATTTGCTGCACTTTATCTATCTGATCCAAAAATTTCTGAGTATTTAAAGCCTGATACTGTAATTTCAATTGGTAGGACCACTTTATCTCGGAGCATTAATACATTTATAAATTCTATAAATTATAAAATAGTCATTGACCCGAGGATAAAAAGCTTAGACTCAAACCGAAGCGCTGATCTAGTTTTAAGTGAACTTCCAAATGAAGTAGTAAGCCAAGATTGCAGCAACGCTAAATGGGTATCAATCTCTGAAATTACTGGCGACGAAGTTGGGAAATTAGCTTGGTCTGAGCAACAAGCCGTGATTACTATCTGTAATCTGATACCAGATGAATCTGCACTTTTTATTGGATCTTCTAGACCGATTAGAGATATTGAATCTTTCGCAAAGCCAAGAAGTGGAATCGAAGTCTTTGCTAATCGTGGGCTAGCTGGAATCGATGGAAACATCTCAACTATTTTTGGAGTTTCAGAAAAGTTTAATAAGACTTTTGCAATTCTAGGAGATCTTTCGCTACTTCATGACATCTCTGCATTTACTAATGCGTCCAAGTCAAATTTAAGAATTTTCGTGATAGATAACAATGGCGGAGGGATTTTTTCAACTCTTCCACAATCTAATGTGAATAACTTCGAAAAGTTGTTTGGTACACCACATAATCTAGATTTAAGTTCACTAATCAGTGGGTTTGGAGTATCAGTATCGAAGGTTACAAACCTATCAGAGCTAGAGAGTGCAGTTTTTAAAGAGTTCAAAGGCCTAGATGTAGTTGTAGTTTCAGTGCCAAGTAGAGAAGAAAATGCTAAAAAATTAAAAGATATTACTCAGAGAGTTTCTAGCGCTGTACGCATAGGCATTAATTTAGCCTGACTTTCTGCGTACTCTGTTATCGGATCAGAACCGGCAACAATTCCACACCCTGCAAATATTCTTATTGACTTGTTACCATCAGATAATTCGCCACACCTTAAGGCAATTGCAATTTCACCATCACCTTGAGCATCAATCCAACCAACGGGACCGGCGTATCTTGACCTATTCATAGTTTCCAATTCAGAAATAAGTTTTTTGGCTACATTAGTTGGCGTACCACAAACCGCAGCAGAGGGATGTAAGTTTTCAATAAGTGTGAAAATGTCTGCTTGTTTTGCACTGTCATTTAACACCCCAGTGACATCAGTAGCTAGATGCATAACATTTGAAAGATGTAATACAAATGGAGACTCAGGGACATTTGTTGAGGAGCAAAAAGGTGCAAGTGAGTCTGCAACTGAATTAACCGCATACTCATGTTCTTCAAGATCCTTTGAAGATTTTGCAAGAGAGGCCGCTAACGCCAAGTCATGATCCTCATTTCCGGTTTTTTGAATTGTTCCTGCTAAAACTCTTGAAGTAATTAGTGACTTGTTTAACCGGACAAGAAGCTCAGGAGTTGCTCCTACCAATCCATCGACAAGGAATACCCATGTAGAAGGGTATTCAATTTCTAGTTTTTGTAACAAGTTATTTATATCAATTTTAGTTGTTGAGTTAGCCTTTAAATCTCTAGCAAGTACAACCTTTTCAAGCCGCCCACTTTTAATTGCGTTTATCGCTTTAGAAACTTGGTTTCGCCACTTTTCCTCTTCAACTGTGCCATTTGCCCAGGTGATTTCACCACTTTGAGAGGAAATTTCAATTTTCTTTATATCTGGTTGTTTTTGATCCCCAATCCAAGTAATCCAACTTTTACCATTCCTCTGACCGATTATTATCTTAGGAATAATTAATTCAGAGGTATCTCTTGGATCAAAAGCAAATGATGTAAAAAGTATTGGGCCAGTACCGATTCCGTGAACATTATTTTGAATTGTAAATTCAGCTAATTTCTGTTGCCACCATTTATGCGCTTCTTTAAATCGATCTTCGCCACTGACTTCATACTTTTTATAAACACCAAAGCCAACTAAACCTTCACCACCACGAATCCATGTAGTAGAAATATCAAATTCTGTCGAGATAGAGGTAAGTGATGGATGCTCACCTAATATCTCAGTAGTAATTAAAGCCGACATGAATTTGTTACGCCTACCTATAAGTTGGATTTGTGCCTTAAGCCTACTCCTAAGAGAATAGGGGCGTGGCACGTGCAAATCTGAATAAAGATCCAGATGATGTTTCAAAGATGTTTGATGGAGTGGCTAATCGGTACGATTTTTTGAATGATTTGCTAAGTCTAGGTCGAACTAAAGCATGGCGCAAAGTGGTTACCTCAATTATTGGGCCCAAACCAGGATTAAAAATATTAGATATTGCTGCCGGTACTGGCTCTTCGACTCGTCCACTAGTCGATGCTGGTGCAGATGTAATAGCTTTAGATTTTTCAGCCGGCATGATTGAAATAGGCCGTAAACGACATAAAGATATAAAGTTTGTCCAAGGTGATGCTTTAAATCTACCATTTGAAGAAAATACTTTTGATATCACAACAATTTCATTTGGATTAAGAAATACGTCAAATATTGATTTAGCACTCAAAGATTCCCTAAGAGTAACAAAATCGGGTGGAAAGATTATAATTGCAGAGTTTTCACATCCATCAAATTCAATTTTTAGATTCATTTATTTAAATTATTTAATGAAAGCTATTCCGATTATTTCTAAAAAAATTAGCAAGAATCCAGATGCGTATGTTTATTTAGCAGAATCTATTAGGGCATGGCCAAATCAAGATGGTCTTGCGTCCAAAATGCGGGACGCAGGCTGGAAATCAGTGGCTTGGCAGGACCTTACCTTCGGAATTGTCGCAGTTCACATTGGGTTCAAGGGGTAGGTGGTAAAAGTGACCTCAAGTAATGAATAAGATTTGACCGTATGAATCCATCATTTAATCCATATGTCCCAATCCTTGCGATTGGTGCGATTGGCTTTGGTTTTGCGATTTTTTCAGTGGCAGCAGCTGCGCTAACTGGGCCAAAAAGATATAACCGAGCAAAATCTGACGCATATGAGTGTGGCATTGAGCCATCCCCTCAGGCAGCCGGTGGTGGGCGATTTCCAATTAAATATTTTTTAACCGCAATGCTGTTTATCGTTTTTGATATTGAAATTGTGTTTTTGTATCCATGGGCAGTTGCTTTTGATAGTTTAGGAATTTTTGGACTAGTTGAAATGGCATTGTTTATCGGAACAGTTTTTGTTGCTTATGCATATGTCTGGCGCCGTGGCGGATTGGAATGGGATTAGCCATGGGCCTAGAAGAGAAATTACCTAGTGGTTTTTTACTAACTACAGTTGAGAAGTTGGCAGGTTATATGCGAAAGAACTCGCTTTGGCCGGCAACATTTGGTTTAGCATGTTGTGCAATCGAAATGATGGCAGCTGGTGCCGGCCGATATGACTTAGCAAGATTTGGAATGGAAGTTTTTCGAGCTTCACCAAGACAAGCTGATTTAATGATTGTTGCTGGTCGGGTAAGTAACAAGATGGCGCCAGTACTTAGACAAATCTATGATCAAATGGCTGCCCCTAAGTGGTCTATTGCGATGGGTGCTTGTGCTTCATCTGGCGGCATGTTTAATAATTATGCAATCGTGCAAGGCGTAGACCATGTTATTCCAGTTGATATTTATTTGCCTGGCTGTCCACCTCGACCAGAGATGTTAATGGATGCAATTTTAAAACTTCATGAACAAATAGGTAATGAAAAACTTGGAGCAAATAGAGAAAAAATTATTAAAGAGGTAGAGGCAGCCGCACTAGCTGCCAAACCAACCCATCAACTAAAGGGTTTATTAGCATGAGTGATAGAGGAATGTTCGGAGTTACCGGAAGTGGAGACACATCAGGATTTGGTGGATTAGTTAAACCCGAGGTAATTACTGCTTCAACTCAAAGGCCGTTCGGTAGTTATTTTGATCAGGTGGCAGATGATTTAGAGCGTGCCTACCCACTATTTAGTGATGCCGTAGAAAAGGTGGTGGTAGATCGAGGGGAATTGACTTTGTTTATCAAGCGCGATCGATTATTTGAAGTCGCAAAGATTTTGAGAAATGATCTTAAGTTTGAAATGTGTGTTGGCGTAAATGGAGTCCATTATCCAACTGAATCACATCGAGAACTACATGCAATTTATTCTCTACTTTCGATTACAAGAAATCAGAGAATTAGATTAGAAGTTTGTGTTTCTGATAAAGATCCTCATATTCCATCCCTTGTTGAAGTGTGGGCAGGAACTAATTGGCACGAACGTGAAACTTATGACATGTTTGGAATTATTTTTGATAATCATCCTGGACTTACTCGAATTATGATGCCAGATGATTGGCCAGGACACCCACAAAGAAAAGATTATCCACTTGGCGGAATCGATATTGAATACAAAGGTGCAACTGTTCCTGCACCCTCTGAAAGAAGAAGTTATCAATGACAACTTTCACAGATCCTTACGCATCTTCGCAAGAAACAACTGAAGGACGAGTTTATTCAGTCACCGGTGGTGACTGGGACTCATTAGTTACCGAGATTGGTGCTACTAAAGAAGAGCGTGTAGTTGTGAACATGGGCCCACAACATCCATCTACTCACGGAGTTTTACGGTTAATTTTGGAATTAGAAGGTGAAACTATTACTGAAACTCGTTGTGGAATTGGATATTTACATACCGGCATTGAGAAAAATACTGAATATAGAAATTGGACACAAGGCGTAACTTTTGTGACTCGAATGGATTATCTGTCTCCAATATTTAATGAAACTGCATATTGTCTAGGAGTAGAAAAACTACTTGGCATCACCGGTGATATAACCGAAAAAGCAACTGTGATTAGAGTAATGATGATGGAATTTAATCGAATTTCATCCCACATGGTTGCATTAGGAACTGGCGCGCTGGAATTAGGAGCGCTATCACCAATGATTTTTGCTTTTAGAGAGCGAGAAAAAGTTTTAGATGTATTTGAAATGGTTTCTGGCTTGCGTATGAATATGGCCTATGTCAGACCTGGTGGCGTAGCCCAAGATCTACCCAAAGGGGCATTGAGCAAGATTCGGCAGACCGTAAAGGACCTACGACATAACTTTAGAGATAACGCGAAACTATTAATCGGAAACTCAATTTGGATTAAGCGGACCCAAGGAATTGGTTATCTAGATCTAGCTGGCTGTACAACTCTAGGAATTACCGGCCCAGTTTTAAGATCAACTGGTTTAGCTTGGGATTTGAGAAAGGCTCAACCTTATTGCGGTTATGAAAATTATGAGTTTGATATTCCAACAACTGATACTTGTGATGTGTATGGCCGATTCTTAATTAGAATGCAGGAGCTAGAGCAATCACTAAGAATTATTGAACAATGTGTTACGAAATTGGAAAAACTTGAAGGTCAAGCTGTAATGGTGGCTGATAAAAAAATTGCCTGGCCCTCTCAACTTTCAATCGGTGCAGATGGAATGGGTAATTCCCTTAACCACATTCGCGAAATTATGGGCGAATCAATGGAAGCGCTAATTCACCACTTTAAATTAGTAACAGAGGGTTTTAGGGTGCCAGCCGGACAGGTATATACAGCGATTGAATCACCACGTGGTGAGCTAGGCGTAAATTTAGTTTCAGATGGCGGAACAAGACCATATCGAGTTCACTTTAGAGATCCATCATTTAATAATTTACAATCAACAGCTGCGATGTGTGAAGGTGGACAGGTGGCAGATGTAATTGCTGCCGTGGCATCTATAGATCCAGTTATGGGTGGGGTGGATCGCTAATGGCCTACACCGCAGCACAACTTTCGATTATGGATTCAATCATCAATCGCTACCCAAGAAAAAGATCTGCAATTATGCCGTTATTGCATTTTGTTCAATCAATTGATGGATATGTAACGAATGAAGGTATTGAATTGATTGGTCAAAAACTTGAACTAGCAACTGCTGAGGTAACAGCAGTTTCAACTTTTTACACGCAATATAAGTCAAAACCTGTAGGTGAGTACCATGTTGGAATTTGTACCAACACGTTGTGTGCCGTTATGGGAGGAGATGCCATATTTGAATCAATCAAAGAACACCTTGATATTGAAAATGATGGTGTAACTACTGATGGCAAGATTTCAGTTGAACATATTGAATGCAATGCAGCCTGTGATTATGCACCCGTAGTTATGGTTAATTGGGAGTTTTATGACAATCAAACAGTTCAATCAACAAAAGACTTAGTTGATGCTGCGCGAGCTGGAAACCCACCAGCACCAACTAGAGGCCCAAATAAATTACGAACCTGGAAAGAAAACTCAGCCGTGCTGGCAGGAATTTCAGATGGGTTAGCAAATGAAGGCGTACAAGCTGGCGAACCAACTTTGTTAGGACTTAAGAAAGCTAAAGGTGGAGCATGAATAAATTAACTCCAGTACTTTCTGCAAATTGGGATCAGAAAGACTCATATACTTTAGAAGCTTATAAGCGAAATGGTGGTTATACCGCAATTACTAAAGCACTTTCCATGAAACCAGATGAGGTTATTCAAACAGTTAAAGATTCTGGTTTGCGCGGCCGTGGCGGAGCAGGATTTCCAACTGGAAATAAATGGGGATTCATTCCGCAAGGTGATAATAAAGAGCATTACTTTGTAGTAAATGCAGATGAGTCAGAACCAGGAACTTGCAAAGATACCCCGCTGTTAATGGCTAATCCTCATGTATTAATTGAAGGAGTAATTATTGGCTCTTTTGCAATTAGAGCTAATCATGCATTTATTTATATCCGTGGTGAGGTTACGCATGTTGTTAGAAGAGTCCAGCAAGCTATTGAAGATGCTTATAAGGCTGGATTTTTAGGGAAGAACATTTTAGGCAAAGGTTTTGATTTAGATTTAGTTTTACATGTTGGGGCAGGGGCCTATATTTGTGGTGAAGAAACAGCACTTTTAGATTCGCTCGAGGGTTTCCGTGGGCAACCAAGATTAAGGCCACCATTTCCAGCTATCGCAGGCTTATATGCAAAACCAACAGTGGTAAATAATGTTGAATCAGTTGCTTCAGTGCCAGCGATTATTAATAATGGGGTTGCATGGTTTACCGCAATGGGAACGGAAAAAAGTAAAGGCTTCACACTTTATTCTCTATCTGGGCATGTTAATAATCCTGGTCAATTTGAGGCGCCACTTGGCATTACCTTAAGAGAGCTGTTAGAGATTTCAGGCGGTGTTAGAACTGGTCATAAATTAAAATTCTGGACACCAGGTGGCTCTTCAACTCCAATCTTTACTGATGCACACTTAGATGTTCCGCTTGATTACGAAGGCGTTTCAGCCGCTGGCTCCATGCTCGGTACAAAAGCTTTACAAATTTTTGATGAGACCACCTGCATCGTCAGAGCAGTATTGAGGTGGACTGAGTTTTATAAACACGAGTCATGTGGAAAGTGCACGCCATGTCGAGAAGGAACTTGGTGGTTGGTTCAAGTACTTAAGGATTTAGAATCAGGTCGCGGCAGTGAAGCTGATCTAGATAAATTATTAGATCTTTGTGACAACATTATGGGAAGATCTTTTTGTGCTTTAGCTGATGGTGCAGCTAGCCCAATTATTTCCTCACTGAAATACTTCCGTCAGGAGTACTTAGATCATCTTGCAGCTGGTAAATGCCCATTTGATCCAATGACAGCTACGCTATTTGAAAGCGCAGGTGTTAAGTGAGTATTCAGGAGCTAGGAGTAGATCAAGAAGTACAAGTAGAAATGATCACCTGTGTTATTGATGGCTTTGAGATCACTGTACCTAAGGGAACTCTTGTGATTAGGGCTGCAGAAAAGTTAGGCATACAAATTCCTAGATTTTGTGATCATCCATTACTTGCACCAGCTGGCGCCTGTAGACAATGTTTAGTAGATATCGAAATCAACGGTAGAGCATTTCCAAAACCACAAGCCTCTTGCACCATTCCGGTTGAAAATGGAATGGTTGTTAAAACTCAATTGACCTCTCCAGTGGCAGATAAAGCTCAAAAAGGCATTATGGAATTATTACTAATAAACCACCCATTAGATTGCCCAGTTTGCGATAAGGGCGGTGAGTGCCCACTTCAAAATCAGGCAATGTCTAATGGCAGAGCAGAATCAAGGTTTGAAGGAGTTAAAAGAACATTTGAAAAACCGGTAGCGATTTCATCCCAAGTTTTATTGGATAGAGAGCGTTGCGTATTGTGTGCAAGATGTACTCGTTTTTCAGAACAAATTGCCGGGGATCCATTTATAACTCTTAATGAGCGTGGTGCACTTCAGCAGGTTGGAATTTATGAGGAAGAACCATTTGATTCTTATTACTCCGGTAATACTGTTCAAATCTGTCCAGTCGGAGCATTGACCGGAACTTCTTATAGATTTAGAGCCAGACCATTTGATTTAGTTTCAACTAACTCTGCGTGTGAGCATTGCGCATCTGGATGTGCAATGCGCACTGATATTAGGCGAGGAAAAACCTTAAGACGTTTGGCAGGTGAAGATGCTGAGGTCAATGAGGAATGGAATTGCGATAAGGGTAGATGGGCATTTAAATATGAAGTAGCTAAAAATAGAATTAAAAACCCAATGATTAGGGATTCAAGTGGGCAATTACAAGAGGTTTCATGGCCGGAAGCATTAGCCGCAGCTGCTAGCGGATTAAAAAATTCAAGAAGTGGTGTTTTGGTTGGTGGCCGAGTAACTATTGAAGATGCTTATGGGTATAGCAAATTTGCTCGAGTAGCTTTGAATACAAATAATATTGATTTTAGAGCTCGCTTACATAGCCAAGAAGAATTAGAGTTTTTAGCAACTACAAGTACCAATGCAACATATAAAGATATAGATAATGCAGATCATGTAGTGCTAATTAGCTTTGAACCAGAAGATGAGTCACCAATAGTTTTTCTTAGGATCTATAAGCAGGTACACAAGCGTTCAATTAAAGTAACCACCATCGCACCATATGCAAGTCGTGGAAGCGAAAAACTAAAAGCTAATTTAATTAAGTCTGCATCTGGAAATGAAGTTTCTGCAATTTCTTCTCTTTCGGATTTAACAGGTAAGTCAGTTGTGCTGGTGGGTGAAAGAATCTCCGAAACCGAAGGTGGCTTGTCTTCGATAATTAAATTAGTTAACGATACTGGTGCTAAGTTGGGTTGGATTCCCCGAAGAGCTGGTGAGAAAGGCGCGATCACCGCAGGTGCCTTACCAAATTTGTTACCAGGTAATCGATTAGTTTCTAACTCTTCAGCCAGAGTTGATCTTGCAGCGGCTTGGTCGGTTGATTCGCTTCCAAGTGAAATTGGTCTAAGTACTGAGGAAATGATTGATTCAGATCTTCAAGCTTTGGTAATTGGTGGAGTGGACCCAATGGATATCTCACCAGAGGCAAAAGTTAAATTAGCAAAGAAATTTATAGTTTCATTAGAAATTAGACAAAGTGATATTACCGACATTGCATCAGTAGTTCTACCAGTTGCACCTGTAGTTGAAAAATCAGGCTCCTTTATGGATTGGCAAGGAAAAGTGCGCAGATTTGAGGCCGCAGTTGATCAAACATTAAATCGAAGCGATGTAAGAATTTTATCTATGCTTGCGGATGAAATTGGTAAACCTATTAATCTACCGACAGTAAATTCCGCTTGGGTTGAATTTGAATCAATTGGAAGTTGGGATGGAGAGCTCAGCACTATGAAGTTGGTAGTTGGAGCTGGCAATAAGAGCGTTAATAATGATGAAGCAATTATTTCTTCATGGCGAAATTTGCTTGATAAAGGCTCTTTACAAGACGGAGAAGAAAATCTTGCCGGTACAGCTAGAAAGTCTAAGGTTGTAATAAGTCAATCACGTGCTAGAACTTTAAATGTAGGCGATGGTGACTTAGTAAGAGTTTCAAATAATTATGGAGCAGTAACCCTTGCATGTCAGATTTCAGATATCGATGAATCCTCAATTTGGCTACCTAGAAATTCAATAAATAGTCAATTAATTAGAAATCTAGGGGTGGTAAGTAATTCGGTTGTAAAGGTGGCTAAGGCATGAGTAATGCAGAAATAATTGGCCAAGATCCAGGTTGGGTAATTGCACTCAAAGGCGTACTGATATTTGCAGTCTGTGTTTTCTTAACAATCATGTCAGTATGGGGAGAGCGCAGACTTGTGGCCAGAATGCAACAGCGCAGTGGACCAAATAGAGTTGGTAAGTTTGGTTTGTTACAAGCTTTAGTAGATGGCGTAAAGCTTGCACTTAAAGAGGATTTAATTCCTAAGTCGGCAGATCGTATAGTTTTTGTGATTGCTCCAATCATAAGCACCACAGCTTGCTTTATGGCTTTTGCTGTAATCCCTCTAACTGGACCAGTTAATTTCTTTGGGCATGAAACGGTTATGCAGATGACTGATTTGTCAGTCGGTGTTTTATATGTCTTGGCAATAGCCTCGGTGGGAGTTTATGGAATCGTTTTAGCAGGATGGTCATCTGGCTCTACCTATCCTTTACTCGGTGGACTGCGATCTTCAGCTCAGGTAATTTCTTATGAAATTGCAATGGGACTTTCCTTAGTAGCAGTTTTTATTTATGCCGGTTCAATGTCCACCTCAGAAATTGTGGCTGCTCAAGATCAATGGTGGTATGCCGTAATACTTTTCCCGTCCTTTGTTATTTATGCAATATCTATGGTTGGAGAAACAAATAGAGCTCCATTTGATTTAGCAGAAGCAGAAGGTGAATTGGTCGGTGGCTTCCACACCGAGTACTCATCACTGAAATTTGCACTATTTTTCCTATCTGAATATGTAAACATTATTGCCGTATCAGCATTGGCCACTACCTTATTCTTAGGCGGATACCGTGCGTTACCAGGTCTTGGTTTTACAGAACAATGGCTTGGCGGTTGGTTTACCCTTGTTTGGTTCTTTATTAAAGTACTTGGATTTTTCTTTGTATTTGTTTGGCTACGAGGAACATTACCTCGCTTACGCTACGACCAGTTTATGAAATTTGGTTGGAAGGTCCTAATTCCATTCTCACTAGCATGGATCTTAGTAGTTTCAACTTTAAGAGTAATGTCACAAAATGAGGCACCACCAGCATTAATCGCTACTTTTATTTTCTCAATTGCCTTAATTTATGTAGCGGTTGCAACATTGCTAGATAGAAGAAAAGTAGCTAAAGAAAAAATAGCCCGAAACATAAACAGTTCAGAGCCAGATTTTCCTGTACCAGCTATTCCAAATACTAGAGTGGAGCAGATAAATGGATAATGAATTAACCCCACGCTCTGATGAATTTGGATTAGCAAAAGCGGATCAATCTAAGGCGCCTATTACAAATCACGAAAGTGCAAGTTTTGGTAAACAGTTACTTGGGTTTTGGGTCACATTTAGAACTATGTTCAAGAAAGTTAATACAGTTCAATATCCAGAGGTTAAGGAACCAACTGCACCAAGGTTTCATGGTCGTCATCAATTAAATCGCCATCCAGATGGTTTGGAAAAATGTATTGGTTGTGAGCTATGTGCCTGGGCTTGTCCTGCCGATGCAATTTACGTAGAAGGAGCAGATAATAAAGAAGGGGAGCGATTTTCTCCAGGTGAGCGGTACGGCAAGGTTTATCAGATAAATTACTTACGATGTATATTCTGTGGACTTTGCATTGAAGCCTGCCCAACTCGAGCTTTGACAATGACAAATGAATATGAATTGGCAGATAGTAGTCGTGGAAAATTAATTTTTGAAAAAGATGATTTATTAGGTCCACTAAGAGCTGGAATGGTGCCACCACCTCACCCAATGTACCCAAATACTGATGACTCAAATTACTATAAAGGTGAAGTAACAACTTCTCATCCATCGCAAGGGATTGCAAAGAATGATTAATCTTGCTTTAGATATCGGCACAACGGCCGCCCCAGAGTCTTACCTATTTTATGTTTTAGCTCCTCTATCAGTTTTAGCTGCTATAGGAATGTTGTTAGTTAAAAAAGCAGTTCATTCAGCCCTATTGCTCGCCTGGGTTATGGTCACACTAGCTATTTTTTATATTGCTCAGGAAGCACTCTTCTTAGGTATTGTACAAATTGTTGTATATACCGGAGCGGTAATGATGCTGTTTCTTTTCATTTTAATGCTAGTGGGAGTAGATACTTCTGATTCACTTGTGGAGACCATTAAAGGCCTGAGAGCAATTTCAATTTTGGCTGCATTTGGCTTTGGTGGATTACTTGTAACCCTAATTTCTCGGGCCACTTTTGGTAGAGATGTTGTAGGGCTCAGTGAAGTGAACGAACAGGGTAATGCGCTAGGAATAGCTGAACTTCTTTTCACAAGATACGTCTTTGCTTTTGAAGTAATATCAGCACTTCTTATTACGGCAGCAGTTGGGGCAATGGTTTTGGCACATAGTCAAAAAACTAGGTCACAATTTGCACAACGAGATTTATCTATTGCCCGATTTAGAAAAGGTGAACTTAAAGATGCAGCTGGTTTACCTAGTTCTGGAGTATATGCATTACATAATGCGGTGGATGTACCTGCACTATTACCAACAGGAAATCCAGCACCAACTTCAATCTCTGCCGTGCTTGAAGCGCGCGGTGACATGATTGAAAGCACAAATTTTCAATTAAAAGAAGAAGCGGAGGAGGATAAGTAATGCCTATCGCTAACTATATCTATCTGGCTGCAATTTTATTCACAATCGGTGCCGTAGGTGTAGTAGTACGCCGGAATGCAATTGTTGTGTTTATGTGCATTGAGTTAATGCTTAATGCTGCAAATCTTGCATTTGTTACTTTTGCTCGAATTAATGGAAATTTGGAGGGCCAAATAGTTGCCTTCTTTACCATGGTGGTTGCAGCATGTGAGGTTGTAGTTGGCCTAGCCATTATTGTGACTATATATAGATCCCGTCGATCAGCATCTGTTGATGATGCAAGTTTGTTGAAGCGATAAATGCAGATATCTGAAAATTTAGTTTGGTTTATTGCATTACCACTCATTAGCTCTGCAATTCTTTTGCTAGCAGGCAAGAAGGCAAACTCTTGGGGACATATTGCGGCCACAACGGTCTCGGCATCAACTTTTATAATTGGTGTGATCGAATTTTTTGCCATGCAAGCTAGGCCAGAAGAGAATCGTGCAGTAGTACAAAAATTATTTACCTGGATTTCTGTAGGTTCATTTAATGTTGATGCCTCACTTTTGCTTGACCAACTTTCAATTTGTTTTGTACTACTTATTACTGGAGTGGGCACATTAATTCATATTTATTCTATTTCTTATATGTCTCATGATTCAGATAGAAGAAGATTTTTTGCATATTTAAACCTATTTATAGCATCGATGCTATTGCTGGTGTTAGGTGATTCATACTTAAATCTTTATGTTGGCTGGGAAGGCGTGGGCTTAGCTTCATATCTATTGATTGGTTTTTGGAATCAAAAGCCAGCATATGCAACCGCAGCGAAAAAAGCTTTTGTTGCAAACAGAGTAGGTGATGTAGGTCTATCACTTGCCATCATGATTGCATTTGCAACATTTGGCGACGTAACTTTTTCAGGTATTAAAGAACAGACAGATGCAGCTTCAACTACTCAACTTACTGCTATTGGCTTAATGTTGTTACTGGCAGCATGTGGTAAGTCAGCACAATTTCCACTGCAATCTTGGTTGGGCGATGCAATGGCAGGACCTACGCCTGTTTCAGCCTTAATTCATGCAGCAACGATGGTTACTGCAGGTGTTTATTTAATTACCAGATCAAGTTTTATTTTTGATGAAGCTCCGATTGCTCAACTTATGGTACTAATCATTGGTGCAGTTACATTATTGTTTGGCGCGATTATTGGTACAGCAAAAGATGATATTAAAAAAGCATTGGCGGCTTCGACAATGTCTCAAATTGGATACATGATTTTGGCGACAGGCTTAGGTCCAATTGGTTACGCATTTGCAATCATGCATTTATTAACTCATGGATTTTTCAAGGCAAGTATGTTCCTTGGCGCTGGTTCAGTCATGCATGGCATGAAGGATGAAGTTAACATGCGAAAGTATGGTGGCATAGGTAAATTCATGCCGATTACAGCAATTACTTTTGGGTTGGGTTACCTAGCCATTATTGGCGTTCCACCATTTGCCGGTTTTTACTCCAAAGATAAAATTATTGAAACTGCATTTAATGCTGGTGGTATTAAAGGTATAGCGCTAGGTATCGCAACTTTACTTGGTGCGGCAATTACAGCTTTTTATATGACACGAGTTGTTATTCTTACTTTCTTTGGGAATGAACGTTGGGGTCATAAGGATGAACCTCATGAAAGTCCGGCGTTAATGTTAATCCCGATTGCATTACTATCTATTGGATCAGTTGCTTCTGGTTATCTACTGTCAAAGGGTAAGAGTTTGGTCTACTGGCTTGAGCCAGTTGTTAATCCATTAAAAGAACACCATGCTGAGGAGTTGTTTTCACACACAACGGTGTCGCTAATGACAATCTCAGTGGTGATAATTGGAGTTTCAATAGCAGTAAGAAAATATCGCGGAGACCAATCAGAAACTGCACCAGAGAAAGTTTCAAAGTTAACAATTGCCGCAAGAAAAGACCTGTTTCAAGATTCGCTAAATGAGGCAGCATTTATGCGACCTGGACAGTCCTTAATTCAAAAGCTTTTAAATATCGATCATTTAGTAATAGATGGAGCGGTTAGATCAGTAGGAGTTGTATCTATTAGCGCTGGAAGCAAACTGCGCTCATTACAGAATGGATATGTTAGAAGTTATGCACTGATGATGGTCATCGGAGTACTAAGTTTAATTGCCGTGATTTGGGTGGTAACCGCATGAGTTTATTAACCCTAGTTGGCATCTCTCCATTGTTCGGAGCACTTATTGTGCTGTTAATTCCGGCTAAGAACAGCGAATTAATCAAGCGAGTTGCATTTATTATTACTCTCCTAATTGCCCTATTTTCTATTTTGTTAGCAGTTAGATTTGATCAAGCAATTACAGGATTCCAATTTACTCAAAATAATTCTTGGATTTCAGCATTCAATGTTAATTTTGCTGTTGGAGTAGACGGCATTTCTCTAGTCTTAATTCTTCTATCTACTATTTTAGTTCCAGTTGTGATTCTAGCTACTTGGCATGAATCTGATACTGGACGATGGAATACAAAAGTATTTTATATTTTGATCTTAGTTTTAGAAACACTCATGATTGGTGTTTTTGCAGCTACAGACCTATTTTTATTTTACGTATTTTTTGAGGCAATGCTAATCCCAATATATTTCTTGATTGGTGGTTACGGTACGGGGAATAAATCAGCAGCAGCAGTTAAATTCTTACTGTATAGCTTATTTGGCGGTCTTCTAATGCTGGCTTCAATTATTGGAATTTATGTGATTTCAGGGAACCAAATTGGTGCAACTTTTGACTTAGCTAAATTGGCAACTTTACAAATTGATAATCAAACCGAGTATTTCCTATTTCTTGGATTCTTCATTGCATTTGCAATAAAGGCTCCACTGTGGCCATTTCATACCTGGCTTCCAGATGCCGCAAAGTCAGCTACCCCTGGCACTTCAGTTCTCTTACTAGGAGTGCTCGATAAAGTAGGAACTTACGGAATGATCCGATTTTGCATTGAATTGTTCCCAGATGCTACAAAAACTTTTACGCCATTAATTATTACATTGGCAGTTATATCAATTATTTATGGTGCATTTATGGCAATTGGTCAGCGAGATATAAAGGGATTAATTGCATTCACTTCTATCTCCCACTTCGGCTTTATTACAATGGGAATATTTGCATTGACTTCTCAAGGCGTGTCAGGCGCTAGCCTCTATATGGTCAATCACGGATTCTCTACAGCTGCACTATTTTTAATTGCTGGTTGGATGATTTGGCGAAGAGGATCTTCCACGATTTCAGATTTTGGCGGACTCCAAAGAGTTACTCCAGTAATGGCATGGACATTCTTTATTGCCGGGATGTCCAGTTTAGCCTTACCAGGACTATCTAGTTTTGTTAGTGAATTTTTAGTACTAGTTGGAACTTATACGCGCTATCCGGTCGCAGCAGTAATTGGAACTTTAGGCATAGTACTAGCTGCACTTTATATATTAATTCCAGTACAAAAAGCATTACATGGTCCAATTGTTAGTGGAAATGAAAATCTAAAGGATCTGAACCTAAGAGAAAAGATTTCGATATCGCCAGTAATATTGGTGATTGTTCTAATGGGTTTTTATCCAAAACCAGTTTTAGATTTAATTAATCCAACGGCAGAGAAAATTGTGATTAATTCTGGTTATTCAGATCCGGTAGCAAAGGTTGGTAAATGATGTTAAGCGCTCCATCGTTTAGTTATGTACTACTTTCACCAATGCTGATTGTATTTGCCGCAGCTGTACTTGGAGTTTTAATTGAAGCCTTTATGGGCAAGACACATCGGGCTGCAGTTCAACTAACCGTAAGCATTGGGGCACTACTTCTTGCACTTATTCAAATCTGGCAGATTAGAGATATGTCTTCGAATTCAGCCGCGGTGAATTCTGTGACAATTGATAAGGCTGGGATATTTTTACAATTTACAATTATTGTTCTTGCCTTAGTTGCAGTTTTACTAATTGCAGATCAAGATAATTTCGTTGCTAGGGCATCTACTATTCCAGGTTCAGTAGAGGAACAGATTGCAACCCAACAACAAGTAAAGCAGACTGAAATCTTCCCTCTTTTCCTGTTTGCAACTGCTGGAATGATGCTTTTTACGGTTTCAACTGATTTAATTACTTTGTTTGTTGCACTAGAAGTATTTTCACTACCTCTATATTTACTTGCGGGTTTATCTCGAAGAAGGAGATTGCTTTCACAAGAAGCAGCGCTTAAGTACTTTTTACTTGGTGCTTATTCCTCGGCATTTTTCTTATTTGGAGCTGCCTTTATTTATGGATATTCAGGCAGTGTTTCACTAGTTGATATAAGTGCTTCAGCAGGAAGCGCTAATGATATTTTCCTATATATCGGAATAATATTTATGTCCGTTGGCTTATTGTTTAAAATTAGTGCAGTTCCATTTCATTCTTGGACGCCTGATGTTTATCAAGGGGCTCCCACACCAATAACTGGATTCATGGCTGCATGTACAAAAGTAGCGGCCTTTGGAGCAATTTTAAGATTATTTTACGTAGGTTTCGCTGAATCACAAACTTTATGGCAACCAGTTATTACTGTAATTGCTGTTATAACAATGGTTTTTGGATCAGTTGTTGCTATAGCTCAGCGCGATGTAAAGCGTATGTTGGCATATTCATCAATTGCACATGCCGGGTTCTTGCTGTCAGGAGTTGTTGCATTAAGTAAGGAAGGACTTGCAGCCTCACTCTTTTACTTATTTGCATACGGATTCACCACGATTGCCGCTTTTGGAATTATTTCATTAGTACGTGATTCAACTGGTGAAGTAAGTGATTTAAACAGATGGGTTGGGCTGGGCAAGAAATCACCTTTAGTTGCATCGGTATTTTCACTTTTACTACTTAGTTTTGCAGGAATTCCACTAACCTCTGGCTTTATTGGAAAGTTTGCAATCTTTTCAGCAGCTTACCAATCAGGAAATACATTATTGGTTGTAGTTGGAGTTCTAGCAAGCGCAATAGCAGCTTTCTTTTATGTCAGAGTAATAATTATGATGTTTTTCAGTGATCCAGCTAATGATTCGGTTTCAGTTGTAATTCCATCAATCAAGAGTAGAATTTCAATTACTATTGCAACCCTAATAACATTCGTACTTGGAATTTTCCCTTCAATAATTTTAAATACTGCAAATAACTTTGCAAACTTAATTAAATAATGAATCCAATTGGAATACCTAATTTAGATAAAAATCTGGAAGCTACTTTATTGGCCGATATGGCAAAAGTAGAGCTATTGCTCAGGTCTCATATTGAAGGAGAATATCCATTAGTCATAGAAACTTCTAGGCATTTAGTTGAGGCTGGCGGAAAGCGTTTAAGGCCACTATTAACATTAATTGCTGCGCAATTTGGTGATCCAACAAATTATGACATTATAAAAGCTGCAGTTTCATGTGAACTGACTCATCTTGCAACGTTATATCACGATGACGTTATGGATGACGCACTTCTTAGGCGTGGTGTTACAAGCGCAAATACTAAATGGGGTAATGCGGTAGCTATTTTAACTGGTGATTATTTATTTTCTAAAGTTTCAGACATGCTTGCCGATATAGGTCCGGAAGCAGTTAAATTACAGGCTAAAACTTTTGAACGACTTGTTATTGGCCAAATTAAAGAAACTCAAGGAGAGACCGAAGGCTTAACTCCCATAGAACATTATCTAAAAGTGGTCTCAGATAAAACAGGATCTTTAATCGCAACAAGTGCAAGATTTGGTGCCCTTTTATCTGGTGCAAAGCCAGAGGTTGTTGAGATATTAACTAAATTTGGAGAGAAAATAGGAATTGCCTTTCAAATTGCCGATGATCTGTTGGATGTAACTAGTGATTCAACTGCTTCAGGAAAGACACCCGGTACAGATTTAAAAGAAGGCATACCGACTTTAGTGACGTTATATGTCATGGCAGCAAATGCACCTGAAGACAAAGAACTAATAGCAAAGCTAAGTAGACCAGTAACAGAAAATGAGTTGAAGGCAGTAATTACTCAGCTTCGTTCTCATAAAGCTTTAGAAGATGTGCGCAGATATCTTGCTAACATTGCAAAAGAAGCTAATGATTTGATAGCTGGTCTCCCAGATGGAGCGGCAAAAGACGCACTAAAAAATGTAGCACACGTCTTAGTTAATAGATCCACCTGATCTTCTTAAATCCTTTCCTAGTATTACTAAAGCAATCCAAATAAAAATAAATCCAATTAGTTTTATAAGTTGTAATGGTTCATGAAACACCACAATGCCAATTAAAAACATGATACTAGGGGTTATGTACTGAAGGAGCCCGGTAACCGTAAGTGGAAGTCTTGTGGTTGCAGCATTAAACAAAAGTAAGGGTATTACAGTGACTAAACCAGCACTGGTAAGTGCTATAGAAAAACCCCAGTCTTGGCCAAATTCTGCTTCATTTTTATTAAGAAGATACGAGACAAAGAAGAAACTTGGAACAAAGGCCACCATTGTTTCTATTGATAGCGTCTCCAACGCTCCAGCATTCAATTGTTTTTTTATCAAACTATATGATCCCCAACTTACTGCTAAGCCAATTGCGATTAGGGGAAGGCGACCATAGGTGAATGTTAAAATTAACACACCGACTGCGGCCAGAAGCACTGAAATAAGTTGTAGCTTGTGTAATTTCTCTTTTAGAGCGAATACACCAAAACTAACTGCAACTAATGGTGTTATGTAATAACCAAGAGCGGCCTCAACTACACGGTCAACTGAGACTGCCCAGATATAAATACCCCAGTTGGCTGATAAAAGTAGTGAGGTTAATGCTAACAGTAATAAAGTTCTTAAATTTCTCACTAGAGCAAATGTACTTTTTAATTGCTGTTGGACAGCTAAAAATAGTAAGCAAACTACCAGCGACCAAATCGCACGGTGTCCAAGAATTTCAAATGAGGATGCTCGTTCTAGCCACCGCCAATAAATTGGGAGTAGTCCCCAAATAACATAAGCGGCAACTCCATAGGTAATTCCGGTGCCATTTAACTTCAATTAAAAACTCTATTCATTATCTATAGTTGGTAAATTGAACTGCAAACTCCCAAGTTTCCTTCTTAATCAACGCAATTGCAGCTTGTAGATCATCTCGACTCTTACTTGAAACTCTTAGCTCATCTCCTTGAATCTGAGTCTTTAGTGATTTTGGTCCAGACTCCTTCAGATATTTTGCAATTTTCTTTGCATTCTCTGTTGAGATACCTTCCTTAAACTCACAAGTAATTAGGTAAGTCTTACCACTTAGTTTTGGTTCACTCGAATCAAGGTGTTTTAAAGAAACACTTCGTTTAACAAGTTTGTCTTTAAATACATCTAATGCAGCCTTTGCTCGCTCTTCGGTATCAGACTCAATAACCACCTTTGCCCCAGACTTTTCGATCTTGGTGCCAGTATTTTTGAAATCAAATCGAGTGGCTAGCTCTCGATCGCACTGGTTGAATGCGTTATCTAACTCCATTTGATCAATTTTTGAGACGATATCGAAACTACTGTCGGCCATGTCTATACTTTACTAGTTAAATGCCACTGCTCTAACAACTGCGACTGGAGTGAATTTGAGTAAGGTAAAGATTAAGCGCCGTATTCCCAGTCCTAAAGATTTAGCGCAACTACTTAGGTTTAGGAAATTTATCTTAAGCCCTACCAAGAGACGATTATCAAAGGCATTAACAATTTATGATTTGAGAGATATTGCCAAGCGCCGAACACCACAGGCTCCATTTGACTACACAGATGGTGGAGCAGATACCGAGTCGAGTTTAACTAGGGCGAGAAATGCATACGAGAAATTAGAGTTTCAACCAAATATATTGCGCAATGTTAAAGATTTAGATCTATCGGTAAAGATGTTAGGCAAAGTCATGAAAATGCCTATAGGTATCGCACCAACAGGTTTTACTCGGATGATGCAAACTGAGGGTGAGTATGCTGGAGCATGCGCGGCAGCTGATGCTGGAATTCCTTACACACTTTCCACTATGGGTACTAGATCAATCGAAGATGTAGCAAACGCAGCTCCAAATGGACGAAATTGGTTTCAACTTTATATGTGGAAAGATCGTGATCGAAGTATGGCATTGGTCGATCGAGCTAAAAAGGTTGGTTTTGATACCTTAGTTTTAACAGTTGATGTTCCCGTTGCTGGTGCAAGATTAAGGGATGTTAGAAATGGAATGACAATACCTCCTTCTCTCACTGCCAAAACAATTATTAATGCAATTCCAAGACCTGCATGGTGGATTAATTTTTTAACAACAGATCCGTTGAAGTTTGCATCTTTGGATTCTTGGAACGGAACTGTTGCCGAACTTCTAGATTCAATGTTTGACCCAACAGTTACGTATGAAGATTTAAAGTGGATTAGAAATCAATGGCAAGGAAATCTAGTTGTAAAAGGTATACAAAATGTGAGCGATGCTGTTAAATCCATAGAGTCAGGAGCGGATGCAATTATTCTTTCCAACCATGGAGGAAGACAATTAGATCGAGCACCTGTTCCACTACATTTATTACCTGAAGTTATAAAAGAGGTTGGCAATAAAGCCGAAGTGCATGTTGATACTGGAATTATGCATGGCCAGGATGTGGTTGCCGCATTAGCGGTCGGAGCTAAGTTCACATGGATTGGACGTGCTTACCTTTATGGATTAATGGCAGGTGGAAAATCTGGTGTTGATAAATCATTAGAGATATTTCGTAGCCAAATTACTAGGACTATGAAATTATTAGGTGTAAGTAATGTAGCTGAGTTGAATCCTGACCATGTTAGATTCATCGCAAGATACGCTGATTAGCAATATAACTTTTGGTGATACAACCAATTAGGCTTTAGACTTCGCTTCGCTTAACAATCCTGGCGGGTTGCCCGAGCGGCCAATGGGAGGGGACTGTAAATCCCCCGGCTCTGCCTTCGAAGGTTCAAATCCTTCACCCGCCACCATTTAATTTATAAATCTAATTCTCGTAGGTTGCTACTCCAATCGACTTTAATCTTTCAACCATTTCCGAGTACTTCTGGTCAAAATTGGGATCTAACACTTCACTCTTCCAGCGCCCACTGGATGCAGCTTCCATGGTCATTTTTGAATTAAAAAAGTTTTTCATATTTGGCGAATCCTCGATATCTAAGAATTCAAGTAATTGTATGTAAGTCTCTTCTCGTTTATGAATCACCAAATTTTCTAGTTTTATAGTTATCTGCTGGTTAGCAGGAATTTCGCTAAGACAGTTATGGCCTTTGGTAAGTCTTTTCTCAATCCACTCAATGCCCTCAAGTGCTGTATCAGGTCCCCAATTCTTGGTAAGTAAAGAAGAAATAACATCTCTAGGATCTCGCATCATATTAATGAATTTGGCGTTAGGAATAACTCTGATAATTCTTGTGGCATTAGTAATATTTAATGGAGTTGTTTCTACCCAGTACTTTTCTTCGCCTGAAGAATTTTGGCTAGTTATCAATCCAAGCATAAATTGATTAGCAGCCTTTACTCGATCTCGGCGATAACTTTTTTTAAGCTGAATAAGCAAGGCTTCAAGTTTTGATTTTGATATACCTGAGGTTAATCCCCTGCCATGAGGTGGTGGAGCATCGATTTCCCACCATTTGTTCCAGATTAAATCGAAAAACTCATCAAATCTTTGTTGATCTCGTTTCCTCCTTTTCTGGTAAGTTCTAAAATTTAGAATAGAAACATTGTGTTGAGGCTTATCTGGATTCTCTTGACGACCAAAGGTGATATCTAGAAGGCCACCAGGATTTGATAAAAATTTAATCTCAGTAGGCAAGCTGGTTCTAACTTCTGGATGTTCATTTAGAAGATCACCAACGATTGTTGTGCCACTCCGCCCAGTGCCACCAATAAATACAGGTATTGGATTGAACTCGGTAACTAACTTATCCATAGGTAAAGATTAAACCTAATTTTGTTAAATATTTACTGACTCTCTCAAAGATTCATAAAATCACACTGAATATCTTAAGATTAGATACAAAACATATTGCTTGTAACCAAGTTAATAAAAGAATTCAACATTAGTGTAGTTATACTAAACACATGCAAAAACCAACCATAATTTTAGCTACAAGTAATGGTATTGGCATGGGCCATCTAACTCGCTCAAGTGCAATTGCAGCTGAGTTAAAAGAATTTTCAAATCCAATTATTGTTTCGATGGCGGCAGGTGTAATTGAAGTACCAAAAATTGTAGGTGTGCAATTTGAATACATTCCAGGAAAAGATCGAAATTGGATGGGAAGATTAGAATGGGATACTTATTTGAGAGATCGGCTTGTTGCGTTAATTGATGAAACTAATGCAGCCATAGTCAGTTTTGATGGCGTCGTTCCTTATCCTGGCATAATTGCAATTAAGCGAAGTAGACCACATGTGAAAGTTGTCTGGGTTCGGCGAGGATTTTGGCAAAATACTACGCGAAAATATTTACTCTCTTTACAGTCCAAGATGATGGATTTAGTAGTAACTCCAGGTGATTATGGTCAAGCCTACGACAATGGTCCAACTAGCAATAGAAAAGATTCTGTTTTAGTTAAGCCGATTTCAATTTATAGACCGGAGTTCACGTTGAGTAGAGTGCAAGCTCGAACTGAAATTGGCTTAGATATAAATCGCCCAGCGATACTTGTCCAATTGGGAATTGGTGAAGCAGATTTAAATTCAAAAATGACAGCAGCATTAAAGGGTCTACTATCTTGGCCAGATTTACAGGTTGTACTCACTAAGGAACCAATAACCTCTACCGGAGAAAACCTAGCTCCGGCTGGCTTAGATATTAAAATAATGAAGTATTTTCCGTTAGCAAATATCTTAAATGCTTTTGACGCTGCGATTTGTGCCGCAGGATATAACAGTGTCCACGAAGAGCTTGCTGCAAGGATTCCAACTTTATTTGTGCCAAATATCAGAGGAACTGATAACCAGGCTGCCAGGGCTAACTGGGCTGCAGACAATAAAATGGCACTGACTGTTGATCAGTCTGATTTAGATTCAATTACACAAAATGCAGCTAAATTAGCAGTAAAGAGCGTTAGGGATGAATTAACTAGTAACTGTGCAAAATTGCCTGAGGTAACTGGGGCTAAGGATGTTGCGAGAATTTTTAATGAATTGTTATCTGCGCCTGTAAAAAGTCGAAGAGAAATTAATGCGGTTTTCTTTAGGCTAAGGGTTAAGAATTTTTTTGGCAGAGGCTTAAGAGGTATGGTTTATTCATTCTTAAAATTACTAGCTTATAGTTATCGATCATTAAAACCTTATAAATATCAATCTAAAAGTGCTTTGAATGAAATCAAAATTGTAGAGATTGATCAGCGAGATGAATTACATAAATTAATAAAGAATCAAAACCCGTTCGAGCACCTTATTGGTGGAGCTTCAACTACATATAAAAATAGGCGTATTGAGATTGCAAAAAAGGCTTACTTAAAGTAATTGGGCTGCAATTCGTAATTAATAAAGGTGGGTTGTATCCTTAGTCAGCACTTCGCCCCCTTAGCTCAGTCGGTAGAGTGTTTCCATGGTAAGGAAAAGGTCAACGGTTCGATTCCGTTAGGGGGCTCGAATAAAAATTTAATATTGAAGATAAATAAGTTTGGCGGGGTAGCTCAGCTTGGTAGAGCAAGCGGCTCATAATCGCTGTGTCGTGGGTTCAAATCCCGCCTCCGCTACAAGTACTACAGAACCAAAATTACGATAGAAATTGATATCAATTTCAGTAAATGGTGCAGGTCAGGTAGCCTCACCTCTTAAGAAATTAACGAAAGTTAATTTAACTACAAGGCTAGGAGTTCAACCATGGCAAGTAAAAGTGCAGATGTTCGTCCAAAAATTACAATGGCATGCGTTGAGTGCAAAGAGCGCAATTACATAACTCGTAAAAATCGCCGTAATGATCCAGATCGATTAGAGTTGAAGAAATTCTGTCCGCGTTGTAAATCTTCACAGCTTCACCGCGAAACACGTTAATTAAAGCCCGCCAATGGCTGGGTCAATCAGAATCTGCTTAATTGCAGAAGGTTTTGTGGAAGATTTAAAAAAGTGTGTTTCTTCAATTCAGAGTTTTACTAAAACACCAGTAAGTATTCATGCTAACGGCAAGAGTAATTGGCTTGAACAAAATCTATTTGATCCAATCCAAGTAAGTATTTCTCAAGGTAAAAACCCACTTGGTTGGGGTAATTTAATTAATCAGTTTTTAAATCACCATACCGAGGACTACTTGATAATTATGGATCCATCCACAATATTTTTAGCAGATCCAATTCCTAATACTTTAGCGGCGCTGGAATCTGGCTACCAAGGAGCAGGATGGAAGGGTGGATTAGTAAATTTATCTGATGATTGGCGCACCACCGAAGATAAAGGATCGGGCGAGGTGGATGTTTTGTTTAGTTACTACTTGGCGCTGAATCGATCCTTTGCATTAAAGGCAGGGGGAGCTAACCCAAGTGCTAAGTACTATCGAAATGCAGATCTTGAGTTATCGCTGGCGATAAGACAAGCAGGCGGTAAGTTAATTCAAATTGATCTGCCACTAGAGCAAGGCAGACATCACGGTTATCACGATGCTGACCCTGATTACCGAGAGAAGAACTCCAAAAAGAATTACCAAAGAATTTTGGATAGGTTTAGAGGTAAAAATGAAATCCTTGCACCCCGCAGATAGGCTTATGTAATGGAGCAATTATCTAGCTTTACAACGCTACGAGTTGGTGGCCCAGCTCGGAAAATTGTGCATGCTCATTCCGAAGCGGAATTAATTGAATTTGTTAAGGCAGCTGACAGTGCAAAGGAGCCAATATTAATTTTAGGCGGCGGTTCTAATTTATTAATAAGTGATGCAGGATTTGCCGGCACCGTAATAAGAGTAGAAAGTAAAGGTAATGCCTTAGATTATGACGCTTGCAGTGGTGGGATGATTGAAGTATCGGCTGGTGAAGATTGGGATAAGTTTGTAGAGATAAGTATTGAAAAAGGTTTTGCAGATCTAGAGTCACTAAGTGGAATACCTGGAACAGTTGGTGGGGCTCCTATTCAAAATATTGGTGCTTACGGGCATGAGGTAAGTGAAACAATCGCAAGAGTAAAAACTTATGATCGGGGTAAGGGTGAGGTAAAAACCTTTACTAATGCCGAATGTAAATTCTCATATCGAAACTCCATTTTTAAAGAGCAGCCCGGTAAATATGTGATCTTGACTGTAACTTTTCAATTACGAAAAGGAGTTCAATCATTACCAATTGCTTATGCTGAATTAGCCAAGCAATTGTCAGTAAATATTGGAGATCAAGTTGAGGTAACTAAAGTTAGAGAAGCTGTGCTTAAATTAAGAGCAAGTAAAGGAATGTTGATTAACTTAGAAAATGAGATTAATTCTGCTGGGTCATTTTTCGTAAACCCGATACTAAGTAAATCTGCGGCCGATAAACTGCCAGCTGATGCGCCTAGGTGGCCACAAAATGATGGAAAAGTAAAAACCTCTGCTGCTTGGTTAATGGAACATTCAGGGGTTGTTAAAGGTGAAAAATTAGCTGGCGCCCAAATTTCAAACAAACATGTCCTAGCTTTAACTAATTCAGGAGATGCAACAGCTGAAGATATTATCGAGCTTGCTAGAAGAGCTAGAAAAAAAGTTTATGAAAAATTTGGTATCAAGCTAGAGGCTGAAGTTCAGCTAGTTGGCGTAAATCTAGATTAAATTGCTTCGCTAAGTAATTTTTTAACTCTGGAGATTCCCTCCAAAATATCATCATCACTAAGAGCATAAGAGAATCGAAGATATCCAGATGGTCCAAAAGCTTCACCTGGAACCGCTGCTACCTCTGCCTCTTCCAGGATTAAAGTTGCCAATTCAGCAGAAGTATTAGCTTTCTTACCTCTAATCTCTTTACCTAATACACCCTTTACTGATGGATAAACATAGAAAGCACCAGTTGGGGTTGGACAGCTAACACCAGGAATTTCATTTAGTAATTTAACAATCAATTTACGTCTGCGATCAAAAGCTTCTCCCATTTTATGAACAGCTGCCAAATCTCCATTCAGGGCAGCAATTGCAGCGCGTTGGGAAACATTTGCGACATTAGAAGATAAATGTGACTGCAGATTAGTTGCAGCTTTAATTACATCCTTTGGCCCAACCATCCAACCTACTCGCCAACCTGTCATGGCATAAGTTTTTGCTACACCATTTATGATGATGGTTCTATCTGCAAGCTCTGGTACTGCAACACAAATACTTGGCGCTTTTGCACCATCATAAAGTAGGTGCTCATAGATTTCATCTGTTATTACCCATAGGTTATTTCTCAGTGCCCACTGCCCAATTGCTTTAACCTGCTCTGGTGAATAAACCGAGCCAGTTGGATTAGAGGGTGAACAAAATAACAGCACCTTAGTTTTAGGAGTTAACGCTTTTTCAAGCTGATCAACGTTTACAAGGTAATTTTGAGTTTCATCAGCAAAGATTTCAACTGCAACACCACCTGCTAACTTGATGCATTCAGGATATGTAGTCCAAAACGGAGAGGGTAGTAAAACTTCATCACCTGGATCTAAAATTGCCGCAAAAGATTGGTAGACAGATTGCTTGCCACCATTAGTAACAAGTACCTGATCTGCAGTAATTTCATAATTTGAATCTCGTTTAGTTTTCTTAACTATGGCATCCCTTAACTCAGGTAATCCTGGTGTTGGGGTATAGCGATGATTGGCAGGATTTTTTGCCGCTTCAATTGCAGCATTAACTATGTAATCTGGAGTTGGAAAATCTGGTTCGCCTGCACCAAAACCAATTACAGGTTTTCCGGCGGCCTTTAACGCTTTGGCTTTGCTATCAACTGCTAAAGTGGCCGATTCTGCGATCGCTGCAATTCGCTTTGAAACTCTAGATTTTTCGGATGCTCCCATGGGGGGACAGTCTGCCATCTACGCCTAAAAGTGGCTTCATATTTATCCGGGTTTTACCTTCCTACATAACCTCCTCTACACTTTCGCCCCCGGCGCTTGTATTAGGCCATGATTTTTCATGCCTTAATTCGGGACAAAGGGCAGTAGCTCAATTGGCTAGAGTTGCCGTCTCCAAAGCGGCCGGTTGGGGGTTCGAGTCCCTCCTGCCCTGCAAAAGGTTTAGTTATTAAAGAAGTTACGGCACAGCGATGAAAGGAAAAGGTAGATGAGCGAAGAGATCGTCTCAACTGAAGAACCCAAGGGGATCTTTAGTCGCATTAGCCTGTTCTATCGTCAAGTTATTTCAGAGTTGGCAAAAGTTGTTTGGCCAACCCGTAATCAATTAACTACTTACACCGCGGTGGTCTTGGTTTTCGTAGGATTTGTAATTTTAGTTGTTTCAATCTTTGATTTAATTTTAACAAGAATAACTTTTTGGATATTTGGCTAAGGCGAAAAGGAAAATATGATGTCAATTGAAACGCCAGCTAATCCACCAGTGGATGCTTTTGAAGCAGCGCTCGCCGTTACCGAAGCAGTGCCAGTGGTTGAAGAGAGTATTTCACCTGTTGAAGATGTAGTTCAAGAAAGTGCTGCTGAAGAAAATGATGAGAATGCTGAA
>JBJTJQ010000084.1:0-34741 GCA_046095545.1 Candidatus Nanopelagicus sp.
GCAAGTATTAAAGCTATAAAAAGAGTAAAAATAAATTTCTTACGAGTTACTATCAATGAACCTAATTTTTCAAACATTTCAACCTCAATTTTTACTCTCAATAGTTATTATGGCGTAGACTTATATTCTAATGAGTAACAATGATAATTCTGAAAAATCTACTGAATCCAGTAAACAAAAATCTGGTGAAATAAATCACCTGCTTCCTAAAATAACAAATGATGAGGTTGATTTAGAGGTTGATGCAAGACGAGATGATGAAATTAAGGCAGAAAAGCCACCCCATCATTCCTAGTCTGTTTTATTTTTAGATTTATTCTCAGGTTTGCTCGCAGGTTTGATTTCAGATTTTACTTCAGGCTTGCTTTCGGTTTTAGCTGGAGCAGTGCTTCTTGAATCAGTTTTATAAAATCCACTTCCCTTAAACACCACGCCAACGTTGTTAAACACCTTTCTAACTTTGCCATTACATTTTGGACAATCCTCGATAGCTGCATCACTAAAGGACTGAACCACCTCAAAAGCATGTTCACACTTGTTGCACAGGTATTCATAGGTAGGCATAGGGGATAATCTTAAGCAAGTGGGAAGCTAAGGGCTAACTGGAAAGGTTAGGTAGAAGTGAAGCGCTCAATTCAGATAATTAGCTTGTCGATAATTTCTTTGCTTGGGACCAGCCCGGCCTTTGCAACATCAATCATCACTACCTCACCTACTGCTGGCTCAATTTTAAATCTCTCACCAAGTGCTGTCTCAATAAAAGCTAATGCGGATCTAGTTGAAGGTGCAAATACAGTTGAAGTGATAAGCCCAGAAGGAATTAGAGTTGATGATGGTGCAATACAGATCCAAGGCCAAGTTATATTGGTTGGATTAAAACCATTACAAACCTCCGGCACATACACTGTTTCATATACATTAATGGCCATTGATGAGGAATCAACCTCTGGCACATTTACATTTATCTACAATGCCCCTGATGAAGTATCTCTTCCAACACCAACGCCAACTGTGAGTGAAGATCCATTAGCATCAAATAATCCAAATCGATTAACAGATCTATTTGTAATTGGCTTGATGGTTTTTGCTTTTATTGTATTAGTGTTCTTATCACGATATGCAAAACAAACATTCAATACGCCAAGTAAGCCAAAGACTTCGAGGAAAAATTCAAGTAGCAGTAAGAAATTTTTAAAGTAGTAACTTAAATGGTCGAAACGTTAGTCCCAATTGCTAAAGGCTTACTGCAATTAGTCAGTGTTTTAAGTATTGGTCTTATAATTGCAGTTGCTTTTTTGGATAAAGATATTAAAGGTAGTATTAGTAGCAGTGATCTGGCCAAAAAAATAAAAAAGTACTATATTTTTTGGTTACTTGCTTTATTTATATTCACAATAATTCAGATTACTTATTTATTAGATCAATCATTTTTAGCTTCATTAGATATAACTGTAATCCGATCTTATTTAACTCAAACCTCGCTAGGTAAGAGCTATTTACTTCAAGGTATGGCGATTTTATTGCTATTAGCAGTTCCACTTAGAAAGATAATGGCTGCTTATATATCTTTAGTGTTAGCTTTAATTGGTTTAATTGCACCAGTTTTCCAAAGTCATGGCAGCGCCTCTGGCAGTCATGGATTAGCAATCGGTGCACTTGTAATCCATGTGATCGCAATAAGTCTTTGGGTGGGAGGCTTATTTGGCTTAATTCAATTAGATAGCAAGCGAAGAGTTATTGCACTTCCTCGATTTAGTCAGATTGCACTTTGGGGCGCTATTGCTGTGGCAGCAAGCGGGGCGGCAACCTCTTGGACGAGATTAGATAGTTTTTCAGCTTGGCAAAGTAAGTATGGTGCAATAACAATCTTGAAAATATTTTTAGCTGTGCTTTTAATTGGCTTTGGCGCCATTCATAGAAGATGGATTGTTAAATCAGATTATCCTTCAATTTTTAGATTAGTTACGGCAGAGATTTTTGTGATGGTTGGGACCATATTTGTAGGAAGTTGGTTATCAACAATTGCACCACCTGATAAAGAAATCACCACAACCCCAGCGCTACTTGTCACAGGAATTCAACTGCCACCAGAGCCTAATCTTTCTCGACTTTTATTTTCTTATGAACCAGATGGTTTAATGCTAGGACTACTTATATTTATTGTAGCTCTATATATTAAAGGTGTAATTATTTTAAGCAGGCGGGGTGTTAAGTGGCCAGTCGGCAGAACTATCGCATTTGCAGTTGGTGTTAGCGCGGTGGATTACGCAACCAGTGGTGGACTTGGGCTGTACTCGCACTTTTCTTTCTCAATTCATATGGCCGCTCATATGGTGATTGGAATGATTGCGCCCATAGGAATTGTTTTAGGAGCGCCAGTTACTTTAGCGCTAAGAACCTTACCGATTGGTAGAGATGGCCAAGAGCGCGGAGTTAGAGGCTCCCTGATTGAAGTTTTGCACTCTAGATTTGGCAAAACATTTTCAAATCCAGTAGTTGCACTAGCAATTTTTGATGGCTCATTATTTGCACTTTATTTTACGCCAATATTTGGAAATCTTATGAATGGCCATACCGGACACTTCATAATGTCGCTTCACTTCTTATTAGCTGGCATTTTGTTTTTTCAAATCATAATCGGCATAGATCCACTACCAAGAAAAGTGCCGCACATGGTGAAGATAATTATCATCTTTGCTGCAATGAGTATTCACGCCTTTTTCTCTATTTCAATTATGTCTGCTACGACATTAATTGATGGTGGATATTTTGCTCAACTACAGCGGCCTTGGGCTACAGATTTACTTGCAGATCAAAAACTTGGTGGATCAATTGGTTGGGCAATGGGCGAGATCCCGATCTTGTTGGCACTTTTTGCCACCTTTATTCAATGGGTAAGAGAAGATAAAAAAGAGGCGAATCGAATTGATCGAGCCGCTGATCGAGCCGCTGCTATGGGTGAAGATGATGAGTTAGCTCAATACAATAAGTACCTAGCCGAGTTAAATCAAAGAGATCTAAGAGAATAGAATTAACCCATGACCTCTACCTCAGATATGCCTGCTTTATTTGGACAGGAGTATCAAGATTTACGCGAAAGTGTTTCATCACTGGCCGCTAAGAAAATTGCACCATTTGCTCATGATGTTGATGAGAACTCTCGCTATCCACAAGAAGCAGCTGATGCATTGCAATCTGCTGGATTAGCTGCAGCTCATGTACCAACTGAATTTGGCGGACAAGGAGCAGATGCACTTGCTGCAGTAATAATTATCGAAGAGGTAGCAAGAGTTTGTGGTTCTTCATCTTTAATTCCAGCGGTTAATAAATTAGGTTCAGTACCATTAATGATTTCTGGAAATAATGAGCAAAAGAAAAAGTATTTAACCCAACTAGCAGCTGGAAAGGGATTTTCCTACTGCTTATCAGAGTCTGAGGCAGGCTCTGATGCTGCTGCTATGAAAACTAAAGCGGTTAAAGATGGTGATAATTGGATTTTATCTGGTAGTAAAAAATGGATTTCTAATGCTGGCGTATCGGAGTTTTATACCGTGCTAGCAAGTACTGATTTAAGCAAGGGTGCCAAAGGAATTACTGCATTTATTGTTGAGAAAAGTGATACCGGTGTTTCATTTGGTGCACATGAAAAGAAGATGGGATTTAGAGGCTCCCCAACTAGGGAAGTTTATTTTGATAATGTAAAACTAAGCGATGATCGAAGGATGGGTGAGGTTGGTTCTGGTTTTTCACTTGCAATGAAAACGCTAGATCACACCAGAATTACCATTGCAGCTCAAGCTTTAGGAATTGCACAAGGTGCCTTTGATGTAGCTAAAAATTATGCCCATGAACGCCAGCAATTTGGTAAACCCATTTTTGATTTCCAAGCTATTCAATTTATGTTGGCTGATATGGCCATGCAAATCGAAGCAGCTCGCCAACTTACCTATGCAGCGGCTGTTAAAAGTGAAAGAGGTGAAAGCGACCTAACCTTCTTCTCAGCGGCAAGTAAATGTTTTGCCACCGATGTGGCAATGAAGGTAACTACCGATGCAGTTCAAATACTTGGTGGATATGGATATGTAAGTGATTATCCAGTTGAACGAATGATGCGAGATGCCAAGCTAACACAGATATATGAAGGAACAAATCAAATTCAACGGGTTGTAATGGCCAGAAATCTCGATAACTTAACTATTTAAAACCGCACCATAATTTCTGGTGTTGCTGCTGCATTAACTTTTTGATCATGCGGTTCAACTGGTAGCGGCTCGTTGGTAATTTCACCCTTATGAAGTAATGCAATTTTCCAGGCTTTACTGCTCACTAATGCACGGTCGTAAGATCCACCACCTTGACCTAATCGATTTCCATCTCGATCTACATGAAGTGCCGGCACAATTATTACATCTAGTTCTAAACCAGAGCTAGCAGGACCAATTGGCTCCCATACCTTGCCATTTAAACTTAGAGATTCTTGGGAGCCATCCCAATTAACCCATTCCAAATCATTATTTGGTAATAATCTTGGTAAAAATACTTTTTTATTTGATTTAACTAAAGCCTGATTTAAATCCTTCGTTTCAGGTTCAAACTCATATGAGATATAGGTCGCAATATTTGTTGCAAGAATGATTTCGGTAACTGTCAGAATATGACTCCAACTATCTTCAACAAATCGCTCCCGTCGCTCTTGTCGGAACCTATTTCGAAGTTGAGATTTATTTTCCCTAATTACCATGGTGCTTACCTTAATTTATCGCAAGGTCAAAGTAGGGTTTAGGTATGGAAGAAACAGTCTCAGTTGCGCAGATGTATGAGCGCCTGCTTGAGCTGGCAACTCCGCTGGCAGCCCTTGATTTACCACTTTTAGATGCACACGGGGCAACAATGGCCAGTGATCTACTACTAGATGGAAAAGTTGCGATAAAAAGTGGTACCAAAATTAATTCAACTCAAATAGCGCTTGCCGCCTCACTTGGTTTGGATCGCCTGCCATGCCGACCTCATCCACGGGTGGTAATTATCAGTGCCGGTGATGACTTAGTAGAGCCAGGTAGCAAGTTAGCGAATGAAGATGATGAGTTTGAAAGTAACTCCTGGTTTTTAACTACCTTCATGAAGGAGACTGGTGCTCATGCCTTTCGAGTACATACAATTCCAGAAACTAGTGAAGAGTTGAAATTAATTGTTGAAGATCAACTTGTGAGAGCAGATTTAATTGTCATAAGCGGTGAATCAGGCGATGAATCCTTTGAATTAATAAACTCTGTTCTTTCTCAACTTGGCCAAATAACTACGATTATTCCTAATCTTGCAGAGAGTGGAAAACATAATTACGGAATGATTGGACCAGATAAAACCCCAATCGTTACATTACCAGGAGATCCTATTGGAAACTTCTTATCAGCTGAGATTTTCATTCGTCCAATGATCTTAAAGATGTTAGCAATGAGTGATATAAATAGAGAAACAAGTAAGCTTAAATTAACTAAGGACATTATTCCTATACAAGAAAAAGCTAATTATATTCGAGGCAAAATTAACTTAAATGGAAGTGTTGAGCCATTAGAAAATCAGGAGTTAATATCGACACTTTCGCTAGCAGATTGCCTAATAACTTTAGGAGAAAAGGACAAAAAGTTAAGTGCTGGTGATTCGGTAAATGTAATAATGATTAACCAGGGATAGTTTTGAAGATTCTAATTGACGGTGATTTAACACTTAAGCCAATAAAATTTAGAGATAAACACTTATGGGATGAAGTCAGGTCAGTAAACAGGGATTGGCTTTCACCATGGGAGGCAACTAGGCCAAATGTAGATAACAAGGCACCGCTGCCTACTTACTTCGGCATGGTGATGCAATTAAATCGAGAAATGCGAGCCCTTAGATCAATCTCACTTGGCATCTGGCTTAATAACGGCATAAATAAAACTTTAATTGGTCAAATTACTTTGGGTGGAATAATTTTTGGTGCAATGCGCGGGGCACATATTGGATACTGGATTGATCAACGGTATTCAAATCGAGGATACACAACCAGAGCAGTTAAATTATTGACTAAGTTTGGATTTGAGGATTTAAAGCTACATAGAATAGAGATTAATTTACGACCAGAGAATGAAGCATCGAAAAAAGTTGCATTAAAGGCTGGTTATATTCTGGAAGGATCACGTAGTAAATATCTACATATTGCCGGAGATTGGCGAGATCACATAACTTTTGTTAGAGAGAACCCAGAAATAAAATAAAATTTAATTAGGACATACCCTATTAATTACCCCAAAATCCTCAACCTGACATTTATTGTTGTGCTTTATGAGTTCGGGTTTTATCTATTTAATCATCATTGGTATGTGGGCTGCCTATTTCCTACCCCAGTGGATTAGTAGGCATGAAGAGAGCTCTGGAAAAGCAATTGAAAGATATAAAAATGCAATGCAGGTTGTAGCCGATAATAATAAGAATATAAAGCACGAAATAAATATTGAAGAGAAAGAAAAAATTTTCTTTCGTCGCAGATTAATTTTTACGTCTCTATTGTCAATTTATTTAATCTCAAATATTTTTGCATTTGTTGGTTTTCTAGCCTTGAGTACAACATTAATTCCACTAACAGCCTTACTTATTTATTTTGTTAATGTTAGAAAGCAAGTTGTTGCATCACAACTTAGAGCTCGCAGATTAGCTGCTCTTGAAAAGATTACAAATAGAAAAATTCCAACTGAGATCATTTCGTATGAAGTCACTGAACATAAATCCAATGATCATTGGATTCCGTTTTCTGAGCGACCGGAGGTTACTGGTGTAATTGTGGTGCCAAAGGAGAGAAAAGGTTGGCGGCCAACAACTGTGCCAAAGCCGATTTACACAACTGCTCCAAAAGCAATTCCAAGTAGGCGCACCATAGATTTAACTACACCAGGTCAATGGAGTGCTGAACAAGAGAGGATTAAGGCATTATCTGGTCGAGATGATGATTTATTTGATCAATCGCAAATTATTGAATCAGATGAGGATAGAGCGGTAAACGAGTAACTTAAATCCAACTCTCTAACCACATTCTACTCAGCCACTCTGAATAGGGAATACTAATTCCAAGGTAAATTGGTAAAAAATAGAGAAAATTTATTGCTATAAATATTACAAATATCTTTATATAGATCTTATTTTTATCTGACTTAATCAATTGATTAAAACAATAAATAATCGCCAAAATTAGAAATGGTAGAGTGCTAATTGCGTAGAAATAAAAAGTAGTTCGCTCTTGAATCAAAAACCAAGGCAAATAGGTGGCGGCAAATCCAATTAAAATAATGGCTGCCTTTCGATCTTTGTTAGTAATAAAAAATCCAATAGTTATTGCGACAGCAAATACTGCACTCCACCATAAAAATGGTGTTCCTATGGCTAATATCTCTTGTGAGCACTTTGTTTGCCCACAATTTGAAGATTCCTCATAAAAAAAAGAGGTGGGTCTGCCTAAAATTAGCCAACTCCATGGGTTAGCTTGATAGGTGTGTTGCTCAACCAGATCTTGGTGGAAATTTAAAATTTGCCGATGATAACTCCAAAGGGATAAAAGTAGATTTGATTCTGAGTTTCTAGCCCAGCCTTTATCACTAAAAATCCAGCCACTCCATGAGATCAGGTAAACAATGACCGGTACCAGAACTAGCTGCCCAATTGGCTTTAAAATTTTTTTTAGATTAGCTCTATTTTCAATCATTATATAAAGCAGGAAAACTGGGATCAGAAATCCACCACTCCATTTAGTGGCCAGAGCCAAGCCCAATGAAATACTTACAGCTAAGTAATTGTTTAATAACAGGAAGTAAAATGATAATAAGATAAATACCATTAAAAAAATATCTAATAGTGCAACTCGTGACATAACTAGATTTAGTCCATCTAAGGCAAACAGCAGTGCAGCGGTAATACTTAAAAACTCTGAGGCAAATAATTTTTTAACAATTATGTAGATTAATAGAACAGCGACGCTGCCAAAGATAGCTGCAGAAAATCTCCAACCAAACTCATTATTACCAAAGATTTTTATCCCAATACCAATTAGCCACTTACCAAGTGGTGGATGGACTACAAATTCAGACTCTCCTTGATCATTTAACTCAACTCCTGCGGTAATTAATGAGGCAGCATTTTTTGCATAGTAAACCTCATCAAAAATATAGCCACTTGGTAGATTTAGTCGCCAAAGCCGAAGCGCCAGGGCAAAGGCGAAAATCGCCGCAATCGGCCCAAACTGAATTAATCGCTCAACTCTCATGGGATCAGCCTAAGACAGATGTGAGAGCAGACCAGAAGATAACCTGAGAGAATTGGCAAATGTTAATTTTGGCCTGCCTACCTATTGGCGATGTGCGCGATGCATCAACTCACTTAATTGAGTCGATCAAGCAAGCCAAATATATCGCCGCTGAAGACTCAAGAAAATTTGCCAGATTTTGCTCGGATTTAGATATTAATCACCATGCAAAAGTAATCTCTTTTTTTGAAGGAAATGAGAGTGATCGAGTTGAGGAACTAAGTGCAATTTTAAATTCAAATAAAGATATTTTGGTAGTGACCGATGCCGGTGCTCCAGGAATTTCTGATCCTGGTTACCGCTTGATTAGAGCAGCACTAAACCTAAATATTCAAATCAAAGTTTTGCCCGGACCGAGTGCAGTAACCACAGCGCTTCTATTATCAGGACTTCCAACTGATCGATTTTGTTTTGAAGGTTTTCCACCTCGTACAAAGGCAGCTAGAGAAAAATGGTTTAAAGATTTGGCACAAGAGCAACGGACTATTATATTTTTTGAAGCACCACACCGAACGGTTGAATCCTTAATTGATGCTCAAACAGCATTTGGTGCAAATCGAAAGGGTGTTATATGCCGAGAGATGAGCAAACATTATGAAGAGGTAATTCGTGGCAGTATTGCGGAACTGATAACTTGGGCAGAATCTAAAGATATTTTAGGTGAGATAACTATGGTGATTGAGGGCTTTGATCCAGGTACTCTGCAGTTTTCGTCGGAAGAGTTAATTAGATTAGTTATTGAACAGGAAAACGCTGGTGAAAGCCGCAAGGAGGCAATTGCTCAAGTTGCAAAGCAAAATGGCGTAGCAAAGCGAGTAGTTTTTGATGCGATGGTGTCATATAAAAGTGGGGATAAGATCTGATCATGGCGAGTAAATCCTTTTATCTAACTACACCTATTTACTATGTAAATGACGCGCCCCATATCGGCCACGCCTATACAACGGTAGCTGGTGATGTATTAACTAGATGGCACCGGCAAAAAGGAGATTCCGTTTGGTTTTTAACTGGTACTGATGAACATGGGCAAAAGGTTTTAAATACTGCCCAAAGTAATAACACAGCACCTCAAGATTGGTGTGACAAATTAGTTGAATCGGCATGGAAACCAGTTTGGAAAGATTTAAATATTGCTCATGATGATTTTATAAGAACAACTGAGGAGCGACATACGCTACGGGTACAAAGATTCTTGCAAGGATTAAAAGATGCTGGTCACATTTATGCTGGAAAATTTGAAGGCCCATACTGTATTGGGTGCGAAGAGTTTAAATTACCGGGTGATTTAATCGAGGGTAAGTGCAAAATACATTCAAAGCCAGTAGAAATGTTAAGTGAAGATAATTGGTTTTTTAAATTATCAGCTTTTCGCCAGCCACTATTAGATCATTATAAGAATAATCCTCAGGCTTGTGAGCCAGAAAGTGCACGTAATGAGGTCATTGCATTCTTAGAAGGTGAAGTAAGAGATCTTTCAATCTCTAGATCAACCTTTGACTGGGGAATTCCAGTCCCATGGGATACAAAACAGGTCATTTACGTTTGGTTTGATGCCCTACTTAATTACGCCACCGCCGTTGGTCTAGGAGATGATCCTGCTTCAGAGGATGGCAAAAAGTTTGCCAACACATGGCCGGCAGATGTTCACTTAGTTGGAAAAGATATTTTGCGTTTTCATGCAGTTATTTGGCCGGCTATGTTAATGGCTGCTGGTGTTGCAGTACCGAAAAAAGTTTTTGCACATGGCTGGCTTTTAGTTGGCGGTGAAAAAATGTCTAAAAGTAAGCTAACTGGAATCGCACCAAGTGATATCACTAAAGATTTTGGAGTTGATGCGTTCAGATATTATTTTCTAAGAGCAATTCCTTTTGGAACTGATGGCTCATTTTCCTGGGAGGATATGGCTGCTAGATATACCAGTGAGCTAGCAAATGATTTTGGAAATCTTGCTTCAAGGTTGATCGCCATGGTTGAGAAATACTGTGATAACAAGATCCCAGCACCAGCTAAGAATGAAGAGTTAGCAAAGATGTTGGCGACCACAGTTAAATCGGCTGATACTGCAATTTGCGCGCTAGATTTTCAAGGTGGCATAAATGCAATTATGGATTTCTGCAAGCGGGTAAATGGCTATGTCACCGAACAGCAACCTTGGGTTGTAGCAAAAGATCCGGCTAATAAGGCACAGCTAGACCAAATTTTATATAACACAGCTGAGTCACTTCGTGCTCTAGCGGTTTTACTTCATCCAGTTATGCCTGAGGTTACTGAAAAACTATGGCAAAGCTTGGGTGCAAATACCTGCATCGGATCGATTGCAAATCAGAAAATTGAGGATGTTTCAAAGTGGGGACAATTATCCGCAGGTAGTCTGGTAACAAAAACAGATGTTTTATTTCCAAGGCTAGAAGAGGTTAAATAATTTTATGGCAGATCGTCACAATCGCGATCTTGATCGAAAACCAGCTCCGCTTCCTGCGCCATTAAATAGTAAAACAGTTGATTCGCATGCCCATTTAGAGTTAATTCATAATAGCGAGCCCGATTCACCGCTCTTAAAAGAAACTCTCGATCAAGCCGCTAGTGTTGGCGTAGATAGAGTTGTTCAAGTTGGATATTCAGCAGAGCAATCTATTTGGTCTGTTAAATGTGCTGAGGCTTTTGTAGGAAGAGTATTGGCAGCGGTAGCTCTACATCCAAATGAAGCACCTGTAGTTGATGATTTAGAGAAAGATCTACAAGTTATCCAAGAGTTAGCTAAGAATCCTCGAGTTAGAGCAATTGGGGAAACCGGATTAGATTTTTTTAGAACTCAACCCGAGCTACAAGAAAAACAAAAGTACTCATTTCGCCGCCATATAAAAATTGCCAAAGAAAACAACAAAGCTCTAGTTATTCATGATCGAGATGCACATAGGGAAGTTTTAGATATATTGCTTGAAGAGGGAGCGCCAGATAAAACCATCTTTCACTGCTTTTCAGGAGATCTTCAAATGGCTAAAGAGTGTGTATCAAATGGATATTTTCTCTCCTTTGCCGGCACAGTCACATTTAAAAATGCACCAGAATTAAGACAAGCAGCAGAATTTACACCGATTGAATTAATGCTAGTTGAAACAGATTCACCTTTTCTTTGCCCAATGCCAAATCGAGGAGCACTTAATACCCCAGCACAAATCCCACACACTTTAAGAGTAGTAGCAGATGTAAGAGGAATATCTGCTGATTACTTAGCTGCTGCGATCTCGGAAAACTCTGAGCGGATTTTTGGCAGCTTTAAGTGAGTAATTTATTAGGTGCAGCAGAGGTAAGGGCACTAGCAGATCATTTAAATTTAAAACCAACTAAAAAATTAGGACAAAATTTTGTAGTAGATGCTAATACCTGTCGAAAGATTGTTAAGTTAGCAACAATCGAAAAATCTGATATTGCATTAGAGATTGGTCCCGGATTAGGTTCACTGACCCTAGCTCTTCTGGAAGAAGCAAGTCAGGTGATTGCAATTGAAATTGACTCTCGTCTGGCAGATCAACTTTCAATAACGGCAGCAGATCGAGGTTTTGATCAGAATAAATTGAAGGTCATCAATGACGATGCTATCTCTGTAAGAGAGTTGCCCGCTAAGCCAACAGTTTTAGTAGCAAACTTGCCATACAACGTTTCTGTTCCTGTGCTGTTGAATATTTTGGAACACTTTCCAACGATTACTCGAGGAGTAGTTATGGTTCAAAGTGAGGTAGCAGATCGATTAGTGGCGGTAGCAAATAATAAGGATTATGGTTCACCTACTGTTAAAGCTAATTGGTGGGCAAATCTTAAAATCGTAGGGCATGTGAGTAGATCAGTTTTTTGGCCAATCCCAAATGTTGATTCATCCCTAGTCAGATTTGATCGCCACTTACCGGCGGCCGGCGAAGCGGAGCGGGCTGCAACTTTTGCAGTTATTGATCATGCTTTTGCAAAACGACGGAAAATGCTGCGAAGTGCTCTTTCGCAATTGTTTGGATCAAATACTGAATCGGCTTTGATACAAGCAGGAATTGATCCAACGAGCCGTGGTGAGGTTCTAACAGTTGAGCAATTTCTTAAAATTGGCAAGCAATTACTTAACGATAAATCCACCAAGTGAGTTACTAAACCAATACGCTTTGGCATCATGAGATCTAGAGGTGTTGTCGCTCGGGTGCCGGCAAAGGTTAATTTGCAGTTATCGGTTGGGCCCTTAGGTAGCGATGGTTATCATGAAGTTACAACGGTTTTTCAAGCGATATCTCTCTTTGATGATGTAAGTGTGGCAACAGCTGCTATTGGTAATGGTTTAACTATTGATATCTCAGGCCAAACTTCAAAGGGTGTGCCGGCAGATAATTCAAATCTAGCGATCATGGCCGCTGAGCTGATGATAAAAAATTATGATCTGCCAAAGGATCTAGCGATTAAATTAAAGAAGGAAATTCCAGTAGCAGGTGGAATGGCAGGTGGCAGTGCCGATGCTGCTGGCGTAATTGTTGGCTTGGATTCATTATTTGAGTTGGGATTATCTCGGGATGAAATGGAATCTATTGGTAGCCAAATTGGTAGCGATGTGCCATTTTCAATTTGTGGTGGGGTAGCGATTGGTACTGGTCGGGGAGATCAGATAACTCCTGCACTTGCTAAGGGAACTTATTTTTGGGCATTGGCACTTTCTGGCCAGGGTTTATCCACTCCTGCTGTATACCAAGAGTGTGATCGCTTGCGCGAGGGGTTATCAATTTCAACGCCACAAGTAAGTGAACCATTAATGCAAGCACTTCGGGCCGGAGAGGCAAAGGCTCTTGGAAAATCATTAATTAACGATTTGCAATCTGCAGCATGTTCACTTCGACCTGCGCTTAAATTAATTTTAGATGTTGGTGTTGATTATGGTGCATTAGGTGGAATTGTTTCTGGTTCAGGTCCGACAGTTGCATTTCTAGTTTCAAGTGAAGAGCATGCAATGGATTTAACAGTTGCATTAAGTGCTAGTGGGGTTGTTTCATCAGTGGTTAGAGCAAACGGACCAGTTTCTGGCGCACGAATAATTGAAAGTTTTTAATTTAACCATTTATAAGGGATAATTCAGGTTCCGCCATTGTGTAGTGGCTAGCACATGAGCCTTTGAAGCTCAGGGTCCAGGATCGATACCTGGTGGCGGAGCCACCAAATGAAAGGGGCTAATGATGAGTAAGTTAGAGCTTGTCATTGTCCTAGCAGCCGGCGATGGCACCAGAATGAAATCAAATAAGGCAAAAGTTCTTCATGAAATTGCTGGCCAGACAATTATTGAAAGCGTCTTAGCAGCAGTTGAGCCCTTATCAGCAAAAAATTTAACAGTTGTAGTTGGGGCGGACAAGGAAGTGGTAGTTGAGCATATTTCTACAATCTCTACCAAAATAAAAACAGTGGAGCAGGTTAAGCGAAATGGCACTGGAGCTGCCGCTCAACTTGCATTAGATGAGCACAAAGGCGATGGCACCGTTTTAATCCTGGCTGGTGATACACCTCTGCTAACAACCCAGACTTTGCAAGAGTTTTTTACTGAGCATTCAGAGCAAGGCCATGATGCCTCTGTTCTAACAGCTCTTCTACCTGATCCAACTGGCTATGGCAGAGTTATTCGAAATGATCAAGGCTTGATCGCTGAAATAATTGAAGAAAAAGATGCTTCCTCATCTCAAAAAGATATAGATGAGATAAATACTGGTGTTTATTTATTTGATCTAAAAGTACTACGACAGGTGATATCTAAATTAGAGAGCAATAATGCTCAAAAGGAATTTTATTTAACTGATGTAATTTCTCTAATAAACAAAAATGGTGGCTTAATTTCAGCGATAGTTTCTAATGATTACACTGAAACTCTGGGCATAAACGATAGGTCGCAATTGGCGGAGTGCGCTGCGATTATGCGTAATCGAATTAATTACCAACACATGTTGGCAGGTGTCACAATTATTGATCCAACTACAACTTGGATTGATGCTCAGGTAAAGATCTCATCAGATGTAGTAATCCATCCAGGCTCTGCCCTAAGTGGTAAAACTAATGTGGGAGCTAAAGCGATAATTGGTCCACGTACTACTTTGATTGATTGCGAAGTTGGATCAGAGGCAACTTTGGTGGAAAGCTTTGCAATCAAATCAAAAATTGGACCATCAGCTCAAGTCGGCCCATATACCTATCTACGCGAAGGTGCGGTTTTAGATAATGAGAGTAAGGCTGGCGCATTTGTTGAAATTAAAAACTCTACTGTAGGTAAGGGCTCAAAGATTCCCCACCTTACATATGTTGGTGATGCGCAGATCGGACAAGAAAGCAATATTGGGGCTGCCACAGTTTTTGTTAATTATGATGGTGAAAATAAACATCAAACTAAGATTGGCGATCAGGTTCGAATTGGTAGCGACACAATGCTGGTAGCACCAGTAACAATCGGTGATGGTGCCTATACCGCTGCTGGATCAGTTATTAACGAGGATGTGCCAGCAGGTGCGTTGGGCATTGGCCGGGCCAAGCAGGTAAATATCTTAGGTTGGGTACTTCGAAAGCGTAAGGAAAGTAAATCCGCAACAGCTGCAAAAAAGGCTGGTGCAAAAGAGTGAGTAATTTCTAGTAGAGTTAAGCCAGATTCACCTAAAGGTCAGGGGGAAGCTAAACTGAACGAAATTCGCTTAACCTCCGAAAAAAGTTTGCGATTATTTACCGGACGTGCCTACCCAGAGTTAGCAGATGCGGTGGCATCAGAGCTTGGCATACCAATCACACCCACTTCAGCATATGACTTTGCTAATGGTGAAATATTTGTCAGATTCGAAGAGAGTGTGCGTGGCAGTGATGCTTTTGTATTACAAAGCCATAGCGCACCGGTAAATAAACAAATAATGGAGCAGTTAATAATGGTGGATGCATTAAAGCGAGCATCCGCAAAACGAATTACGGTAATTCTGCCATTTTATGGATACGCTCGTCAGGATAAAAAACATCGAGGGCGAGAGCCGATTTCAGCCCGATTAATGGCAGATTTATTTAAGACTGCAGGAGCTGATCGATTAATGTGCGTAGATCTTCACACCTCACAAATACAAGGTTTCTTTGATGGTCCAGTTGATCATCTATTTGCTCTGCCACTGCTTGCCAATTATGTTGGTAGCAAAGTTGATCGAAAAAATTTGGTAATTGTCTCTCCCGACTCAGGTCGAGTAAGAGTTGCTGAAAGATGGAGTGAGTTATTAGGTGGTTGCAGTATTGCATTTATTCATAAAACTCGCGATCCAAAAATTCCAAATGAAGCAACAGTTGGCAAAGTAGTAGGTGATGTTAAGGGTATGACTTGTGTAGTTATCGATGACATGATCGATACCGCCGGTACTGTGACAAAAGCGGTTGATGCTTTGATTGATGCTGGGGCTAAGGATGTCATCATCTCAGCTACCCATGCGGTGCTTTCTGGACCGGCAATTGATAGATTAAAGAAATCCAGAGTCTCTGAGGTAGTTGTGACCAATACATTACCGATCGCAGAAGAGAGCAAATTTGATAATTTAACCGTACTTTCAATCGCCCCTTTACTGGCCCGAGCAATTAAAGAGGTGTTTGAGGATGGTTCAGTAACAAGTCTTTTTGATGGACATAGTTAATATCCAGATATAAATAAACAAAATTGCGCCCGTAGCTCAACTGGATAGAGCATCTGACTTCGGATCAGAAGGTTCGGGGTTCGAATCCCTGCGGGCGCACACTCTTTTGTATAATTTGAATGTGACTAAACCTTTCTTAACCACGAGCCTATTGCTGGCTATATTTTTATCAGGCTGCTCAAATAACTCAGAGCCTGCCCAAAATAATGAGGCGGCAAAAGAGTGCGAGAAAATTGTGCAGCAATTTAATCAAAACTTACTCTCTCAGGCTAAGAGTCAGAAGATTCAAGGCTGGCAATTGGTGTTAGATAACCCCACCTGTTTCTTAAGTGATGCGGTGAAAATCGCTCAAACAGAAATTTCTGCACTGCAAAATCAGCCATGATTTTTTGACCAATTGCGTAAATATCAAACCGGCATACTTTTCCCGCACAGATTTGTCCTTTTACCCACTTCTTCGCTAACCTCAGGGCTCATTCCGCGAGGGATCAAACCGTTATCGAGGGAGAATTAAAGTGGCTGAGATTTCAATCAAGGGTTCACGTAGAACCGAGTTTGGCAAAGGTGCATCTCGAAGAGCACGCCGTGATGGATTTATTCCGGCAGTAATTTATGGACATGGCGAGAAGCCACAACATGTTGCACTTCCTTCAAGAGAGTTAGGCGTTGCACTTAAAACTTCAAACGTTTTGATTGATGTTGTATTAGATGATCACACTGAGCTTACACTCCCAAAATCTGTAAGTCGGGATCCATTAACTGGTTTGTTAGAGCATATTGATTTAGTAATTGTGCGCCGTGGTGAGCGGGTTGTTGTTTCCGTTCCAGTTCATACTGAAGGCAAGTATGATCAAGATGGTATTTTGGAACATACAAATAACTCAATTGAGGTTGAAGTAGATGTAACAAATATTCCTGCCTTCTTAATGCTTAGCATGGAAGGAATGATGGCTGGTGAATCTAAGTCCGCATCAGAAGTTATTCTGCCTGAAGGTGTTAAGTTAATTAGCGATCCTAAGATGACAGTTGTTCACCTATCTATTAAGTCTGCTGAGGTTGAAGAGGTTGCAGTTGTTGCCGCACCTGCTGAGGGTGATGCCGCCGCAGCCGCTGCAGCTACTACACCTGCTGAAGGTGAAGCTCCTGCAACTGAAGGTGATGATAAGAAGGATAAGAAAGGTGATGATAAGAAGGATAAGAAGAGTAAGTAAGGACTAGCCTTAACTTATGGCTAATCGTTGGCTAGTTGTTGGTCTTGGCAATCCTGGGCCTGAGTATGAAAAGACTCGGCATAATATTGGTCAGCTAGTTGTTGATCGAATTTCTGATTCAAATAAGTTTTCAAAACATAAATCCGGTATGGATATTTCAGAGGTAAAGTGTGGCAATCAGATATTGGTTTTAGCTAAATCTCGTGGATATATGAATGAATCTGGAAGACCTACTAAATCTCTAGCAGAGTTTTATAAGGTGGCTTCTGATCAAATAATTGTGATTCATGATGAGCTAGACCTGCCATTTGATAACTTAAGAATTAAACATGGCGGTGGTGATAATGGCCATAATGGCTTGAAATCAATTACCGCCTCAATTAATACCGCCGATTATTTTCGAATCCGAATGGGTATTGGTAGGCCCCTTGGACAACAAGATCCAGCAGATTTTGTCTTAAAACCATTCTCCAAAGAGGAGCGTGAAAAAATAGCACCCTTTATCCAGCGAGGTGCGGATGCAATTGAAAGTCTGGTTTTAAATGGTTTAGATAAGGCTCAAACCAGCTTTAACGATTGATCAGCCAGTATTCCTCAAACCAGCTGCCACTCCATTTATAGTCAATAAAAGTGCTCTAGTTAATACTGGATCAGCCTGCTTTTGATTTCGTACTTTTGCTAAAAGTGAAACTTGTAGTAATTGAATCGGAGCCAAATATGTATCTCGTACTTGTAAGGTTCTGGCTAAAATTGGCTGATTACCGAGAATTTCACTCTCACCTGTCATAAGTAGTAACTCTTTAACAGTAAGTTCAAACTCTGACCTGATTTGATCAAAAATTCTATGCAGCGATGGATCAACTAAGCTTTTTACATACCTTTCGGCAATTTCAAGATCTGTTTTTGCAAGCGTCATTTCCACATTACTAATAAATGTTTTAAAGAAGTGCCACTCTTTTAGTAAGGTTTGTATTAGTTCATTTTTTCCTGACTCTCTGGCAGCTTTTAAGCCAGAGCCAACCCCATACCAACCAGGAACAATCTGTCGAGATTGGGTCCAGCCAAATACCCATGGGATAGCGCGAAGTGAATCTAAACCTGCTGAGGCATCCGGTCTGCGAGATGGCCTAGAACCTAAAAATAGATTTCCTAATTGCTCAACAGGTGTGGATTGGTAAAAATATGCTGGCAGATCTGGATCATCAACTAACTTTCGATATGCGATAAATGCGTTATCGCTAATTAGGTCCATGCATTCATTCCAACTATTTAAATCTCCAGCTGATTGACGGGGTTTCCTATTTAAAATTGTTGCCTCAAGAGCGGCGGCAAGAGTTAGCTCTAAATTCTCTTTAGCTAATGCTGGCAAGCCATACTTATCTGAAATGACCTCACCCTGTTCTGTCATCTTTATATGGCCATCAATTGATCCCCAGGGCAAAGCAATAAGTGCGTCATAGGTTGGTCCACCGCCACGGCCAACCGATCCACCACGGCCATGAAATAGCCGTAACTTAACGCCGTGTTTAATTGCTATATCTCTTAACTTTCGTTGTGCCTTATGTATCTCCCATTGGCTGGTGGTAATACCGGCATCCTTATTTGAATCAGAGTAACCCAGCATCACTTCCTGCAGATCACCGCGAAGTGAAACAATTTTTCGGTAATTTTTATCGCTCAATAAAGTATCAAGAATTTCACCGGCAGCTCTTAATTCCGCAACTGTTTCTAATAGGGGCACAAATCCAATTTTTGCAAAAGCTTTTTTATCATCAAGAGATAGCAGGCCGGCATGCTTTGCAATTAGCGCTGCAATTAATACATCCTCGGCAGATTTTGTCATCGAAATTATGTAACTTTCGATTACCTCTGAACCAAATCGGTCAATTAGCTCATTTATGGTTACAAAGGTATCAAAGCACTTTTTACCAACCTCATCTAAATTCTTAACCTCTTTTTTATCTTGAGATTTCAATGCTTCAGATATCTGATTACTATTTAGTTGACCATAGATTTGGGTCAATAGATTTCGATGTACACCAGAGTGCTCTCTAATATCCATTGTGGCATGGGTTAATCCAAATGCGCTGATTGTTCTGTAAATTCGATTTAGCAGTCCATTTGCAATTAACTCACCATTGTTGGCAAGTAAAGATGCATGCATAATCTCAAAATCTTTTATTAATTCATTAGTATTTTTATAATCACGTCCGGAAAAATGGGGTAAGCCAGCTGCATGCCGAGCCTGAGTAAGCCTTAACTTATGACCAATTGCGGTTGCTTTCAATCGATATGGCTCTTCCACATTAATTCTGCGATATCTAGCTTCAATCTCTGGAAGTTTTTCTAAGTCTTCGGCCAATGACTTCTCTAATTCTTTGGTAACGCCCGCTAATTTAGTTGAGATTGATAATGCCTGCCGCAGCTCATCTAAGTGTCGATTTATTGCCCTAGTGAAGTGGGAGTTTTGCAACAAAATTGCTGACTTGGTTACATCTGCTGTGATATTTGGGTTTCCATCACGATCGCCACCGATCCAGGTGCCAAATGAGAGTGGCTTGGCATTTGGTGAAAGTTCAACACCTAGGCGCTTAACCTCATTTGCAAAACTGGCTAATACCTCGGGAACTGTATCTTGTAGCAGCTCATCCAAATAATATATTGAGTTAACTGCCTCATCTAACGGCTCTGGTCGACCAATTCTTAATTCATCTGTTTGCCAAAGTAAGTCAATGGTTTCTGCAAGTCGCGCACTCTTGGTTGGAGAATCAGGTTGCTCTAGTAATTGAGCAATAGTTGTCATTTTACTTAATACAGATCTACGGGCTGCTTCTGTTGGGTGAGCTGTAAAAACCGGTCGAACCGAAAAATTATCTAGCCACTCTTGTAATTCTTTTTTATCAAAATCTTTAGTAACTTCTTGCACCTTTAATATTCGATCAATAGTTCTGCTGATCCACGACCCACTTGTTTTTCGTTGCTCAGCTAATACTTTAGTTCGGTCAACCTGCTCAGCTACATTTGCTAGATTAAAGTAATTACTAAAAGCTCTAACTAATGAAACAGTTTGAGCATCGGTTAATTTAACTAACACCTCATCCTGTTTACCCTCACGTACACTTAGTCGAACCGCTTCAACTAGCGCGAGCAGCTCTTCACCTTCTTGACGAGCCAGTGTTTGGCCAAGTAAATCTGCCAATTTACGAACATCATTGCGCAGGCTGGTATTTTCAGTGCTCAAACTCATGGGGTAATCATTACAGGTTATTAATTTCCAAGCACATTATTTTGGCATTTAGCCGGAGATAATTAGCCTTAGAATTGGCCACCACCCCCCTTCTTTTTAGAAGTGGGGGTATCTGGCGTTTTCCATTACAAGGGGGTTTGGATCGGTGATAAAGCTATTCAACACTCTTATCGAATCTGCACAGGATTATTTATCTGAAAATATGAATTTGATTGCCCCTGCAGCAGTTCATAGTTTCTTAGCTGCTACATCAAACACACCACTGTTAATTGTTACTACCTCAACGCGGCAGGCCGAAGAGTTAACACAAGAGATCGGCTCATGGATAGGAAAAAATCTAGTTGTTAATTTTCCAGCATGGGAAACTTTGCCGCATGAAAGATTAAGTCCTAAGGCAGATACTGTTACCGCTAGATTTAAGGCTTTGGATGAAATAAGCAATCAAAAGATAAGAATTATTGTTTGTTCATCAAGAGCACTCCTTCAACCAATCATTTCAAATGGCTTAAACACCTCTAAAATTAAGATTCAGCAGGGGCTAAATCTGCAAATGCAAGAGTTGATAATTCAATTAATAAGATTTGGTTTTTCTAGGTCGGATTTAGTGGAGCGAAGGGGCGATTTCGCAGTTCGTGGTGGAATTTTAGATATCTTTCCGGCAGACCAAGACCATCCCATTCGAATTGACTTTTTTGGTGATGAGATCGAGGAATTGTCATATTTCTCTATTTCTGATCAGCGCTCAATTGAAAGAGTAAAAACAGAAGTGAGCATCTATCCCTGCCGAGAGCTACTTATAGATGAAAAATTAAAACAAAAGGCAGAAACATTAGGAAAAGATTTCCCTGAAATTCGAGACCTTACTGAAAAAATTTGTGAAGGTATTTTATTCGAAGGTATGGAGTCTTTAGCAGCAGGATTAGTTGATGATTATAGGAACATTGCTGATTTCTTATCACCTTCTACTCAAATTTGGTTAATTGATGAGCCAAGAATTAAAAGTAGGGCAATAGATTTACTTGAGACCAATAATGAGTTTCTACAGGCAGCTTGGTCAACTGTGGCCTGGTCAGATGATAATAATATAAAGGCGCCAATTGAATTAAGTAACAAGTTGAAAAATGGTGGCTTTTACGAATTGGATTACATAAAGCAACAGGCTAAGAAAAAGAAGTTATTAATTCGAACTCTAAATCTTTATTCAAGTGATCCAGCTGATAATGAGTTAAATTTCTTAGATGAAATTGAAAGTTATGCCAATAATTACGAAAAGGTTATTTTGGACATTAAATACTGGCAGAAGCTGGGATATATTGTAGTTTTTACAGCGGCAGCCACCGGCATAATTCAAAGGTTTAGTGAAGTACTTAACTCATCTGAAATAGCTAATCAAGAAATAACTGAATTTGATAAGTCTATAAATAATGAACTTGTCTGGTTAATTAAATCCGATATACATCATGGATTTATTAGCTCTAAACATAAGTTTGTACTTTTAACTTATAAGGATCTATCAGGACAGAAGAGTTCTGATAAAGATTTGGCAAGGATGCCCTCTAAGCGCAGAAAAGCCATCGATCCGCTTCAGCTTAATCCCGGCGATTATGTCGTTCATGAACATCATGGCGTAGGAAGATATTTGGAATTAATTACCCGAACAAGTAATGGAGCTTCTAGAGAATATTTGGTTATAGAGTATGCACCTTCAAAACGTGGGCATCCAGCAGATCGGATATTCGTTCCAACAGATACATTAGAGCAGGTAACTAAGTATGTGGGCGGTGAATCTCCAACACTTCACAAAATAGGTGGTAGTGATTGGCAAAGCAGTAGGCGAAAAGCAAGAAAAGCGGTCAAGCAAATCGCCGCTGAGTTAATTCGCCTATATGCCGCACGCATGAGCGCACCAGGTTTTGCTTTTTCTGTCGATACAACCTGGCAAAAAGAATTAGAGAATGGCTTTCCATTTGTTGAAACTGTAGATCAGCAAGCAACTATTGATGAAGTTAAGCGTGATATGGAGAAGCCAAATCCAATGGATCGAATTGTTTGCGGTGATGTTGGTTATGGCAAAACAGAAATTGCTATACGAGCAGCATTTAAAGCAGTACAAGATGGAAAGCAGGTTGCAATTCTGGTACCAACGACACTTTTAGTACAACAACATTTCAAGACTTTTTCAGCCAGATATTCTGGTTTTCCAATAAATCTTGCCGCATTATCCAGATTCAATACAGCTAGAGAATCAAAAGAAATAATTTCTAACCTCAAATCTGGCGTTATAGATGTTGTTATCGGAACTCATCGACTTTTATCTAAGGATGTTGAATTTAGGGATTTAGGTTTATTAGTCGTAGATGAAGAGCAGCGGTTCGGCGTAGAGCATAAAGAGGAATTGAAAAAAGCTCGAACAAATGTAGATGTTTTATCTATGTCAGCAACTCCCATTCCAAGAACATTGGAAATGGCAATTACTGGGATTAGAGAGATGTCCAATATTACAACTCCACCAGAAGAGCGGCATCCAGTACTAACTTATGTTGGCCCATATGATGATAAACAGGTTACTGCTGCTATTCATCGAGAATTATTGCGAGATGGACAAGTTTTTTACATTCATAATCGAGTTGAAAGTATTGAATTAGTATCTGAAAAAATTAAAAGCTTATTGCCAGGCATAAAAATAGGTATTGCACACGGTCAAATGAATGAGAATTTATTGGAAGAGGTAATTTTGGCATTTTGGAATAGGGAGTATGACTTACTTCTTTGTACAACCATCATTGAAAGTGGAATTGATATTCCAAATGCAAACACACTGATCGTAGATCGCTCTGATCTATTTGGGTTATCTCAATTACACCAACTACGTGGCCGTGTAGGGCGAAGTCGAGAGCGCGCTTATGCCTATTTCTTATACCCATCAGATCAACCAATTTCAGAGCTAGCTCATGATCGTTTAACAACAATTGCAACAAATACAGATTTAGGCGCTGGTATGCAGGTTGCGCTTAAGGATTTAGAGATACGAGGGGCGGGTAATTTATTAGGTGGTGAGCAATCAGGCCATATTGCTGAGGTTGGATTCGATTTGTATATGCGCATGGTGGCCGATGCGGTTGAAGAGTTTAAGAGCGGTTACTTTGAAGATAAGCCAAAAAAACAAGATTGCAAAATTGAATTGCCACTTGATGCCCACCTACCAACAGATTATGTGGACTCTGAAAGATTGCGACTAGATATTTACCGCCGCCTAGCCGATGCTGCAAGCTATGAAGTCTTAACTGAAATTGAGGAGGAATTAATAGATCGATTTGGGCCACTTCCAATGCCAGCAAAGGAGTTAATTGCAGTTGCATCCTTGCGATTACTAGCAAAGAGTTTAGGGATTACTGATATCTCAATGGCAGGTAAGAATTTGCGACTTTCACCGGTAGATCTTGCAGAGTCAGGACAAATTAAGCTTTCAAGGCTTTATCCGGGATCCATCTTTAAGAATGCAACCCAGACCCTATTAGTTAGCAGGCCTACTGCAGCCAATTGGATAGATTCACCAAAAGTAGGTAATACTTCTACCCTGACTTGGGTTAATGAAGTGATAACTAATTTAATCAAGCCAAATAATAAAGTTATCAGCCACTAGAGATACGAGGGACAGTTTGGTTAAGAAAATTTCTGTGTTAATTGCTATTTTATTTCTAGTCACTGGCTGTGCAGGAATGAGCTCTGGAATCTCAGTTGGTGACAAGGATGTTAAGTCCACACAAATCCAAGGTGTTGTTGACGAAATTTTAGCGGCACGTAAGAGTGTTGATACTGCTGGAATGGAATTAATAGAGGGCAAACAATTATTAAGAAATCAGGCACAATTTGCTGTGATAAGAATTTTATTTAATCAAATTGCCGTAGATAAGAACTTTACAATTACAGATTCAGATGTTGCCGCAAGAAGAGGTGAAGTTATAAATCAAATAGGCGGATCAGATCGATTAGGATCTGCCCTAGTTAGTGCAAATTTGGCAGAATCAACTTTTGATGATTACTTGCGCATACTTATAATTGTTGATCGACTAAATGAGAATTTTATTTCATCTGGTATTCCTGAGGTATTAGCAAGTCAAGAAGTTTCTAAAACACTTGTTGCTACTGCCAATAAACTTGGCGTAGAGGTAAATCCTAAGTACGGAACTTGGAATCCAGTAACTGCTGCTATTGAAGCAAGTGATGTAACCGACGGTGCTGTAACACCTCTGCCTTAAATACTTTTTATATGAGTTCAGAGCTTCTTCGACTTCGTGAGGTGATGGATAAACTCCGATCTCCCGGTGGATGTCCTTGGGATGCAGAGCAAGATCACGAATCTCTGCTTAAGTATCTATTAGAGGAATCTTATGAATTTATTGAAGCGGTTGAAAATAAAGATCGAACCGCTATGCAGGAGGAGCTTGGTGATTTGTTACTTCAGGTTTACTTTCATTCAAGGATGGCTGAGGAGGATGCAGATGATCCTTTTAATGTCGAGGATGTTGCTAAAACAGTAACCGATAAGTTAATCCGAAGACATCCTCACGTATTTGGTGGAACAAAAGTTGAAAGCAGTAGTGAAGTGCTTGAAAATTGGGAAGCACAAAAAGCTGCTGAAAAAAGTAGAGCTTCAATTATTGATGGAGTTCCGCTAGCACAACCAGCGTTGCCACTTGCTGCCAAAGTTTTATATCGTATGAATAAGTTGAATTTTGAACTTGATGTTGAAAAACCAACCAAGATTTCAGAGCAGATTAACCAGGATCAGTTTGGAGATTTACTTCTGGGATTAATTGCCCAGGCGGTAAATTTAGGGATAGATCCAGAGGCGGCATTGCGCACAGCAACTAAGTCATTGATTAGTAAGATTCAAGAGCGTGAAGCAAGGTAGAATTACTCTTATAAATCCAATTTAAAGATCATGGGAGATGCTTGTGTCAGTAATCAAAGAGGTTAATGCTAGAGAAATTTTAGACTCCCGGGGAAATCCAACTGTTGAGGTTGAGGTAAAACTAAATAATGGATTTATTGGTAGAGCTGCAGTACCAAGTGGAGCATCTACTGGTGCATTTGAAGCAGTTGAATTAAGAGATGGTGGCAAACGTTACTTAGGTAAGGGTGTAGAGACTGCAGTAAATAATATTAATCATAAAATTGCACCTACTGTCATCGGGCTAAGTGCAGAAGATCAAAGAGCCTTAGATGAAAAAATGATTTCACTTGATGGAACTAAAAATAAATCCTCCCTAGGAGCAAATGCAATTTTAGGTGTTTCTTTAGCGACAGCACGAGCAGCTTCATTAAGTAAGGGCCAATCTCTTTTTAAATATCTTGGTGGAAGTGATGCAAAAGTTTTACCGGTTCCAATGATGAATATTTTAAATGGTGGCGCGCACGCCGATACAAATGTTGATATTCAAGAGTTCATGGTGGCGCCAATTGGTGCAAAAACTTTTAAAGAGTCTCTTAGGTGGGGCGCTGAGATTTACCACAGCCTTAAATCTGTTTTAAAGAAACAAGGATTAGCTACCAGTATTGGCGACGAGGGTGGATTTGCACCAAATTTAGCAAGCAATCGGGCTGCACTTGATTTAATCTTAGAAGCCGTTGAAATTGCTGGCTTCAAATCAGGCAGTGAAATTGCACTTGCTATGGATGTAGCAGCAACTGAGTTTTGTGAAAATGGCGAGTATAAATTTGAGGGCAAGAAGTTTACTTCAGATCAAATGATCTCTTACTACGGCGAGTTGGTAGCCTCATATCCACTTGTTTCAATTGAAGATCCACTGGATGAAGATGATTGGTCTGGTTGGGCTGATATGACCAAGCAATTAGGGGATAAAATTCAAATTGTTGGTGATGATTTATTTGTAACTAATCCAGAGAGATTGCAAAGAGGAATAGATAGTAAAACTGCAAATGCTCTCTTAGTAAAGGTAAATCAGATTGGAAGTTTGACTGAAACTATTGATGCCGTTTTCTTGGCGCATAAAAATGGCTACCGATCTATGATGAGCCACCGATCTGGTGAAACTGAAGACACTACTATTGCAGATCTTGCAGTCGCATTAAATTGTGGCCAAATTAAGACTGGCGCTCCGGCAAGATCTGAGCGGGTAGCTAAATACAATCAATTATTAAGAATTGAAGAGGAGTTAGGTTCAATCGCAACTTATGCAGGCAAATCAGCTTTTCCAAGGTTTAAGTAACAAATGGCTAGACGCAGATTTATTGCCGCTGGTGTTATAGCCAGATCTCGTAAAGGCATTAAATTTACTTTAAAAAAGCGTGGCTTATCTAATCGGGCCTTAATAACTGGCATAGTTTTGTTTGCTGTGGCAGTAACTTTGGCGCCACCATTACAACACTATTTTACCCAACGGGCGCAGATAAATGCACTAGAAAATCAACTAGCGGATAATCAAGCCATGTTAGAAAAGGCAACTCAAGAATTAGCACTCTGGAATGATCCTGAGTATGTAGCAAGCCAAGCCCGGGCAAGATTACATTTTGTATTTCCAGGTGAGCGGCAATATATAGTTGTTGGAAATGATGAGATCACAGATCAAAATGAAGAGCCTAAGGTTTCTGAGCAACTACCAGTTGGCATACCTTGGTATTCAAGATTAATCTCATCTATTACCAGCACTAATGTAAATCAATAATAATGGTTAAACCTCAGGTGGCATTTTCTAGAGAAAAACCATCACAATCTGATCTAGAGATGGTGCAAGCACAGCTAGGCAGAGCACCCAGAGATGTTTCTGCAATTGCACATCGCTGCCCATGTGGAGCACCAGATGTAGTTGAAACCCCACCACGATTAGCAGATGGTGAGCCATTTCCAACTTTTTATTATGCAACTTGCCCAAGACTTACTGGTGCAATTTCAACCCTGGAAAGCTCTGGAATTATGGCAAAAATGAATGAGCGTTTATCAACTGACCCACAGTTAGCAGGTGATTATCAAGCAGCACATATTGACTATGAGGCAGCAAGATCGGCACTTGCTAAAGAACTAAATATTGATGTGCCAGAGATTGCAGGTATTACAGCAGGTGGTATGCCTGATCGAGTTAAGTGTTTGCATTCACTTGTTGCGCACTCACTTGCAGCTGGTGTTGGCGTGAATCCACTAGGAGATGAGGCATTAATTGAACTAGCTCAATGGTGGGAATCTAAGCCCTGTAGTGAGATAAGTAATTTAATTGACGGAGATAATTAATTTGAGTCGGGTTGCAGCAATTGATTGTGGAACTAATTCAATCAGATTATTAATTGCCGATATAAGTGGTGGAAAATTTAAAGAGGTTCTTCGAGATATGGAAATTGTTCGACTTGGGCAAGGGGTGGATGAAAATAAGTCGTTCCATCCGGAAGCGATAAATCGAACGATGACTGCCGTAGAAAAGTTTAAGAATCAGTTAGCTGGCAAAGGTGTTGAAAAGATTAGATTCTGTGCCACCTCAGCCACAAGAGATGCTGCTAATCGAGATTTATTTATTGATGGGGTACGTCAGATATTAGGGGTTGAGGTTGAAGTTATTCCAGGTGAGGAAGAGGCCAGACTTTCATTTAATGGTGCAACAAAAGAACTTTTACAAAGTGATGCCCCATTTTTAGTGGTTGATATTGGTGGTGGTTCAACGGAGTTTGTTTATGGAAAAAACGAGGTTGAGTTTGCAAAGAGTGTGGACATTGGCTGTGTGCGAATGAGCGAGCGGCATCTTAAATCTCAACCAGTTGAAACTAGTCAAGTGGCGCAAGCAATAATTGATATTGATAAAGCAATTGCACAAGCTGCTGCGATTGTGCCAATCTCAACCGCAAAAACATTAGTTGCAGTTGCCGGAACTGCAACTACAATTGCCGCAGCTGCATTAGAGCTTGATACTTATGATCGTTATGCAATACACCTTTCAAGAATTCCAGCAGAAAAGGTTCATAAAGTTTCTGCTGCTTTTCAGGCAATGACTAAAAGCGAGATATCAAAGCTTGGATTCATGCATCCTGGAAGAGTTGATGTAATTACTGCTGGCTCATTAGTTCTATCTCGAGTTATGGCTGCAACTGGTGCGACCGAGTTTGTTGCCTCAGAGTCAGATATTTTGGATGGGATGGCTTGGTCATTAATAAATTAAGCCAAGAAAGTGTTGGCTTTAGCAAGTGAAAAATACGGGTAGATTTACCCCCTGAAGATTCGCCCCTGTAGCCCAATGGCAGAGGCATGCGACTTAAAATCGCACAAGTGTGGGTTCGACCCCCACCGGGGGCACGCTCAACTCTTGCGAATCTTCAGCAAAATTTAAGTTTCACCCGCTTACTAGTTATAGCGGTGGGAATTGCTAGGGATTAATATTTGTTCACTACCTAAGTAAATAACCAAAACTGGTTACTACTTCAATTAAAGGAGAAGAATGAAGAGCTCAAACCCTGTACTTGGCAAGGCGTTTAATCAATCTACAACTATGCAGGTTGATCAATTAGAGCAAAGCTTTAATGCTCCAGCAGCCTCATCAATGCGCACAGGTCGCATGACTATGGAAGATGTCGTTGCTAAAACTGGATTTTTGTTTGCCATACTTCTTGTAGTTGGTGCCTTTGCATGGACCGCAAATCTTGGTACTGGTGCATTACTACTTGGGTTTTTAGGTGGATTTGTGTTGGCGCTGGTTATTAGTTTTAGCAAGAATATCAAGCCTGGCTTAGTGGTTACCTATGCTGCATTTCAAGGATTAGCCCTCGGCACAATAAGTAGCTACTACGAAAGTTTCTACCCTGGAATTGTTAGCCAAGCAGTAATTGGAACAATTGCAGCATTTACCGGCGTATTGATTATGTATCGCAATGGCACATTACGTGCAACACCACAATTTACCCGCACTCTAATTGGTGCAGCAATTGGTTATTTCATTCTTGCTTTAGTTTCACTAGTGGCATCATTTTTTGGTGTCGGACAAGGCTACGGCTTCTACGGCGTATCTGGATTAGGTCTACTACTGGCTGTAGCAGGAGTTGCCCTTGCTAGCTTGTTCTTAGTTTTAGATTTTGATCAAATCCAAAAAGGTGTTGCAGCCGGCACTCCTGAGAAGGAATCATGGCGGGCAGCTTTTGGTTTAATGGTCACAATTGTTTGGCTATATCTAGAGGTACTTCGTTTGATTTCAATCCTACGTCGTCAGTAATTTAAAAACGTCCAAACAGGGGCTGTGAGCGATCACAGCTCCTGTTTATTTTTATCTGGAATTAAATCATTGTCTAAATGTGATGCCCGGGTCTCAGGCAAAATTGCTGATAAAGCTAAAGCAATAATCCAGATAAAACCAGAGAATAAGAATGCTGCCTGATAACTAAAGTAGTCAGTTAGTAATCCGACCAATATTGGGCCAACAATCATTCCGGCATCTCCGGCCATCTGCCAAGCGGCAATCACCTGTCCACCCCTACCCTTAATTATGTCGCCAACCACACTTCCTGGAGCTGTTCCAACATAGGCACTACCTAAACCAAATAAAGCCATTGAGATCAAATACCAAAAAATATTGGTAGTAAAAGCCAGCATTAAAATACCAAATAAAATAAATGCGCCACCAAATAACAATGCTGCTTTACGTCCTTTAACATCTGAGTACTTACCAGCTTTTAACATGAAGATTCCTTGAATTAAGGCGCCAATAGTTAAGCCGATTCCAGCAATAGTTGCAGTTGAGTTTAATTTTTCAGTAACAAATAATGGCAAAATTGAAGATCTCAAACCAAACAAAACCCAGTTATTTATAAAAGCAAGAACTAGGGCTATTTGATATGGTCGTAATCTAAATGCCTGCCCTAGAGTTGTCTGACCTATTTGAGTAGTTGGGGCATCAACTTTTTTACCAAGTTTTTTCTCACTTAAGAAAAATAATGCTGTGATAGCTGCTAGAGCAAGGGTGATTGAGTAGACGAAAAATGGCGCTCTTAATGAAATTCCGGCCAGTACTCCACCAACAGCAGGCCCTGAGATACCGCCTAATAAAAATCCACCATTGTAAAGTGATTGCGCTCGAGCACGATAATCATCACTTACTGATCGCATAAGTAATGAACCGGCAGATACTGAAAACATTGATGAACCAAGTCCACCAAGAGATCTAAAAATTAGCAGCTGGGAGTAGTTCTGGGAAAGAGCGGTCAGTAATGTAAAAAATGAAACCATGAACAAACCAAAGCCCAGTACTGATCGCTCACCAAATTTATCCACTAATTTTCCAGATACTAAACCTGAAGAAAATCGCACAATTGCAAAAGCGGAGATAATTAATCCAATTGCAGTCTTACTTACACCAAAGGAAGCAGCAAAAATGGGGATAGCTGGAATTATTAATCCGAAACCTACTGCAACCAAAAATGAAACAGTAGAAAGGATTGCAACCTCTCTAGGTAGTTGAGCAAAAGGATTTTTGCCTGCTTTTTTAAGCTTTATTTAACCAACCGCCTCACCTGAAGCTTCAGCTCGTGCAGCTGAGTGATCAGCACTATTTTGCAATGGTTTTTCTTTTAAGAAAAATGCTAAAAGAAATCCTAAAAATGTAATTGGTGCGGCCGATAAGAAGACTATTTGAAATGTTTGAGCAAAGCTGTGGAGAACAGTCTCTTGGAGTACCGGCGGCAAGCTCTGGATAATTGAAGTATTAGCGGTAATCGAATCCAATTTCGTTGAGTCAAAACTAGAAAGTGCTTCAGGATTACTATTCCTTAGAGTTGTAAAGTTGTCCTCTAAATAGTAAGCAATTCGATTACTAAAAATGGTTCCAAAAATGGCTGTGCCGAATGCGCCTCCAAGGGACCTAAAGAAGGTATTTGAAGATGTTGCTACTCCCATATCTTGAAAATCAACTGAATTTTGAAGTGCGATAACGATAGTTTGCATTGATAGACCAAGGCCAGCACCAATTAAAATCGCATAGACTGACAAAACAGTAAAAGAAGTATCCTCTTTTAAAGTTGACATCAATATTAGGCCGATTGTCATGATCCCAGCACCCATAATCGGAAATATCTTGTACTTACCAGTTGCTGAAATTTTCTTACCACTAAATATAGACATCGATACGATTCCGAGCATTAGCGGAATTAGTTTCAACCCCGCCTCGGTCGCAGAGTTACCCTTAACAACCTGTAAATAAAGTGGCAACATAACAATTGCCCCAAACATTCCGGCTCCAATTATGAAACCTAGGGTTGAAGTTAGGGAAAATGTATGGTTTCTAAACAACCTCAGTGGCAAAATTGGTTCCTTTGCTCGTCCCTCTTGCCACACAAATATGAGTACCAAGCAGATTCCTAGACTAAAGGCGAGAAGTGTTTTACTGCTACTCCAACCATCCTCGGGGCCGTATACAGAAACTGCCATCAATATTGCTGAAACAGCCAGTACTAGTAAGAATGCACCGAAGTAATCAATCTTGTGGTCTCGTTTAACTTTTGGAATATGTAATACAGCAGAGGTAATGATTAGAGCTAATATTCCAAAGGGTAGATTTATGTAAAAAATCCAACGCCAACCTGAGATTCCCAAGATGTTGGAATTATCGGAGAAGAAACCTCCTAAAAGTGGGCCGGCTACTGAGGATAATCCCCAAACTGCACCAAAGTAACCTTGGTACCGTCCACGCTCTCTTGGTGAAACTATGTCGCCAATAATTACGAAAGTTAGTGCCATTAATCCTCCAGCACCTAATCCTTGTAGGGCGCGTGTAAAAATCAATTGAGTCATATTTTGTGAAGCGCCAGCTAATAAAGAACCAACCAAAAAAGTAATAATTGCAAATTGAAAAACTGGCCTTCTGCCATAAAGATCTGAGATTTTTCCATATAGCGGAGTTGATGCAGTCGAGGTGAGAAGGTATGCAGTGACTACCCAGGTGTAGTGATTTAAACCATCGAATTCTTCAACGATATTTTTGAGTGCGGTAGATACAATTGTTTGGTCAAGTGCCGCAAGCAGCATGCCGGTCATTAAGCCGCTAAGGACCACCAAAATCTCTTTATGGGTAAGCGGACCAGATTTTGGACCATTAGTTTTGGATTTTTTTCCAGACATTTTCATCTACTTTTCCTCGCCTCTACTCATTAGATTATTATTATTTGATTAATTGAACGTAAGGGGAATAGTTTAGCGCCTTTTCTTGTTAGGATTTTACAATGAAAGCAATTACAGCAGATGGGTTATATAAGACTTACGATAAAGGTAAAGTAAAGGCATTAGATGGTTTAAATCTTGATGTTGAAGAAGGAACTGTATTAGGCGTTCTTGGTCCTAATGGTGCAGGCAAAACCACAACTGTTAGAGTTTTAGCAACATTACTTGTGCCAGATGCTGGTAAAGCAACAGTTTCTGGAATTGATGTTATTAAAAATCCACAAGAAGTAAGAAAAATAATCGGTTTATCTGGTCAGTATGCTGCAGTAGATGAAACTTTAACTGGCTGGGACAATTTAATTATGTTTGGCCGGCTTTATCATTTATCAGCCAAAGCGGTAAAAAATCGTGCAATTGAACTATTGGAGCAATTTTCGTTAACTGATGCAGCCAAGCGCCCAATCAGAACCTACTCAGGCGGTATGCGACGCAGATTAGATTTGGCAGCCTCATTAATTGTTAAACCAAAAGTTTTGTTTTTAGATGAGCCAACAACTGGCTTAGATCCAAGAGGACGCCAGGATATGTGGGGCGTAATTAACGAATTAGTTAAAGGTGGTGTTACCTTGCTACTTACAACCCAGTATCTTGAAGAGGCCGATCAATTGGCAGATGAGATTGCTGTAATTGATCATGGCAAAGTAATCGCCAGAGGAACATCTGATTCGCTTAAAAAACAGGTGGGCGGTGAGCGATTAGAGATTGTGGTTGAAAACCAGCACTTGGCAGCAACCAAAGAGATTGTGGCAAGGGTAAGTTCTAGTGCGCTAAATGTGGATGAAGCTTTACGGCAGATTTCAGCACCAGTTACCACAGGTAGTAAAGCATTAATTGAAGCTGCAAAATTATTAGATGAGATGGGAATTCATCCTTTAGATATTGGATTAAAGCGCCCATCTTTAGATGATGTTTTCTTATCTCTGACTGGTCATGTAGCAGAAGAGAAAAAAGATGAAGATTTAGCTTTAGCTAGTAAGAAACGAGGTAGATAATGCACGCAATTTCTGATGCACTAATTATTACTAAGAGACAATTGCTGCAATTAGCTCGCGTTCCAGAATTGATCTTATTCTCAATTATTCAACCGATTATGTTTGTTTTGTTATTTAGATATGTATTTGGTGGCTCAATTGATACTGGTCAACCAGGTGGATATGTTCAATTACTAATGCCTGGCATATTTGTGCAAACTGTTGCATTCACCCTTGCGGGCACTGCAGTTGGTTTAACCGCTGATATGCAAAAAGGATTAATCGCTAGATTTAGATCTCTACCAATCTCAAGATCTGCTGTAGTTTTTGGTAGAACACTTGGTGATGGTGCGCTAAATATTGTCGTGCTCACTGCTATGGGATTGACCGGTTTTATTGTTGGTTGGCGCCCAAGCTCTGGCTTTTTAAATATCACGCTAGGTTTTGTATTTTTATTAGTCTTTGGTTTTGCGATGTCCTGGGTGGGTGTATTAATTGGGTTATCGGTAAGAGAGGAGCGAGTGGCAACTAATGCCACATTTATTGCGGTATTTCCATTAACTTTTTTATCTAATGCATTTGCACCAACTACTGGTATGCCAAAACCATTGCAATATATTGCTGAATGGAATCCAGTATCAACCATGGTGGCAGGATGTAGGCAGCTATTTGGTCTTGAAAATCAATTCGGTGCTACTGCTGGCTCTTTTCCTAGTGAGAATCCATTAACTATGTCCATAGTTTATATGATCATAATTATGGCAATATTTATTCCACTAAGTGTTAGAAAATATAATAGAGCGGTAAATAAGTAAGTTAAATAAAAGGTTGTGCTTCAAGAATTGCTACTGCAATTTGCTTACCATTTGGCGCGGTGTAATTAACAGTTTCACCAACTTTAGCTCCTAAGACAGCACTTCCCAGCGGTGATTTTTCTGAATAAACATCAATATCACCACTTGCAATTTCACGAGAGCCCAATAAAAACTTCAATTCATCGCCGGCAATATCAACGGTAATCAACATACCAAGACCAACTACACCTGATTCACTTGCCGGTGGGGTACCAATATGTGCATGCTCCAACATATGTTTTAGCTGGCGGATTCGTCCTTCAATC
>JBJTJQ010000085.1:0-2051 GCA_046095545.1 Candidatus Nanopelagicus sp.
TGTGAATTGCTGGCATGGGCAGATTACTAAGTATGGCCAAGCTGTCGCAGGTCTTGGCATACTGCAGTGCTAGGGATGCAAATACAGTTTGGGCAATCTCACCTGGGGTAGTTGGAATTTTTTGGTTGGTATTTTTAGCAAATCGTTGAATTCGCTCAATCATGCCGCCGGCGTGGATAAATAAAGATGCATCTACAAATATAAGCGTGGCAAATGGATCTGCTACCTCTTTGGCCTGCTCAACTAATTGGGCATAACTTAATTCCACTCCGCTCTCTTTCAGATCACGCCTTACCTCTTGAATTAACCAAAGTCCCATAATGTTTCTAAGTAGGCGAATACTTCGACCAAAACCACCCTCATTAGTTAGCCGCTCATTCATAGTTAACTCATTTACAACCGGCTTGGATAACTCAACTCCCAACAGTGACCAAGTGCCACTTGAGATGTAGGCACTGCCTGGTGAAAGCAAAGGTGTGGCAAATACCGCAGATGCGGTGTCATGACTTGCGGTGGCAATACATTTAATTGGACCAATACCAGTTTTATCTTGGATCTCTTTTTTTAACTCTCCTCTAATACTTCCTGGATCTTCAACCTTGGTAAAAATATGAAGGGGAATTCCTAAATCCTTAGCTAAATTTTCGGCCCACTTATCATTTACTACATCATATAAACCTGAGGTAGATGCAATGGTGTATTCAGTGCCAATCACACCAGTTAAGGCATATAAAACCAGATCTGGCATAAATAACAGGTGTTTAGCTTTTTCAAACTCATCTGGGGTTTGCTGGGCAATAGCTAATAATTGATAAATTGAGTTCACTTCAAGTAATTGACAACCACTTTCAAAATGCAATCGCTTTTTACCTACTAATTGATCAGCCTTAGCTAACATGCCATCAGTTCTATGATCGCGATGGCTAACTGGTAATTCAATTATTTCACCATTCTTATCCACCAGCCCAAAATCTAATCCCCAGGTATCAACCGCTAACGCCTCATATGGCCCGCTTTGACTTGCCTTACTTAATGCGATCACGACCTCATCAATTATCTTTGGAAAATCCCAACACCTTCTATTTCTAGAATCGGTTTTAACTGGGGTTAAAAATCTATGGATCTCTTGGGTGGAGATTTGATCATCAATACTTACCGACATCAATCTGCCAGACTCAGCCCCCATATCTAGGGCTAGGTAGCGCTTCATAGCCTCACACTCTTCCGCACCAGAGCACCTATCGTCTACTTATCTATTTGATATAAATAAATAGTATTCAATCTAAAATCTGTCCAGATTCTAAGATGGGCGCGGGCTGGGATTACTTTTTTGTTACTAATCGATGCTGAGAATGGGGCCCCATATCTAGGAAAGTCGCGCTGTTGGCGGTAGGGTCAGCGAGAGATTTTTCCCACCGGGACAGCATGAACTCAAGAGTAGGACGGAGTGGTTAGTGGCTAAAAAGGGTGATCTGCTTCTAGAGATGAATAAGGTGCAAAAGCGATTTGGTGGTGCAGTAGCACTTCGCGGCACAGATTTAAAGATTAGAGCAGGTGAGATTCACGCCCTACTTGGTGAGAATGGTGCTGGAAAATCCACCATGTTAAAGATTTTAGCTGGTGTGCATGTTAACGATGGCGGCACAATTAAATTAGGTGGCAAAGATTTTATTACTGGCTCACCACAAGCCTCAATTGAACAAGGAATCGCCGTTATTTATCAGGAGCCATCTTTGTTTTTAGATTTATCGCTGGCCGAGAATGTATTTATTGGTCGCCAACCTAAAAAGGGAAGGATTATTGATTGGAAGTTTGCACAATCTGAGGCTGCAAGATTATTTAAAGAGTTAGGTGTTGAGTTAGATCCAAAGCGACAGGCACGTGGTCTTTCAATCGCTGATCAACAGGTAGTTGAGATTGCTAAGGCGCTCTCGATGAATGCCAATATAATTTTAATGGATGAGCCAACTGCTGCTCTTTCTGCCTCTGAGGTTGAGCGATTAATGACGGTTATGAAATCTCTTAAAGCTTCAAATAAAGCAGTTATCTTT
>JBJTJQ010000086.1:0-3956 GCA_046095545.1 Candidatus Nanopelagicus sp.
AAAAATTACCGCCTGCGAGATTGGTTAATCTCCCGGCAAAGATTTTGGGGTACACCAATTCCAATTATCCATTGTGATGGTTGTGGCTTAGTACCAGTACCAGAGTCGCAATTACCGGTTGAGCTGCCGCAGGCAAAGGGAATAGATTTAAAGCCAAAGGGATCAAGTCCATTGGGGGCAGCCTCAGATTGGGTCAATGTTAAGTGTCCAAAATGTAATAAAGCTGCCAAGCGGGATGCTGACACGATGGATACCTTTGTCGACTCCTCTTGGTATTTTCTTCGTTACACCTCAGTTAATAATCATAATGTGGCCTTTGATAAAAAAGCTGTAGAAACTTGGCTACCAGTAGATCAATATGTAGGTGGGGTAACCCATGCCATCTTGCACCTTTTATACTCAAGATTTTTCACCAAAGTTTTAAATGATATGGGGATATTAAATTTTAATGAACCATTTACGAGATTATTAAACCAGGGCATGGTCTTAATGGATGGCTCAGCGATGAGTAAGAGCCGGGGTAATTTAGTTAAATTATCGGAGGAGTTAGATAAACATGGTGTGGATGCCATTAGAGTTTCATTAGTTTTTGCCGGACCCCCTGAGGATGATGTGGATTGGGCAGATGTATCACCAGCTGGTTCATTAAAGTTTTTAAATCGTGCCTGGCGGATAAGCCAGGAGGTAGCAAGTAAGCCTGGGGTTGATTTTAAAACTGGTAATTTAGAGTTACGCAAAGTAACTCATAAGACATTAGCTGATATTGAGTTAGCGGTTGAATCCTTTAGATTTAATGTCACCATCGCCAGAATTATGGAGTTAGTCAATGCCGCTAGAAAAGCAATTGACTCAGGATGTGGTGCGCAGGATCCGGCAGTGCGGGAGGCAGCAGAGGCGATTGCCATCTCACTCTCCTTAGTTGCCCCTTACACCGCTGAAGATATGTGGGAAAAATTAGGTCATAAACCTGCCATTGCAAATGCTGGTTGGCCAAAGATAGATCAATCTTTAATTGGTGCCGATAATGTAATTGCGATTTTGCAGGTAAATGGCAAGATCAAAGATCGAATTGAGGTATCGCCAAATATCGCAAATGCCGAGTTAGAAAAGCTTGCCCGAGAAAATGCTGAGATTAAAGCCGCCTTATCTGGCCAAGATGTGAAGAAAGTAATAACTGTTACACCTAAATTAGTAAATTTTGTAATCTAATTCTAAGCAATCTAAGTTAAAGTGACACCATGAAATTAGTCGTTGCTGCAATTGTTTTGCTTTCAACAATTACTCCAGCTCAAGCTGCAAGCTCAGGTGGTGGCTCTGCGCCAGCCCCAGCTCAAAAGCCAGTATCAACAAATTTGCCACTAACTTCCGATGAGGTTAAAAAACATAATTCAGCAAGTGACTGCTGGAGCATTGTTGATGGAGTTGTTTACGATCTAACTAATTGGGTCTACTCACATCCAGGCGGATCTTCTAGAATTACTGCCATCTGTGGCAAAGATGGCACATCAAGCTTTCTCGGCCAGCACAATAATTCAAACTCTGCAAAATCTCGGTTAAAAGGATTTGAGTTAGGAAAATTAGAGGTTGCTGCAAAAGCTGATACACCAACTCCAGATGCACCAGCTGTCAAGCAATTATCAACCTTCTTAAGTGAGGCAGATGCACTTATCAAGCAGAAAAACTTCACCGCAGCGCTTAACTTGTTAAAGCAAGCAGATAAAAGTTATGCCAATAATGCTGATGTTAACAATTTACTAGGATTTAGTAGCAGAAATCTTAAACAATTTTCCGCCTCTGCCAAGTACTACCAAAAAGCATTAAAAATAAATCCAAACCATTTAGGGGCACTGGAGTACCAAGGTGAGCTATTCCTACAAACTAAAAAACTCTCATCAGCAAAGAAAAACCTGGCTAAGTTAAAGAAGCTTTGTGGTGAAAATTGTGAAGAGTATTTAGATTTAAAGCAGGCGATTGGTAATCGCTAGATTTACTAGTAATAATGCTTTAAATTTTAGAATCTAAATCACTGTAACTCTCAACTATTTGAAAGGGCTGGTTTTCAAAAAATAACTCTAAGCCCTCATTGACCAGCGCTTTAACTCTTTCCAAGCTTTGACTTTGATAACCAACTAAGCCAACCTCATCACAAAAGGCTATCCACTGGTCATCTTCAAATTGATAATAGATATGAGCAAGCTTTAATGTATTAGATTCCATGCCTGCTCCTCACTTAGTCCAGCCTTATCTACCAACATTTCCTTAATTACTCGGCCACTAATCTCTACATTAGGGTGATAATAAAAAAGTATTGATTGGCGACCTGGGCTATGCAAGATTAAATGTGAGCCGCGAGCAGCTCGTTTCGAAAAATAATTTAATGGCTTACTTTTTAGAATTCTCAACATTCTCCTTGCCTTAATTGCTGGAAATTTTCTCACGCCCCTATATTTAATACAAGTATCAAAAAATTATTTTCGTTATCCACATAACAAATTGCTACTTATTGCAATTAAAAATTACGGTCAGTAGTGTTATCTAATGAGTTTGATATTTAATTTATTAAAAGCAACACATATTGGACCAACAAGTGCGGTAACCTTAATTTCATTCCTCTTAGCATCCTCCCTCTGGTGGGAGGGGCCAGCATTTATAATCGCATTTAGCGTTTTTCTAGGCCAGCTATTAGTTGGTTTTACTAATGATTTATATGATTATCCAGATGATCTAAAACATAATCGAAATGATAAGCCATTAGTTTCCGGTGAGATAACAACTGCTCAGCTAAAAAGTGCGATAAAAATTGTTACCCCACTTGCGATCTTAGTAAATTTATTTGGTCCACTAGGAATCAAAGGTGGATTAATTTACCTACTTGGTGTTGGCTTAGGTATTTCCTACAACTTTTACTTCAAATTCACCCTGCTTTCACCACTGCCATACGCCTTGGCATTTGCGGCGTTAGTGGCCGCCATTGTGGTGGCAACAGATCGCACTCCACCGCTTTGGTTATTAATATCAGCCGCCTGCCTTGGGGTAGCAGCTCATTTTGCTAATGTTATTAAGGATATAAATGAGGATTTAAAATCTGAGATTATTGGTTTGCCTCAAAAAATAGGTAAGAAAGCCTCTCGGGTAGTAATCGGCATCCTACTAATTGGCACCACAATACTGCTTAACTTTGTTACTCCCAGCCTACTGCTTTTAAGTATTGGTTTAGTAGCAGCTGTATTCACCATATTTGCTAGTGATAAATTAATTTTCAAAGCCTTAATAATTACCGTTATTGTGGATTTAATCCTGATACTAACTGCCGCCGATTCCCAAATTGGCTCACTAGTAATTTAATTAGGTAGGCTTGATACATGTGTGGCAGATATGCGCTTAATATCTCAGGGGATGATTTAGCCCTGGAATACAATGCTAATAATCCTAACTCCTCATATGTAGCAAGTAATTGGAATATCTCACCAACTACCACCATTCCATTTATAAATGAGCGTAAAAATGGCTCTCTTACTAGGCAGATAAACCTGGCATCTTGGGGATTAATTCCAAGTTGGGCAAAGGATTCATCCCGACAGGCGAATGCGATAAATGCTCGGGTGGAAAGTATTAGTGAAAAGCCAACATTTAGGCAGGCGTTTAAAAGTAGAAGATGTTTAGTACCAGTAAGTGGTTACTACGAATGGGCAACTGAGTTGGGCAAGTATCGACCAAAGCAACCTTTTTTTATCTCAAATAAAGAAAATAAGACCTTAGCCATTGCTGGTATCTATGAAGAGTGGATAAACCCAGAGAGTAATCAAGTACTTACCACCGCTGCCATTATTACTAGAAGCGCAGTGGGTATCGTTGCGCCAATTCATAATCGAATGCCAGTAATTTTGCCAAGCACACTTTGGGCAGATTGGTTAACTCCTAGTGAGTTATCAAAGAGTGAGGTAGCAGATTATTTA
>JBJTJQ010000087.1:0-4373 GCA_046095545.1 Candidatus Nanopelagicus sp.
ACCTTGATAACTACACCATCTATTTCGTGTTCGACATTATGACGATTTTTCTCATACTCATCGATAAATTCTTTAACTTGTTTTCGATCTGAAACTACTTTATATCTGGCACTAGTTGGCAGGCCCCAACCTTTTAATAATTCATATGCTTTAGATTGTTTATCAAATGAGATTCCAGTAGCTGCCCCAATTCCATGTACTACTAAATCAAGGGGCCGGCTAGCGGTGATCTTTGGATCCTTTTGCCGCAGCGACCCAGCTGCTGCATTTCTTGGATTTGCAAACCTTGGCTTACCAAGATCTGCTAATGAATCATTTAATTCATCAAAAGCTTTTAGTGGAAAGAAAATTTCCCCTCGTACCTCCAGTTGCTCTGGAAAATCTTTACCTTTTAACTCAGTTGGTACGGACTTAATAGTTTTAACATTTAAAGTTACATCCTCGCCGGTAGTGCCATTACCTCGAGTAAGTGCCCTACTTAATCGACCATTTTCATAAAGTAAATTGATCGCTAACCCATCCACTTTAACTTCGCATAACCAGGAGTTTTTAACCTCTGCCTTATCAATTCGATCAAACCAGGCATCTAATTCATCATCATCAAACACGTTATCTAAACTCATCATTTTTTCAATATGGTCAAACTGTTCAAAACTTGTGGAAAAGCCACCTCCCACCTCTAATGTTGGCGAGCTTTCAAGTTTGTATTGCGGGTACTTACCTTCTAGTTCAATTAATTGATTCCACAACTTATCAAAAGCAGCATCGGTAATTGATGGGTCATCTAAAACATAATACTTAAATTGATGATCCCTAATCTCCTCCGATAATTCTTGGATCTTATGCCTAATATCTGCACTCATATTAAATCGTTTCGCAGATGGTGGCAGAGCCAACTACCCGATCACCATCATAAATAACTAATGCCTGCCCGGTGGCTAAACCAAAGACTGGTTCATCTAAATTTGCAATTAAATTTTGACCATCAAATTTATAACTTGTAGCAAGTGGTGAGCCATGTGCTCTTACCTGCGCAAATCCTCTTAACTCTTGATTAACTTCAGGAGTTGCACCACACCAAACTGGTGGGGTAGCAATAATTGTATTGACCGCTAAATTTTCATGAGTGCCCACCACAACCGTATTACTCTTAGGTTCAATTTTTAATACATATCTTGGTTCACCACTTTTATCCGGCACAGTTAGTGCAAGTCCTCGGCGCTGACCTATGGTGTAGGTGTAAGCACCTTTGTGCTCACCTAGTTTGTTGCCACTTTGATCAAGAATATCGCCAGTTTCACTTCCTAATTTGTCCCGCAACCAGCCAGCGTTATCACCAGATGGCACAAAACAAATGTCATGCGAATCAGGTTTATTTGCCACAAAAAGCCCTCGCTGCCTGGCCTCTTTCCTAGTATCAGTTTTAACCGTATCCCCTAGGGGAAATATTGCACCCGCAATTTGATCTCTTCTTAAAACTGCCAATACATAGGATTGATCTTTCTCAATATCTGCTGCTCGATGTAATGTTTTTCCATCTGGGCCATCTTTAGTTATTGCATAATGACCGGTAACAACGCCATCAAATCCCAAGGCCTTTGCTCTATCTAACACCGCTTCAAATTTGATTTTCTCATTACATCGCAAACATGGGTTGGGAGTTCGCCCGGCCTGATACTCAGATAAAAAGTTTTCAACTACCCCTTTGTGAAACTCCTCTGCCATATCCCAGATATAAAAAGGTATGCCAATTACATCTGCGGCGCGTCTGGCATCATGTGAATCTTCGATGGTGCAACAGCCTCTTGCGCCAGATCGATACTTTTTTGGATTACTAGATAAGGCAAGGTGGACACCAACCACCTCATAACCGGCATCAACCGCCCGAGCAGCAGCAACTGCCGAATCCACCCCACCACTCATCGCTGCAATTACCTTTAATTTTGTCATTTTTTCCCAGATGCAGCTATTGATCTTGCAACTACTGTGGCAATTACTGAGCCAAGTTTTGCAATCTCATTAATAGTATTTGAATAACTTAGTGAAAATCTCAATGTAGAGGTGGTTTCATCCTCGGTTAATCCCATCGCCAATAAGACATGGCTTGGCCGCTGCACCCCTGCGCTGCAAGCTGAACCAGTAGAGCAGGCAATGCCCTCACCATCTAGTAATAAAAGTAAGCCTTCAGAATCAGTCTTAGGAAAGGTAATGGAAACAATGCCGGGCAAACTTTTCGCCTGATCCCCATTTACCCATGCATCTGGGATATTTTTCTTAATTGTTTGAATTAACTCTGATTTTAACTCTCTAATTTTTAACTCGCGCTCTTTTCTATTTTCAATCGCATTTGCAGCTGCGGCAGCAAATGAGATGATCCCTGGTGCGTTAAAGGTGCCACTTCGTAAATCCCGCTCCTGCCCACCGCCATGCAACACCGGTTCAATATCTAATCCTTTTCGTAAAATTAAGGCCGCTACCCCTAATGGCCCACCAATTTTATGAGCACTTATAGTGGCTGCTGTCACCCCTAATTTTTTAAAGGAAAGCTCTACTTTGCCAAAAGATTGCACGCAATCTGAGTGAACTGGAGTATCACCAGCAATTTTTACTACCTGGTTGATATCTTGAATCGTTCCTACCTCATTATTAGCATGCATAATTGAGATTAGAGCAATATTATTTTTATGCTCTTCAACTTGAGCGGCTAATTCTTCAAGATCTACAAAGCCATTTCGATCCACACCTATTGCGACCACCTCGGCTCCCTCATGCTCTGCTAGCCAATTGATTGGATCAGCGACTGCATGGTGCTCAAAGGTTGAGGTAATTATTACCTTCTTACCCTGCTTTACACCCAGCCAGTACAAACCTTTGATGGCTAGATTATTAGCCTCCGTGCCAGTTGCGGTAAAGATGACCTCACTTGGCGCGCAATCAATTGCTTCTGCAATTATTTCTCGGGCTTGCTCTAAATCTTTTCTAACCGATCGACCCGCTGAGTGTAAGGATGAGGCATTGCCTAATTTTTTTATCGACTCAGTTAAGGCTGTGATTGCTGGCTCAACCATGGTGGTAGTAGCAGCATGGTCAAAATAGATCGGCACATGCTAAGTCTAAAGGCTGCACCTGACCTTGAAGTACTTAGGCTTTGCGGGCCTTGATTTTTTCGGTGGCCTGCGGCAAGACATTAAACAAATCACCAATTACTGCAAAATCTGCAATCTCAAGAATTGGGGCCTCTGGATCTTTATTAATTGCCACAATTGTTTTAGATGTCTGCATGCCAGCACGATGTTGTATCGCACCTGATATTCCAGCTGCAACATATAGTTGCGGTGAAACTGTTTTGCCAGTTTGGCCTACCTGATGTGAGTGTGGATACCAGCCAGCATCGGTGGCTGCCCGGGATGCACCAACGGCAGCACCTAATGCATCGGCTAATGCTTCAACTGGTTTGAAATCACCATTTGTTCCACGACCGCCTGAAACCACAATTGAGGCTTCAGTTAACTCTGGCCGGCCACCTTTTACCGCTTCCGTTGCACTAGTAATAGTGGCAAGTTTTGCTGCATCTGAAATATTTACGGCAAACTCTTCAACTGCAGGACTTGAAGTTGCTGCGATTGGCTCGATTGAGTTAGCTCTTAAAGTAATTATTGGTACACCAGTGGTAACTGCTGAGTGCACAGTAGTTGAGCCACCAAATACTGATTGGGTAGTGATTAAATCCTTATCCACCCCAACTGCATCGGTAATAATTCCAGAGTTGGTTTTAACCGCTACCCGAGCTGCTATCTCTTTACCATTAGCGGATGAGGTAATAAGTAAGGCATTTGGTTTTTTATCAGCAATAATCTGCGCTAGCCCATCTGCAATAGCTGCTACGCCAAACTTATCCCAATCACCACTTGCAGTAATTACCTTATCTACTGGCATATTGTTTAATTGCGCAACTATCTCACCCGGATTTGCGGCAAAGACAACGGCAATAGATTCACCAATATTTTTAGCAAATGTAGCCAATTCACTGCTGGCTTTAGCGATTTTGCCACCAGAGTGATCCACTAAAAATATAACGCTGCTCATGCCAATCTCTTTTCCACCAGAAAATCAAATAATTTTTCCCCGCCAGATCCTTCATCAGTTAATTTAACGCCAGCACCCCGAGCGGGTCTTGGTAGAGCATCTTTTACTGTGCTCCAGGCAGCGGATGCACCCACCGAGGTGGCAGCAAGACCGGTATCTGCAAGTGAGATAGTGGTAATAGTTTTTTTCTTAGCCGCCATAATTCCCTTAAAGGATGGATATCTTGGCTCATTAATTTTTTCAACTACAGAAAGTACTGCTGGAAAGGATGCGCTCATTACTTGGTT
>JBJTJQ010000088.1:0-7130 GCA_046095545.1 Candidatus Nanopelagicus sp.
GGTGATCATTCTGTTGCATCTGCGGATGTAACTGGTATTGCTAATCATCTGGGTAAAGGTAAAGTATCTATGATTCACTTTGACGCCCATGCCGACACTGGCGAAGATCACTTTGGTGCATTAATTGGACATGGCACACCAATGCGCAGGTTGATTGAATCTGGGGCAGTAAGAGGTGATCGGTTTTTGCAATTAGGACTTCGAGGCTATTGGCCAGATGATGCCACATTTAAATGGATGGCAAGCAAAGGTATGAAATCTTATGAGATGACTGAGATTCATAATCGAGGTATGAAAGCTGTATTAGATGAATCTTTTGAAATTCTTACCAATGACTGTGATGGTGTCTTTTTATCAGTTGATATTGATGTGGTCGATCCAGGTATGGCCCCTGGAACCGGCACACCAGAGCCAGGTGGCATGACAAGTAGAGAATTGTTAGAGGCGGTAAGAAGAATTTGTTTGGAACTGCCAATTGTTGGCATAGATGTAGTTGAGGTTGCACCTGCCTATGACAGCAGTGATATCACAGCGATTTTAGCTAATCGAGTAGTTCTAGAGGCGTTAAGTGCGATTTCATTTAAAAAATCAGGTGGAAAATACTCACCTACTAGAAATATCTTAGATCGAGATTAATTATTTAACTGAGGCTATTGCTTCATCCAATACTGCAAGCCCATCTTTTAACAACTCTTCATTAATTATAAGTGGTGGTAGCAATCTAATTACATTTGCATAGGTTCCAGCAGAGAGAATCAATACGCCTTTGCTAATACAATATTTAATGATCGCAGCTTGAGCCTCAGCATTAGGTTCATCGGTGCCAGGCTTTATTAATTCAATTGCTTGCATTGCTCCGCGTCCTCTAACCTCACCAATAATTGAGTACTTCTTAGCCATTTGATTTAGCGCATCAGAGATAATCTTTCCAATTCTTTTTGCGCGCTCAGCTAAATTCTCTGTTTCGATAATTTCAATGGCACCAAGGGCTGCAGCACAGGCAACTGGATTTCCACCATAAGTGCCACCTAAACCACTTAAGTGAATTGAATCCATAATTTCAGCTCGACCTGTTACACCGGCAAGTGGCAAGCCAGCTGCAATTCCTTTGGCAGTGACAATTAGATCTGGCACAACTGATTCATCCTCGCAAGCGAACATGTCGCCAGTACGGGCAAACCCGGTTTGGACCTCATCTGCAATAAAAACAATGCCATTGTCTTTACAAAATTTTGCAAGTCCAGGCAGAAAGCCCTTACATGGCACGATAAATCCGCCCTCGCCAAGAATCGGTTCGATCACAATGCAAGCAATATTGTTTGCACCAATCTCCTTCTCCATTTTATGTATGACCATCGATAACATAGAGCTTTCACAAGGTTTGGTGCAGGCACTACAGCGATATGGATAGGCCAACGGCATGCGATATACCTCTGGCGCAAATGGTCCAAACCCGTCCTTGTATGGCTTATTTTTTGCCGTCATCGCCATAGTTAAATTAGTTCTGCCATGGTATCCATGTTCAAAAACAACAACTGCTGATCGCTTAGTAAATTTACGAGCGATTTTTACCGCATTTTCAACTGCTTCAGCACCGGAGTTAAAGAGAGCTGACTTTTTCTTATGATCACCTGGGGTTAATCGATTCAGTGCTTCGCAGACTTCGACATAACCGGTGTATGGCACAACCATAAAGCAGGTATGGGCAAAAGCATCAATTTGATTCTTAACATTTTCAATTACTTTTCCCGCTGTATGGCCCACATTTAATACTGCAATACCAGCACCTAAATCCAAGATTGAGTTTCCATCAACATCCAAAATAATTGCACCCTCGGCGCGATCAATAAAAACTGGAAACGCTGTGCCAAGTGAGGCAGAAACTGCTTCGGCGCGACGCTTAATTAACTCAGCAGATTTTGGTCCAGGAATGGCGGTTACTAAGTTACGTTTTTGTTCAATTGTGGTTTTAGCCCCGGAATACATGCTCAAATTCTATCTGAAGTTTTTCATCTTCACCGCCCAGTTAAGATAGGCGTATGCGGGAAATCGTGATTTTGGGCTCAACTGGATCAATTGGTGTGCAAGCACTAGAAATTGTTGCTGCCCACCCTGATAAATTTAGAGTTATTGCAATGAGTGCTGGTCGGAAAAATCCAACACTACTAATGGAGCAGGCAATAAAGTTTAATGTGCCGATAGTTGGCAGTATGGCACCGGCTCCAAAAGTTGATGGCGTAACAGTAATTGAAGGTGATGCTTCTTCCATCGAAATTGCAGCAATTCCTTGCGATATCGTCTTAAATGGCATAACTGGTTCGATTGGCTTAGGGCCAACGCTTTCAGCTCTATCAGTTGGCAATAAGGTTGCATTAGCTAATAAGGAATCCCTAGTTGCCGGTGGGGATCTAGTTATGAAATATGGCAGGGATAAATTAATTCCCGTTGACTCAGAGCACTCAGCAATCTTTCAAGCCCTTCTGGCCGGCAAGGCAAGTGATGTTAAGAAATTAATTTTGACGGCAAGTGGAGGACCATTTAGAGATAGACAAGATTTAAGTCAGGTCAGTGTGGCCGATGCACTCAATCATCCAACCTGGTCCATGGGCGAGGTGGTCACTATTAATTCAGCCACCCTATTAAATAAAGGTTTAGAAATAATTGAGGCGCATTATCTTTTTGATCTACCTTATGAAGCAATTGAGGCAGTAATTCATCCACAATCTGTGGTGCACTCATTTGTGGAATTTATTGATGGTTCAACAATTGCTCAAGCATCACCCCCTAATATGAAAGGGCCTATTGCTTACGCACTTTCATATCCAGAGCGGATAAGTAAAGCATGTGCACCTATCGATTGGAGTAAGGCAAGTAAATGGGAGTTCATGCCAATTGATATTAAAAAGTATCCAGCAATCGAATTAGCTAAAAGGTGTGGCCAAGTAGGTGGTGGATTACCGGCGGTATACAACGCTGCAAATGAGGTGGCAGTTTCTGCATTTTTAGCAGAAAAAATAAAGTTCCCAGCAATTATCCAGACGGTAGCGCGCGTAGTAGATGCCTTATCAAGTAACGCACCAACTACAATAAGAGATATTGCCGATGTCAGTGCTATCGAGCAAAGTGCGCGTATTAAAGCAGATGAGTTTATTAAGGGGATAAGTGCATGACCATTATTGGTGTTCTAGCCTTTGTGCTTGCCTTATTAATTTCGGTAATGATTCATGAGGCTGGGCATTACTTAACTGCCAAAAAATTTGGCATGAAGGTAACTGAGTTTTTTATTGGCTTTGGTAAAAAATTATGGTCAACTCAGCGAGGTGAGACTGAGTTTGGCATTAAAGCTGTACCCGCTGGTGGCTACTGTCGAATAGTTGGTATGTCTCCACGAGAGGAGTTGGCAGATGCAGATCAGAGTAGGGCATTTGTTAAAGCTGGAGTTGGTCAGCGCTTAATTGTTTTAGGTGCTGGGTCATTTTTGCACTTTGTTATTGGATTTGTTTTATTACTAACTCTGTTTTCATCAGTTGGTGTAACCTCAGTAACCAATACAGTTGAAGCAGTTAGTGATTGTATTCCAAAGGCAGCTAATCAGGCCTGTACCTCAAGATCAACGCCATCACCTGCCAAAGATGTTGGTATTTTAGCTGGCGATAAAATCACTAAAGTAAATGGCATCGCTTACTCTGAATGGGTAGATGTAGTAACAATCATTAGGGCTTCTGCTGGTAAGCAATTAGAAATAACTGTTGAGCGCAATGGCATGCCAATAAATCTTTTAGTCACGCCAGCAAGTAGAGATTTAGATGGTAAAAGTGTTGGTGTATTAGGGGTAGTAAATACGATTGGGACTATTACATATGGTCCGATAGAGGCAGGGGCTAAAGCAACAAAATACACCGGTGAAATTTTAGGAAATAGTTTGACCGCACTTTTTACATTACCTGCCAAAATTCCAGATTTAGTCCGCCAGACATTTGGTGGGGAAAAACGTGACGCCGAAGGATTAGTTGGTGTTGTTGGTGTAGCTAGAGTAAGTGGTGAAGCAGCTGATACTGACAAGTTGACCACTAGAGAGAAAGTTGCCACCTTCTTACTAATAATTGCCTCACTAAATCTTTTCGTAGGCATGTTTAATTTACTGCCACTTCTGCCACTAGATGGCGGTCATATGGCAGTGGCAGTTGCAGATGGCATTAGAAATTTAAATGCAAAGCGCAGGCGAATACCAAAGCCGGCACCATTTGATGTCGAAAAGTTGGCACCAATCACAATGGTGGTATTCATATTTATGGCTGGTTTATCACTATTGCTGCTGACTGCAGATATCTTCAACCCGATTCGACTTAATTTCTAGGTAAGGTTTACCTATGGTTGATTTAGGGATTCCAGCAGCACCGCCACCAACTTTGGCTCCTCGTCGAAAAACCAGGCAATTAAAGGTTGGTTCAGTTTTGGTAGGTGGCGATGCGCCGGTTTCAGTGCAATCTATGTGCACAACCTTAACCGCCGATGTGAATGCAACTTTGCAACAGATTGCTGAGTTAACCGCCTCAGGCTGTCAAATTGTTCGGGTAGCTGTGCCTAGCCAAGATGATGCAGATGCACTCTCACAAATTGCCAAAAAATCTCAAATTCCAGTAATTGCTGATATTCATTTTCAACCAAAATATATATTTGCTGCAATTGATGCTGGCTGTGCTGCGGTTCGAGTAAATCCAGGAAATATAAAACAGTTTGATGACAAGGTTAAAGAGGTTGCAAAGGCGGCCAAAGATGCGGGAATTCCAATTCGAATTGGTGTCAATGCCGGTTCATTAGATCCAAGATTGTTAGCAAAGTATGGCAAAGCCACACCAGAGGCGTTAGCTGAATCAGCGCTCTGGGAGGCCTCATTATTTGAAGAGCATGATTTTAGAGATATAAAGATTTCGGTAAAGCACCACGATCCAGTGACAATGGTTAAGGCTTATAGGTTATTAGCTGCTAAATGTGATTACCCATTGCACCTAGGTGTTACTGAGGCCGGACCTATTTTTCAAGGAACAATAAAATCAGCAACAGCATTTGGAATTTTACTAGCAGAAGGTATTGGCGACACGATACGAGTATCCCTATCAGCACCTCCGGTAGAGGAGGTCAAAGTAGGAATCTCAATTTTAGAATCTTTAAATCTACGACAACGTAAATTAGAAATAGTTTCTTGTCCTTCATGCGGTAGAGCACAGGTTGATGTTTACTCATTAGCTGAGAAGGTACAAACAGGATTACAAGGCATGACAGTGCCACTTCGGGTTGCGGTTATGGGATGTGTTGTTAATGGACCGGGTGAAGCTAGAGAAGCAGATCTTGGTGTGGCATCAGGAAATGGTAAGGGTCAGATATTTGTAAAAGGTGAGGTTATTAAAACTGTACCGGAGGCACAAATAGTTGAGACGCTCATTGAAGAGGCGATGCGCCTTGCAGAAGAAATGGAGGCCGCTGGAGTGGCATCAGGTCAACCAACTGTTGCAGTTCAGTAGATAGGCTTTACCTATGTTACGGATGTCGACTCTTTTGTTGCGCACATTGCGTGATGACCCAGCAGATGCTGAGGTGGCATCCCATAAATTATTAGTCAGAGCTGGTTTTGTCAGAAGGGTGGCAGCCGGAATTTACTCCTGGCTACCGCTTGGGTATCGCACATATCGCAAAATCGAAACTGTAATTAGGCAAGAGATGGATGCCGCAGGTTTTCAAGAGGTTCACTTTCCAGCCTTGCTACCAAAAGATCCATATGAGGCAACAAATCGATGGGCAGAGTACGGACCAGATTTATTTAGATTACAAGATCGTAAGAAAAATGATTATTTATTAGGTCCAACCCATGAAGAGATGTTTACCTTGATGGTTAAGGGTGAGTTCTCCTCCTATAAAGATCTACCTTTATCGATTTATCAAATACAAACTAAGTTTCGAGATGAGCCTCGGCCACGAAGTGGAATTATTCGAGGACGAGAGTTTGTAATGAAGGATTCATATAGTTTTGATGTGGATGATGCCGGTCTTGAAATCTCTTACCAAAAGCATCGTGATGCGTATATCAAGACCTTTGATCGATTAGGTTTAAAGTACAACATAGTCTCTGCGGTAAGTGGAGCTATGGGTGGATCAAAGTCTGAGGAGTTTTTAGCACCATGCCCAACTGGGGAAGACACTTACGTTTTATGTAACTCATGTGGTTATGCGGCAAATGTTGAGGCGATGGTAACCAAAGTAGATGCCTTTACCGGTGAAAAGGTGGGAGACATCGAGGTCCTAGACACACCAAATACGCCAACTATTGATTCATTAGTTGAATTATTTAATTCAAAGTACTCAGCAAATATCTCAGCTGCTAATACATTAAAAAATGTATTGATCATGGCAGATGAAAAACCAATCTCAGTATTGGTACCAGGAGATCGAGAGGTTGATTTAAAGCGATTGGGCGCAAACTTACCTGGTGTTAAGGATTTAAGATTATTTGAAGATGCAGATTTTGCTAAGTTTCCAAAATTAGTTAAAGGCTATGTTGGACCACAGGATGCAAAAGCGTTTGGCTTAAAACTTTATGCAGATCCACGAGTAGTCGAAGGCTCACACTGGATAACTGGAGCAAATAAAAAAGATAAGCATGCAAAAAATGTTACTTGTGGCAGAGATTTTAAAGTTGAGCAGTATGTAGAGGCAGCAGAGGTTTGGGCTGGAGATAATTGTCCAAAGTGTGCCAAACCGGTAATTATTGACCGAGCGATTGAGATTGGTCATATTTTTCAATTAGGCCAAAAGTATGCAAAAAGTTTAGGGCTGACCGTATTAGATAAAGAGGGTAAACCAGTTGTTGTAACTATGGGTTCATATGGAATTGGAGTTTCTAGAGCAGTGGCTGCAATTGCTGAGCAAACTTATGATGAGCTTGGCCTATGTTGGCCTGCTGAAATTGCACCAGCTGATGTGCATATCGTTGCTACTGGCAAAGAGGATATGCCATTTGAGGTTGCTGAGCAGATTGCCAAGGATTTAGAGGCAAAAGGGCTTGAGGTTTTATTGGATGATCGTCGCGAAGCAAGTGCTGGCGTTAAATTTAAAGATGCTGAGTTAATTGGAAT
>JBJTJQ010000089.1:0-77695 GCA_046095545.1 Candidatus Nanopelagicus sp.
ATTGGATTGTTTTTATTGCTTTCAGTTTTCAAGACTGAGTACCAACCAATAGCAATTTGTATGGGGTTGATTAGTGTTGCCTCATTCTTATTGCTAGCCTGGTCAATTGAAGGACTCAATTCCGAGATAAGCAGGGTTGTAAAGGTTGATTGGGTGGCACTGGCCCTATTAATCGTTGCTGGAGCAATTAACTTTTTGATCTAATGTCTGTAAATCATTGTGGACGATACTGGGATCGAACCAGTGACCCCTTCCATGTCAAGGAAGTACGCTACCGCTGCGCTAATCGTCCGTTTAGTTAAAGTCTACTAGCGACCGAAATCATCCTCAATTCGTTCAATGTCATCTTCTCCAAAGTAGGTTCCGGTTTGGACCTCAATAAAAATCAATTCAACTTGGCCGGTGTTACTTATTCTATGGAGAGATCCTTGTGGAATTTCAATTACAGAGCCGCGGGCGACATGGTGAATCTTTCCATCCAGTGTTACTTCACCGCTGCCTTCGGTGATATACCAATGCTCACTTCTTTTACTATGCCTTTGGTAGGACAAACGCTTGCCAGCTAAGAGATGAATTGATTTCACTTTATATGTGGCACCCACTTGCAATACCTCATAACGTCCCCATGGGCGATCAGATTTTTCTAGCATGAAAGTACTTTAACCCTTAAACTACTTAGGTGAGTAATTTATCTGCCATTCCCACCAAATTACCTTCCAACCAATTTGATCACTTCTATAAAGGGGGGTATCGGATTGGCAAGCTACGCAACGGACCGGGTGGCCCAATGCGACCTGAGGAATGGATAGGTTCAACCACTACCCGATTTGGTGAAACTGAAAATGGGCTTTCAAAATTACCTTCGGGCAAACTTCTTAAAGATGAGATTAATTCAGACCCCACCTCATGGCTTGGGCAAAAACATCTGGAAAAGTTTGGTACATCGACTGAGGTGTTAGTTAAGCTATTAGATCCAGATCAAAGATTGCCAGTCCATTACCATCCAGATCAAAAGTTTGCAAAAGAAAAATTACAACTCAATCATGGTAAGACTGAAGCGTGGATTGTGTTAGATGCTCCGGCAGGGGCACGCGTTGGCGTTGGCTTCAAACAATCTATGAAGAAAAATCAAGTTGCCCAGTTAGTAAAAGATCATGACTCAACTGGCTTACTTAACTCATTAGAGTTTAAAAATGTTAGGGCAGGGGATGCAGTTTTTGTGCCAGCAGGTGTGCCACATGCAATTGAGGCTGGAATCTTTGTGCTGGAGCTACAGGAGCCAACTGATCTTTCAATCTTATTAGAATGGGATGGATTTGCAGTTGATGGCGACAAAGATGGACATTTAAATCTTGGCTTTGATACCGCATTAGATGCACTCCTACTAGATCCATTGTCGCAAGAGCAGCAATTACAGATAGTAAGCAGGTTCGAACAAAGCGAAGCAGCCTCACACCAAATATTTAAATCAGTAGCAGATAATTTTTTTAGGGCAGATTATTTGACTGGTGATAGTAAAACAATTGAGCCTGGATTTGGAATATTCCTAGTTTTATCAGGAAATGGGGTTATGAATTTTGGTAATGGTGAAAAACTAGGTGTAAGTACTGGAGATGCTGTAGTGATTCCATATGCAGCCGGAGATTTTTCAATCGAAAACTGCGCTGGAATTCTTTCTCGCCCGCCTAAAGCTTAAAAAAATCGTTGGAGGTCGGAACGGGATTTGAACCCGTGTAGCGGGATTTGCAGTCCCGAGCCTCGCCTCTCGGCCATCCGACCTAGCTTTAGATGAATAAACTTTTTCTAAATACTTCTTCTTGTGGAGCGGACGACCGGGTTCGAACCGGCGACCTGAACCTTGGCAAGGTTCCGCGCTACCAACTGCGCTACGTCCGCATCTTGCGAGGGTGAAATCTATCGCATTCTGCCAATGTGCGCACAATTTAATTGATTTAACCTGCAAAAGGAGCGGTTGGCGGTAGCGTTCAAACATGGAGATCTCCGAATCAATCTTTTGGATGGGCAATAGATTGGCAACAAATTGTGTTGAAATTTCCAATGATCCAGCTGATCTAAGTAAGCCAGGTTTTTGGGCAGTGGTTAATACCTTCGAAGGAGATTGGTTTTGCGCTAGGTATACAGATGTTCAAGATTCACCACTGCCGACTTCACCGTGGGATGGTATTAATGGTAAGTGGCGAAGTTCTCAATCTCAAACAATATATGAAGCAAATGTTCGCCAGGTAAGAGAGTTGATTGCAAATGGAGAGATCTACCAAGTAAATCTCTGTCGAGTTCTAAGTAATGATTGTGATCAATCACTTCTTGGCTTGGCAAATTTGTTACAAAAATCAAATCCCGCACCTTACGCCAGTTACCTATCTTTGCCGGGATTGGAGATCGCATCTGCCTCACCAGAATTGTTCCTACAACGCAGTGGTGATCAGATTAAATCCACTCCAATAAAGGGTACTTCATTGAAAGATAATTTTGGTGAAAAAGATAAGGCCGAAAATGTGATGATTGTTGATTTAATGCGCAATGATTTTGGAGCAATTTGCCAACCTGGAACTATCGATGTGCCGAGATTGTTGGCCAGTGAATCCCATCCCGGATTATTTCACTTAGTTTCAGATGTCACGGGAGATCTAAAATCAAACCAAAGCTGGCAAGACATTCTGACCTCATTACTTCCCGCTGGATCAATTAGTGGCGCACCAAAATCATCGGCTATAAAGGTGATTAGCCAAATTGAAAAAAGTGAGCGAGGTCCATACTGCGGTGTAATTGGGTGGATCGAAAATAACCAAGCACTTCTTTCGGTAGGAATAAGAATTTTTTGGTCTAAACAGGATGGTCAAATACATTTTGGTACCGGAGCAGGAATTACCTGGCAGAGTGATCCTAATAGTGAGTGGGAAGAGACAGAGTTGAAAGCTAGACGATTAATCTCGATTGCTGATGGAGTTAAAGTATGAGGTTAGTTATTAACGGGCAGATCCAAAGTGATTTAGCAAAACTGCCATATTCAGATGCACTTATTCGGGGGGATGGAGTATTTGAAACGATTCTGGCTATCAATGGCAAACCCGTGGCCCTAGATCGACATTTAGCCAGAATTGAAAAGTCAGCAGCTACCGCTTTATTTAACCTTCCGGCATTAATTGATATTCGACTCGCACTTACTGCAATCCTTGAAAACCAGATCGGTAAATCAAAACTTCGGTTAGTAGTCTTAAGTGATGGTAATTGGTTTATCTCCTGCCAACCGCTATCTGAAGAGAGTACTAGCACCTGCCTTACTAGGTTTGATAATCCAGTATTTTCCAAGAATCACTTAAATACTGTTAAGTCCACCTCTTATGCCCGCTCACTTTTGGCAGCCAGATATGCAAAGACTCTAGGCTTTGATGATTGTATATTTATAAACGAATCAGGATTTGTCGTAGAAACTGGGTTTTCTAACCTATTGATATTAAATAACTCAAAATGGGTTACTCCGGCTTTAACTACGGGTTGCTTACCTGGTATTACCAGAGAGTTATTGATCAAATGGTTTGATATAGGTGAGGTTGAGATCTCTTTTGAAGAATTGCTCTCTTCGCAAGCGGTGTATGCAACCTCATCTCTTAGATTGATTCAACGAGTCAATAGAATTGAAGGTAAATCCTTTAGCGAGAATTCACTTGGAAAAGAGTTAATTAGCCAATTTAATCAAAGGCTGTTTAGTAACATAAACCCATGAGCCCAATAGTAAAACGAGTATTAGTCGGTTTTGTTGGTGGCTTGATTACTTTAATTGGCGTAGTTGCACTGGTAGCACCAGGACCTGGTTGGTTGATTATCTTCACTGGCCTTGGAATTTTGGCATCAGAGTTTGCTTGGGCCGCTCGAGTTTTAACCTCAGCAAAGGGTGTGGCATCGAGAGCTGCTGATGCTGCAAAAATACAAAGAAAGCACCAACTCCTTATTTTTGCAGGTCTCTCATTAGCCTCCCTTTTATTCTTAGTTATTTGGTACAAATACCTACGTTAATCGCCCGGCTTTTACCGTCACTTTGCTAACCTAGCGTTATGTCTGTCCAAATCAAGATTACTCTCGATGGCAAAGTTGTATCAATTGACGCTGATAAACGACCGACCCATTTATTTGAGAATCAAAGCAATGTTGTGGTTTGCCGAATTAATGGCGAACTAAAAGATTTATGGAGTGAATTAAAAGAAGCAGATTTAGTCGAGTCGGTGAGCATTGACTCACCCGATGGTTTAAATGTCTTGCGCCACTCAACTGCTCATGTTTTAGCTCAAGCAGTGCAGGAAGTTTTCCCAGAAACTAAGTTAGGTATCGGCCCACCAATTAAAGATGGTTTTTACTACGATTTTGATCCCAAAAATCCCTTTACCCCTGCAGATCTAGAAAAACTAGAGAGTGCAATGCGCAAGATAATTAAAGCAGGTCAGCGCTTTAAGCGTCGAGTTATAAGTGAGAAAGATGCTCTAGCTGAGTTAAAGAGTGAGCCATACAAGTGCGAATTAATTGGTTTGAAATCTGGATCAATTGAGGGTGATTCATCGGTTGAGGTAGGCGGAACTGAATTAACTATTTACGACAACCTAGGCAGAGATGGCAAAGCTGTTTGGAGTGATCTTTGCCGTGGTCCTCATCTACCATCCACCAAACAAATACCAGCTTTCAAATTAATGCGGGCAGCAGGTGCTTATTGGCGAGGTTCAGAAAAAAATCCCATGTTGCAAAGAATTTACGGCACGGCCTGGCAAAGCCAAGAGGCACAGGATGCATACCTGCATTTGTTGGAAGAAGCCGAAAAGCGCGATCATCGAAAATTAGGAGCAGAGTTAGATTTATTCTCATTTCCAGAAGAGATTGGATCAGGACTTGCAGTTTTTCATCCAAAGGGTGGAATTATTAGAAGAGCGATGGAGGATTATTCTCGAAAACGCCACGAAGAAGAGGATTACCAATTTGTTTACTCACCGCACTTAACTAAGGCGGCTTTATTTGAAACAAGTGGTCATTTGCAATGGTATGCCGATGGTATGTATCCGCCGATGGAGATGGATGAAGAGTTTCATGCAGATGGAACCTTAAAAAAGGCTGGTCAAAAGTATTACATGAAGCCAATGAATTGCCCTTTTCACAACTTAATTTACAAATCCTCGCCAAAATCATACCGAGATCTACCGCTGAGATTGTTTGAGTTTGGAACTGTTTACCGTTATGAAAAATCCGGAGTTGTGCATGGCATAACCAGAGCTCGTGGATTTACGCAAGATGATGCCCATATCTATTGCACTAAAGAGCAAATGGCTGGGGAACTAGATTCATTGCTTACATTTGTGTTAAACCTATTGCGCGATTACGGCCTATCAGATTTTTATCTGGAGTTATCTACTCGCAACCCTGAAAAATCGGTGGGCGGTGATCAAGATTGGGAGAGTGCAACTGATGCGCTAAGACTGGCAGCAGATAACCAGGGACTAGAGTTAGTTTTAGATCCTGGAGGAGCAGCTTTTTATGGGCCGAAGATCTCAGTTCAAGCTCGAGATGCAATTGGTCGCACCTGGCAAATGTCCACTATTCAAGTAGATTTCCAATTACCACAGAGGTTTAACTTAGGTTATGCGGCATCTGATGGCACAATCAAACAACCGGTAATGATTCATCGAGCACTATTTGGATCAATCGAGCGATTTTTTGGTGTGCTAACTGAGCATTACGCTGGCGCTTTCCCACCATGGCTGGCACCAGTACAAGTTAGAGCGATTCCAGTAGCTGATTCTTTTGCGCCTTATTTGTATGAAGTGGTTAAGAAGTTTAAAGCATCTGGAATTAGAGCAGATATTGATACCTCAGATGATCGCATGCAAAAAAAGGTACGAAATGCCCAAATCGAGAAGGTGCCGTTTATGATGATTGCAGGTGAAGAAGATCAGAATGCAAATGCTGTTTCATTTAGATATCGAAACGGTGAGCAGAAAAATCAGATACCAATAGATCAAGCAATAGCTGAAGTTTTGGCCGCTGTAAAAGAGCGCAAACAAATTTAAATGACTGATCAATCGATTTCGGGTGGTGCTGGTATGCCAGATAGTTGGCAAAGATTGTGGGCTCCGCATCGAATGTCGTATCTTGAAGGCGAGAATAGACCCTTGCCTGGCAATGAAATCGAATGACCATTTTGTAGAATTCCAAATTTGCCTGATGAAGAGGCTTTGATTGTTGCCAGAGGCGATCAAGCTTACGCAGTTATGAATCTCTATCCTTATAACGCAGGTCATTTATTAATTTGTACCAATCGACATGTGGCTGAGTTGCCTGAGTTGACAGATAGTGAGCGCGGTGAGATTTCAGATCTAACTGCACATGCTATGAAAGTGCTTAGAAAAGCCAGTAAGGCAGTAGGTTTTAACATTGGAATCAATCAGGGAAGTGTCTCCGGGGCAGGGATTGCTGGTCACTTTCATCAACATATCGTTCCACGATGGGCCGGGGATGCCAATTTCATGCCCATCATTGGAAAAACTAAAGTTTTACCCCAATTACTTCAGGAGAGCAGAGCCTTGTTAGCTGCTAACTGGGATCATATCTAAAAATCTTTTCACTTCATTCACCCCTAAATTATTTTTCAACATCAACGGAACGGCCGGGATTACCAGGCCATGAACAAATTGCTCCCAGCCTCCTTCGATTAAGGCAGATGACAACTCTTCCTTAAATTCTGATATTAATTCCCGATGTTCAATATCACTCGCGAAATTAGCCACTTTATCTGATGAATAATCAGTAATCATTTGATCTTCTAGATTTATCAAGGCACTTGGTTCACCATTATCTGCATGCAAAACCAAATAAGGAGTGAGTACCGGCTCCAACATTTTTCCAATAATTGCGCTCATGTCTTCAAAGTCAGTATCACCAGTTTCAAAATCAATTACTACAACAATCGTTGGAATATATAGATCCCTGAATGTGCTCCAATTTGCAACTACTTTTGGGTCTATTCCTGTTTTGGCACTTGCAACGATTACCACAACATCAGCAGTTATAAGTTGAGGATTATCGATCTCGGCTACAGGCAAGCCAAGTGCCACAGAAATTTTTTGATTCTCAGGAGACATTCCGAGAATAAACCGTGCGTTAATTAGGCTACTCATCATTGGTAAGCCTACGATGGGAATTATGTTACAGCGCTCATTGCGGGATCCTGTCGCCAGAATAATTCAACCATTTGTTGGTTTTCTAGTGAAGATAGGCGTAACGGCAAACTTAATTTCAACTGTAGGTGGCTTAGGTTCTACATTTGCTGCCCTATACTTTTTTTCTAGGGGTCAGTTTTTTATTGGGGTTCTCGCAGTTACATTTTTTGTTTTATTTGATTTATTTGATGGTGCTGTTGCACGTGCGACTAAAAGTGGAGAAAGTAAATGGGGAGCGCTTTTAGACTCAACACTTGATCGAATCAGCGATACTGCAATATTTATTGGTGGACTACTTTTCTTTCTTAAAACCTCAGATAGTCTAACTATTATTTTTTTGATCGCAGCTACTGCATCTTTTTTAGTTTCATACATTAAGGCTCGAGCGGAATCTTTAAGCATTAAATGTGATGGCGGTATCGCAGAACGAAGTGAACGTTTAATCATCGTGTTAGTGGCTTATGGTTTACATGGACTAGGCCTGAGCTATACCATGGCAATTGGCATGTGGCTGGTAGCTATACTATCAATTGTCACAGTATTACAAAGGATGATGATTGTATATAAAGCGGTGAACTGATGTATTTGTTTTATCTTTTAGCCTGGAAAATTATTGGATTATTGCCTGAAAAAATGGCATACAAATTAGCGAATAGAATTGCTGATATTGCTTACCGAAAAGATGGTAAGGGTGTTCGTCGATTAAGAAGTAATTATCGGCGAGTGATGCCAAGTATTTCTGAGTCTGAGCTTTCAAATTTAACTAAATTAGGTATGAGGTCATATTTAAGATATTGGTTTGATACATTTCGATTGAATAAATGGAGCAAAAATCGAATTATTGACACAACTACTGTTATTCGCGAGGAACTTCTTAGAGAAAGTATTGAATCAAAGCGCGGCTGCATCGTAGCATTGCCACACGCAGGTAATTGGGATCATGCAGCTGCTTATTTTTGCTCAACAGGAATAACCTTAACGGCTGTAGTTGAGAAACTTAAACCAGAGGCTATTTTCAAAAAATTTTTAGCGTATCGACAAAGCATTGGTATTGAGCCGATTAGTCACGAAGAAAAAACTATTCCAATCTTGTTGGAGCGATTAAAGAGTGGAAAATTAGTAGCTCTAGTGGCGGATAGAGATATGTCGCGCAGTGGCATTGAAGTTCAATTTCTAGGTGGTACGGCGAAAATGCCGGCTGGCCCAGCAATATTGGCTTTGCGATCAGGCTCACCCTTGCTAACAGCCTATATTCGATATTTAGAGAAAGGTATCGAAATTACATTTGATGAAACGATAAAATTGCCCTCTACCGGCGATGAGAGTGAAAATATAAGAATAGTAACCCAATCTATGGCAGATAATTTTGCCAAGAGAATTAAAGATTCACCGGTTGATTGGCATATGTTGCAGCGGATTTGGATAGATGAGAAAAATTAGAATCGGAATGGTCTGTCCGTACGGTTGGGATACACCAGGTGGGGTTCAGACCCATATCAAAGATTTGGCCACATATTTTATTGGTGAAGGCCACTTCGTTTCAGTTCTAACTCCAATTAGTGATGAGAGCTCTGTGCATGAAAATTATATTGTTAATGCTGGCAAACCTATTTCTATTCCTATGAATGGATCTGTGGCAAGGGTACTTTTTGGGCCCATAGCAAGTTCAAGAGCTAAGCAATGGATTGCTTCTGGTGAATTTGATTTACTACATCTACATGAACCAGCAATTCCATCCCTATCATTGTTAGCTTGTTCGGCAGCCGAAGGTCCACTTGTTGGAACCTTTCATGTCTCAACCTCAAAAAAGAAAGCTATATATGCCATTGGCCCCATTCTTGAACCGATCGTTGAAAAATTGACGGCACGAATAGCGGTTAGTGAATTGGCTAGATCTACCCTAAAAGATCACTTTGACACGGATGCAGTAGTAATTCCGAACGGAATTGATGGACAAAAGTATGCAAACGCTCAAATAATTGATGAGTATCAAAGCAAAAACACTATTGGGTTCATGGGTAGATTTGAAGAACCACGAAAAGGTTTGCAAATTTTGCTTGATTCATTGGCAATAGTTTCTAGATTTATACCAGATGCAAAAGTTTTAATTGCAGGTCCTGGAGATAGTCAGGAGGTATTGAAGGAAATTAATCCTCAATTAAGAGAGCGAATTAAATTTATAGGTCGACTAAGTGATGATCAAAAAGCTAGCTTCTTAAAGTCTATTCCGATTTATGTTGCCCCAAATACAGGAGGTGAATCATTTGGAATTATTTTAACCGAGGCGTTATCCGCTGGTACCGCAGTCATTGCTAGTGATATTCCAGCTTTTAGATCTACCCTTGAAAATGGCGAGATTGGTGCTCTATTTAAAAATGGGGATTCAGCTGATCTTGCAAGAGTGATTGTTGGTTTATTACGAGATGATGAGCGACGTAGAGACTTAGCAGCCAAAGGAAGACTGAGTGCTCAGAAATACGATTGGCAGGTCGTTGCAGAGCAAATAGAAAGTGTTTATGAGATGGCAATTGCCGGAGGGCAAAGAGTTACTCTTTCTTCTGAGAATAAGTTTTGGAGTCGAAGATGAATCTAGAAACTCTACTAACTCTCCTTGCCATTGTAATCATTGGTTGGTATTTATCATTTTTAGCTTCAAGATTAGACCGATTACATCATAGAGTTGAAACTTCTTGGGCGACATTGGATTCACTGTTGCAACAGCGAGCTGCCCTTGCACAGCAAATTGTGGCAGAGTCAAATCTTGATCCTGCCACCGCATACCTAATTTCTACCTCAGCAATCTCAGCCCGAAATGCAAATATAATTGAAAGGTCTGCAGCCGAGAGCGTTCTTTCTGAGGCATTAAAACTTGTTCAAAATTCAGCTCAGGATAATTCATTCGAACTTCCTTCTGAGCTTTTGGTTGAGCTTTCAGATATTACAAATAAGGTAAAGATGGCAATCAATATTCACTTGGAGGCAGTAAATGCAACTAGAAATGTGCGCTCAAAGATATTTATTAGATTATTTAGATTAGCTGGTAAAGCTCCATTACCTGTACGGTATGAATTTGAAGATGACTCATTGTGAAACTTGTCCGAAAGTTTTTTCTCATTACTTCACTCGTCGTAGTGCTTGCATCAATTGCTGGATTAACCGATCTGACTGAAATTACCAAAAAGCCAGAGATCGAACGTAACCTATTTAATGGCTTGCCAGGGGAGAATAATCAGATTCTTGTTGTCAAAATTGATGATACTAAAATTGCCCATCCGCAGATTGGTATTGCAGATGCAGATATCGTTTATGTTGAGCAAGTCGAGTCTGGTTTAACTAGGCTAGCCGCAATATTTTCATCGAAACTGCCACCACTTATTGGACCAGTAAGAAGTGCACGAATCTCTGATATTGAATTGTTGGCACAATTTGGCAGAGTTGGATTCGCATACAGTGGGGCACAGTCAAAACTACGACCAGTACTTGCAAAGGCAAATTTAGAAAATCTTTCGGCTGAACGAAATCCACCTAGTATTTATGGTAAGGATCCAGATCGGCCTGGTCCTGTGAATATGATTTTAAAACCAGATTTGCTTTTAGAGCGAGCCAACTCAAGAGAGGCAACCGTCATTGATAGTCCATTAACTGCTCCTTGGGTATTTGGTGATCAACAGGAAAGTTTAGCTAAGGCAAGTGAGATTGAAATAAAATGGCCTAATTCAATATACAGACTTAAATGGAGTCTAGAACAAGAGAAGTATTTAATATATTTTGGTGAATCGCCAAATTTGGATTCATCAGGCGAGCATCTTTACGTTGATACTGCAGTCATCCAGTTAGTTTCAATTACACCTTCGATTTATGGCGATAAGTTTGGCGGCGTCACACCGTTTACTAAGACAACGGGCACAGGAAAGGCAATTTTATTGCGAGATGGTTTCAGTCATGAAATAACATGGGAACGCGAGAGTGAAAAAGATGTAACAAACTGGCGTAGATCAGATGGTGAAGTAGCTAATTTCAAACCGGGCCGAATATGGGTATTTCTTACAGATCAAATGCCAAAAATTACCCCTTAGTTACGCTTACGGTGTGAGCGGGGCTTCATATTTAATGTCTTTATGGCTTGAGAATAATTAGTACAATTGGAGGCTAGGCACAAACAAGGAGTTGGAATGTCCAAGGAAACAGGCACAGCACGAGTAAAGCGCGGCATGGCAGAAATGCTTAAAGGTGGCGTAATTATGGATGTTGTAAATGTTGAGCAGGCCAAGATTGCTGAAGACGCTGGTGCGGTAGCGGTAATGGCGCTAGAGCGGGTTCCTGCAGATATTAGAGCGCAAGGTGGGGTTGCTCGCATGTCAGATCCGGACATGATCGCTGCAATTCAAAAGGCGGTATCAATTCCAGTTATGGCTAAAGCTCGAATTGGTCATTTTGTTGAGGCACAAGTTTTGCAATCACTTGGTGTTGACTACATTGATGAGTCAGAGGTTTTAACTCCGGCAGATTATGCAAACCATATTGATAAGTGGAATTTCACAGTTCCTTTCGTCTGTGGTGCAACAAATTTAGGTGAGGCATTAAGAAGAATTAATGAAGGCGCAGCAATGATTAGATCTAAAGGCGAGGCTGGGACAGGAGACGTATCTAATGCCACGACCCATATGCGCTCAATCTCTTCTGAAATTCGAAAACTAACTTCTATGAGAGAAGATGAATTATTTGTGTCTGCGAAAGATATGCAAGCCCCTTATGAATTAGTAAAAGAGGTTTCAAGTACCGGAAAATTGCCAGTCGTACTCTTTACAGCAGGTGGAATTGCTACCCCGGCTGATGCTGCGATGATGATGCAATTAGGTGCCGATGGCGTATTTGTAGGTTCTGGAATATTTAAGTCAGGAGATCCTGCGAAAAGAGCTGCAGCATGTGTTAAAGCTGTAACTTACTTTACTGATCCAAAGGTAATCGCAGATGTATCAAGAGGACTTGGAGATGCAATGGTAGGAATTAATGTTGCAGACATTCCAGTTCCTCATCGACTTGCGGAGCGGGGCTGGTAATTGTGAAAATTGGAGTTCTTGCACTCCAAGGTGATGTACGTGAGCATATTCAGTCACTTAGTGACTGTGGTGTCGATGCCTTAGGAGTAAAAACTAAGCAGGAGATTGAGAGTATTTCTGCGCTAGTGATTCCTGGCGGAGAATCAACAACTATTTCTAAATTGGCGAGATCTTTTGATTTATTTGATGTAATTAAAGACCGAATACGAAATGGTATGCCCACTTACGGATCTTGCGCAGGAATGATTTTATTGGCAAATAATGTTGAAGATGCAATAGATGGGCAAGAATGTTTTGGTGGAATCAATATGGTTGTTCGTCGGAATGCTTTCGGTAGGCAGGTGGACTCCTTTGAAACGGATCTTAAATTTAAGGGAATTACCGACCCAAAAGTGCGGGCAGTTTTTATAAGGGCACCATGGGTGGAGTCGGTCGGAAGTGAGGTAGAAGTTTTAGCAGAGATTGCTGATAGTACTGGTATAAATCACCCAGTTGCAGTTCGCCAAGCAAATTTGTTGGCTACATCTTTTCATCCAGAACTTACTGGCGATAATCGTGTTCATAGATTTTTTGTAGAAAATATCTGCAGACAGTTAGCAAATTTTTAAAGGAAGATATCGTGAGTGGTCATTCCAAGTGGGCAACAACTAAACATAAGAAAGCAATAATTGATTCTAGGCGGTCTAAAAATTTTGCTAAGTTGATTAAGGCAATTGAAGTATCCGCGCGCACTGGCGGCGCTGATATTTCTGGAAATCCAACCCTGTTTGATGCTATTGCTAAAGCAAAAAAGAACTCAGTTCCGGCAGATAATATTGATCGAGCGGTAAAACGCGGCGCCGGTCTTGAGACTGGTGGCAAAGAATGGGAAACAATTATGTATGAAGGTTATGCAGCAGGAGGCGTTGCATTACTTATAGAGTGCTTATCTGATAATCGAAATAGAGCTGCTTCTGAAGTTAGGGTTGCTGTAACGCGCAATGGAGGCAACATGGCTGATCCCGGCTCGGTTTCATATTTGTTCAACCGAAAAGGAGTCGTGTTAGTTTCGAAGAATAAGGGCAAAGTCACTGAGGATTCTTTGCTTGAGGTCGTATTAAATGCAGGAGCTGAAGAAGTAAATGATTTGGGGGACTCATTTGAAATAGTTTCTTTACCCTCTGATTTAGTAGCAGTCCGAACATCCCTACAAAGTGCTGGAATTGACTATGACTCTGCCGAATCATCATTCTTACCAACTATGTCGATTCCAATTGATGGCGATACGGCCAAAAAAGTTTTTGAATTAATTGAAGCAATTGAGGAGCTAGATGATGTGCAGAATGTGTATGGCAACTTTGATGTTTCAGATGAAGTGATGGCGAGCCTGAGTTAATAAGTAATTCCGGCTGAATAGGATTTCTCCTATGCGCGTTTTAGGGATAGATCCAGGCTTAACTAGATGTGGGATAGGTGTTGTTGACTCTACTGCACCACAAAAATTACATATGGTGAGTGTTGGTGTTATTAAAACTGACCCTGAAGCGCCATTGGAGTATAGATTGCTAGAACTTGAGAAAGAATTATCTATTTGGATTTCAGAATATAGGCCAGATGTAATTGCGATAGAAAGAGTTTTTTCGCAGTTAAATGTAAGAACTGCAATGGCTACTGGCCAAGCAGCTGGTGTAGCACTATTGCTTGCTGCTAAAAGCTCTATTCCGGTGGGAATTCATACACCTAGTGAGGTCAAAGCTGCTGTAACTGGATCTGGCCGAGCGGACAAGAAACAGGTGGCTCAAATGGTAAAAAGGTTATTAAAGCTAAAAGAGATGCCAAAACCAGTTGATAGTACTGATGCTTTAGCCCTTGCAATCTGCCATCATTGGCGAGGAGTAGGAAATGCTCGATTATCTGCTGCGAAGAAAAAGGCGACAAAAAAACGATGATTAGTTCGATCTCTGGGATAGTTAAATCTATTTCACTTAACTCGGTGGTTGTAGAGGTAGCAGGAGTAGGTATTTTAATTCAAGTCCCAAATCGGATAGCAGTATCACTAAGTCCTGGAAATAGTGCAAGCTTTCATACACATCTAGTTGTACGCGAAGATGCATTAATCTTATTCGGTTTTACCGATTTAATCGACAGAGATTTTTTTGAGTTACTCCTCTCGGTAACTGGTATCGGGCCAAAGGTTGCACAAGCAATTTTGTCCGGCTCTGACTCGGCAACAATTGCTTCGGCGATTTCATCTGGTAATTTAAAAACTCTTGAATCTTTCCCTGGTTTAGGAAAAAAGGGGGCGCAACGTCTAGTTCTTGAGCTCAAGGATAAAGTTGCTGGATTTGCTTCTAAGAGCGGTGGTAAGAGTTTGTCAGTTGGTAATCAAGTTGAAAATGCATTACAAGGTTTAGGGTATTCGGCTAAGGATGCCGCGAACATGGTTTCGCAGGTATTGCGTAGTAATGAAAAAGAGAGCTTAAGTTCATCAGAAATACTTAAGTTAGCGTTGAAGAATAGTGGGAAAGATTGATGTCTGATCGAACCGCTATTGAAGGTGCTGATGATTCAGAGAGAATTGCTGAACAAGTCCTTCGCCCAAAATCATTAGGTGAATTTGTTGGTCAATCTAGAGTGAAGGATCAACTGGATTTAATGCTTTCAGCTGCCAGACAACGAAGTGCAGTGTCCGACCACATTCTTTTCTCCGGTCCACCAGGATTAGGGAAAACAACTCTTGCCATGATCGTTGCTACGGAAATGGATACACCAATCCGAATTACTTCAGGACCAGCGATACAGCATGCCGGAGACTTGGCTTCGATTCTTTCCTCGTTAGTAGAAGGTGAAATTTTATTTCTCGATGAAATTCATAGAATGTCCAGGCCTGCTGAAGAAATGCTTTACATGGCTATGGAGGATTTTAGAGTTGACGTAATTGTTGGCAAAGGTGTTGGCGCAACATCTATTCCTTTGGAATTGCCTCACTTTACGCTAGTAGGAGCAACAACTAGGGCAGGTTTGTTACCAAGTCCTTTGCGTGATCGGTTTGGATTCACTGCACAGCTAGATTTTTATGAAACTGAAGAGTTGTCTCAAATTATTCGAAGAAGTGCAGAATTACTGGATATTAGGATCGATAAAGATTCGGTGGCTGAAATTGCATCGCGATCTAGGGGAACACCGCGTGTTGCAAACCGATTACTGAGGCGTGTTCGCGACTATGCACAGGTGAATTCAGAAAAAGTCATTCTGCTCAATCACGCTCAGTCCGCATTAAAGATATATGAAGTAGATGAAATTGGTTTGGATAGATTAGATAAATCCGTTTTATCAGTTCTGGTAAAAAACTTTAATGGTGGACCGGTTGGTGTGTCTACACTGGCAATGGCGGTAGGCGAAGAGATAGAAACTATTGAATCACTAGCTGAACCATTTCTGGTGCGCATTGGTTTTATTGCGCGTACGCCAAGAGGAAGAGTTGCCACAGCAGCTGGTTGGGCTCATCTAGGAATTAAGCCTCCACTTTCTGCTCATATCGGTACTGATGCAACACTTTTTGATCAAGATCCAGACATTGCTCAGTAAAGAGATTTTGATCAGAAATAAAGCGATATTTGCCTATAGGCTGGCAGGATTTCTCAATAAAGTAGCCTCAGCATAGAATTGCCCATCATGTCCGCGAATAAAGTTGCAGCCACACAATCCCGAGCTTTAAGAACCATATCTACACTTCTATTGGCGATCGTTGCCTTTGCTGGAATTGCTGTTGTAGTTGGAGCTACCTCTTTTAAATTAGGTCTAGATCTACAAGGTGGCACTAGCGTTACATTGCAACCGAGAATTCAAGATGGTGAGAGCGGGAACATAACCTCAGAATCCATTGATCAAGCGGTTGCAATCATTCGTCAGAGAGTTAACTCTCTTGGTGTTGCTGAATCTGAAGTTGCCGCGCAAGGTACTGGTATAAACCGACAAATAGTTATTAGTGTGCCAGGTGAAACTGGAAGAAGAATTGTTGACCTTGTTGGCCAAACGGCAGAATTACGATTTAGGCCGGTCCTAGTTGAAGCAGCTGCAAATGCAACGACCGTGGGTAGTGATCCTAATGCCTTGCCTGCTGGTGTGACTCCTGAATTAAGTGCGCAGTTTGCTTCCTTAGATTGTACTTTGCCAGAAAATCGACAAGGCGGTGTTAGTGGTAATGAAGCTCAAGCAGTTGTTAGTTGCGATCGCACTGGAGCAGCGAAATACATACTTGCGCCGGCTGAAGTTTTAGGAAAGCAAGTTACTCAAGCAACTTCCTTAGTTGACCCACAAGGGGCATCTGGCTGGTATGTGACTCTAGAGTTTGATGGCGAGGGCACAAGTAAGTTTGGCGCGATGACTTCTCGCCTCACAGGATTGCCAGCACCACAAAATCAGGCGGCAATTGTTTTGGATGGATTGGTTTATTCAGCACCTAGAATTAATGAGGCTATTAATACAGGAACAGCTCAAATCACTGGAAACTTCACCCAATTAGATGCGCAAGATTTAGCGAATGTACTCAAATATGGTGCGCTTCCGCTTGCTTTTGATCGAGGCGAAGTTCAACAAGTTTCACCAACACTAGGTGCCGAACAATTGCGGGGTGGCTTGACTGCCGGAATTCTTGGACTCCTGTTGGTTTTTATTTATTCAATTTTGTACTACCGAGGTCTTGGAATTGTTTCAGTTGGATCATTACTCATTGCAACCGCTATGACTCTGCTTTCATTCTTGTTGTTAGGTGAATGGATCGGATTTACATTGACTCTTGCAGGAATTGCTGGTGCAATCGTGGCTATTGGTATCACAGCTGACTCATTCATCGTTTATTTTGAGCGTATTAGGGATGAAGTTCGTGAAGGCAAATCTTTACGTTCTGCGGTCGAGACTGGTTGGGTTAGGGCTAGAAGAACCGTGATTGTGGCTGACGTTGTTTCAATGATTGCTGCAATCATGCTTTATACATTTGCTGTGGGTGGAGTTCGAGGATTTGCATTCACACTAGGTCTGACAACGGTTATAGATTTAATAGTTGTTTTCTTCTTTACTAAGCCACTAGTTACATACTTATCTAAATTTAGTTTCTTTAATCAAGGGCATACACTCTCTGGCTTTTCTCCAAAGTCCATTGGGTTAGTACAAACCAACTCATTTGAAAAAGTGGAGGTTAAGTAGTGGCTAAATTTTCTGGTTTAGGTGGACGTCTTTATCGCGGAGAGACTTCAGTTGACTTCATTGGTAAGCGAAAAATCTGGTACTCATTTAGTCTTTTGTTAATCATTCTGTCTGGTGTAACTCTTTTTACTCAAGGCTTACATTTGGGTATCGAATTTAAGGGCGGCTCATCCTTTACGGTTAATAGCTCTAATGCATCCATTGCAAAAGCAGAAGAAGCCTTGTCTGATGCTGGAATTGAATCCCAGACAATCATTCAAATGATTGGTAATGACAAAGTAAGAATTCAAACAGATGCTCTAACTGGATCTGAACAAAACTTAGTAGAGAATTCATTATCTTCTAAATTTAATGTCACGATTGATTCTATAGACTCTCAAATTATTGGTCCTTCTTGGGGCGAAGAGATTACGCGTAAAGCAATTTATGGACTTCTGGGATTTTTGTTAGTCGTAATGATTTACCTAGCGATGGCTCTAGAGGGAAAAATGGCCATGGCTGCCATTATTGCTGTAGTACACGATGTGTTTATTACCGTAGGTATTTACGCAGTCGTGGGATTTGAAGTTACACCTGCAACTGTTATTGGATTCTTAACCATCCTGGGATACTCTTTATATGACACGGTAGTTGTATTTGATAAGGTAAGAGAAAATACCAAGGGAATTGCTGCAAGCGGGCGAAGCACTTACTCACATGCAGCTAACCTGGCTGTGAATCAGACGATTGTTAGATCATTTAATACCTCATTGGTAGCGCTGCTACCAGTCGGCTCAATATTATTTGTGGGTGCTGGCCTATTGGGCGCAGGAACTTTGAAGGATCTATCTTTGGCTTTGTTTATAGGCCTAGCAACCGGAACCTACTCTTCATTGTGTATTGCAACTCCAATTTTGGCAGCACTTCGTGAACGGGAGCCTGCAATGCAAGCTTTGCGAAAGCGAGTGGGAAATAGATCAGACAAACCAAACACAGCAAGTACAGTTCAGGAAAAAGTAGATCGTGGACCAAGGAATCAACCTAAGCGCGATCGTCGTAGATAATTAATTGAAGTAAGTCAGGGGTCAGCGCGCTATGACAACAATAAGTTTGTTAAAGCCGCTTATTGATGGACTTTCTCAGTCACATCCAGGGTTCGCACTTTCTGAACTAGAAAAAGCTTTTACTACTGCTGAAAAAGCACATTCTGGTCAGTTAAGAAAATCTGGTGAGGATTACATCACCCACCCAGTTGCTGTTGCGCAAATCCTTATTGATCTAGGAATGGATTTAGCAACGGTTATCGCAGCCCTATTGCATGACACGGTAGAGGACACTTCGTTCTCAATAGAACAAATCAAAAATCAATTCGGCGATGAGGTTTCATCTCTTGTTGATGGTGTTACAAAATTAGACAAGCTAACTTATGGCCCAACAGCGGAGGCTGAAACTCTGCGAAAAATGGTAATCGCAATGTCGAGAGATATCAGAGTTTTAGTTATTAAATTGGCAGATCGGCTTCACAACGCACGAACTTGGCAATTTATAGAAGTTGATAAAGCAAAGAAAAAGGCTAGAGAAACAATTGATATTTATGCTCCATTAGCTCACCGATTAGGAATGAATGCCATCAAATGGGAACTAGAAGATTTGTCATTTAAGGTTCTGGAACCGAAGAAATTTGAGGAAATTGAACGGTTAGTGGGTGAAAGGTCGCCAGCTAGAGAGCAATTCACCAAAGAGGTTGTCGATGCAATCACAAGTGACTTAAAGCTTGAAGGTGTAACTGCGCAAGTCAAAGGTAGGCAAAAACATTTCTATAGCGTGTACCAAAAGATGGTTGTTCGAGGGCGCGAATTTAATGAGATCTATGATTTGGTTGGAATTCGAATACTTGTTGAATCAGTTCGAGATTGTTATGGAGTCCTTGGATCAATCCATGCCCGCTGGAGTCCAGTGCCTGGAAGATTTAAGGATTACATTGCTATGCCTAAGTTCAACTTATACCAGTCTCTACACACCACAGTTATTGGTCCGAACGGAAAAGCAGTAGAGATTCAAATTAGAACTTTTGATATGCACGCTAGGGCTGAGTTTGGAATTGCTGCTCACTGGAAGTACAAACAGAAAACAAGCGATGGTGGTAAATCACCGGATGTGTTATGGCTACGTCAGCTTCATGAATGGCAACAGGAGAGCGAAGATGTTACAGATTTTCTCGAGACTTTACGATATGACCTTCGTACACCAGAAGTTTTTGTATTTACACCTAAAGGAAGTGTGATTGCCCTTCCGTCTGGCTCAACGCCAGTTGATTTTGCATATGCCGTGCACACAGAAGTTGGAAATAAGTGCGTTGGCGCAAAAGTAAATGGAAAACTAGTTCCACTCGAATCTCATTTAATAAATGGAGATGTTGTTGAGGTGGTTATAAACAAAGGTTTAAATGCTGCACCAAGTCATGATTGGTTAAATTTTGTAACTTCATCTCGTGCCCGATCCAAAATCAAGGCCTGGTTTTCTAAAGAGAGAAAAGAAGAAGCAATTGAAGCTGGTCAGGAATCTATTGCACGCCAGATGAGAAAAGCAGGCTTGCCCATACAAAAAATATTGGGAGGGCATGCACTTTTAGAGTTAGCTCATGAACTTAGATATGAGGATATTGAAAGTTTGTATGAATCTGTCGGTAATGGGCATGTCTCTGCGCATTCAGTAATAGAGAAATTAATGCTGCAAATAGGCGCAGTAGATAGTGATCCCGAAAACGAACCAACTCCACTTCAAACTCGAGTAAAGCGAGAGCGGAAAAGCATCACTGGAATTGATGTAGAAGGGGCCGATGATGTACTGGTAAAGCTTGCTAGATGCTGTGCACCAGTTCCCGGTGATGAAATTACTGGATTCATAACTAGAGGCAGTGGAGTCTCAGTGCACCGAAGCGATTGTATAAATATGGGCGATTTGAAAGTTCATCAGTTCGATCGCGTAGTTGGTGTAAAGTGGAATAATTCTGCAAAAAGTACCTTCCTGGTAAATATTCAAGTTGAAGCATTGGATAGAGCAAGGCTACTTTCAGATGTTACTAAGGCACTTTCAGATCAGCATGTAAATATATTAAGTGCTTCTGTTGTTACGAATAAAGACCAAACCGCAATAAGTAAATTCCTTTTTGAAATGGCAGATGCTTCACATCTTGATACAGTATTAGCGGCTGTAAGATCTGTAGAAGGTGTTTACGACGTTAATCGGGTATTTAACAACTAGCCAGTAAATTCAGTTAAACCTTTTTGAGCTTGCTCTAACCAAACTCGGCGAGCAGCAGCAGCCTCTCGAGCCACCATAGCTTTAGCTGTTTGACCAGCAGCCTCAGCCTTTGCTGCTTGTTTTTCATAATTTTCAATCGCTTCAGCTAAGCCTTGAACAACCTTATGAGCCTGAGCCTTTGCAGTAGGGTCACTCTTTCGCTGGAAGTTTCTTTCCAGCTCATAAATTTCATCTTCAACTTTCTTTATTTTACTGTCTAATGCAGATTTCTTTTTGCGATCTGTTACACCTATTCTTTGGTACTTATCCATCAAATCATGGAATTTTTTCTTTGCTGGTTTAAAATCAGTGATTGGAAGTAAGGCTTCAAATTCAGATACCAGTGCTTCTCGCTTACTCAGATTCTCAACCATAGAAACTTTACGCTTTTCCATATCAGAGTTTTTAGCTGTAAAGAAAGAATCCTGTGCAATCTTAAATCTGTTCCAAAGCGCTGTATCTGAAGACTTCTTACCTCTACCTGAAGCTTTCCACTGGTCCATTAGCGATTTAAAGCGCTTAGCGGTGTTTAACCAATCTTTAGAGTTAGCAAGACTTTCTGCCTCTTTAACGATCAATTCCTTTGCGACTGCCACCGATTTATGTTCTTGATCTAAGTTTGCAAAGTGTACCCTGCGTCTTTTATCAAACTTATTTCTAGATGATGAAAACCTCTTCCAAAGCGCAGTATCGACTTTTTTATCCAGGCGAGGTGCTTTTTTCCAATCCTCTAGTAACTCTTTTAAACGTGCCGTAGTAACTTTCCATGCTACTGAATCGACCAGAGATTCTGCCTCTGCAACAATCTTTTCCTTAATAGCAGCAGCTTCAACTTTGCGTGCCTCTCGCTCAGCAGCTTGAGCTGCTTTCTTTGCAATATAAGCACCCTCATGTTCACTTATTAGTGCCGGGATTTTTTCGAGAGAACTAGATAGATTTTCCAGATCGCCAACGCCATTTAGATCTTTAATTTGGTTTCTAAGTTTATTGACTGCCTCATGAGCATCGCTTGGCACCATTGCACCTGAACGAATTCTCGCCGCAAGTAATGCAACCTCTGAAGCCACCATTTCAAACTTTTTTACAAAATAAGCTAATGCCTCTTCTGGGCTCTTGCCTGGATAAGAACCGACCACTCGGTCTCCAGTAGGGGTGATTACATAAACAGTGCCATCTTCGGCAACTCGACCAAACTTTGCAGGATCTCCTATTAGTGCCGCTGCTGCCCCAGTATTCGAAAGGTTTAAAGGTTTTTGATTATTCATAATGCTTACCTTTCGTTGCACGATCGCTCTAAAGCTTTCGTTATGGGGTGGCGTAGTAATTATTATGCAAAATTGCATTTTAATTACAGGTTTAGTGCTGGCTAAAAGATAGCCTAGATAGGTATTTTTTGTGAAATCCGCCGGTGGTTAGAGATGAGTAGAGGGGTGAACGTGCTTATCGAACGGGTAGTTGCCCCCTATTTTGAAACAAATTGTTGGATTTTAGCGCCTGAATCTGGTCAGGAATGCGTCATCGTGGACCCCGGTATCGGTAATCCGGATTTAGTTAAGAACGTGAAAGATAAATTAGAGTCACACAACCTTAAGCCAATTGCAGTTTTAATAACTCATGGCCACTTAGATCATTTTTTCTCGGTGCTTCCGCTAACAAAAGAAATTCCAATGCAGACATACATTACAAAAACTGATCGATTTTTACTTGAGGATCCCATGGGTGCACTCAATAAAGGCGGAGAAAGTGAACAAATTCTTGAAGCTTTCGGTGTCAAAAATTTTAAAGAACCAGCTGATGTGGTCGAACTTGAAGATTTTTCAAAATTAGTTCTGGCTGATCTAAGTATGGAAGTTGTATTTGCTCCAGGGCATACCAAAGGCTCCGTTATGTTTACTGTCGATAATGCTCATCTTATTTCTGGGGACGTGCTATTTGCTGGCAGCATAGGACGGACTGATTTACCTACCGGATCGGCACAAGATATGAAGAAAACCTTGCGTGAGCGAATTTTAACGCTACCAGATCATCTAAATGTCCTGCCTGGACACGGAGGGCAAACTACAATCGGAACTGAGCGCGTAAGAAATCCTTACCTGCAAAATGATTTTCTCAATCAGAGTGGGTGGTGACTATGAGTAAGTTTCAGGCACCCAAGGGTGTGAGCGAGTATTTTCCTCCCAACTCTTTGCAATTTGAATATGTAAGAGATAAATTAATCAATAACGCAAAAGTAGCTGGCTACTCATTGATCGAATTGCCAGTGTTTGAAGATACTGAAGTTTTCACTAGGGGTGTTGGTGAATCAACCGATGTGGTCAGTAAAGAGATGTATACCTTTGAAGATCGAGGTGGAAGATCAATCACGCTAAGGCCTGAGGGTACGGCTGGGGTAATGAGATCAGTGATCGAACATAATTTGGACCGCGGCCAACTACCCGTAAAAATTTTTTACTCTGGGGCATTTTTTAGAGCAGAGCGACCACAAGCCGGACGTTACCGACAATTTTATCAAGTAGGAATTGAAGCAATTGGCTACAACGATCCAGAGATTGATGCTGAAGTTATTTCAGTTGCTGATTCTGCTTTTAAAGCTTTGGGACTAAAGAATTACAAACTCAATATAACCTCATTGGGCGATAGTAAGACTCGTGATTTACATCGAAGAGATTTAGTTAAATTTATTGCCGGATTAGACTTAGATGAAAGCACCTTCGAAAGGGCTAAATTAAATCCATTAAGACTCTTTGATGACAAGCGCGAAGAGATTAGATCCAAAATGCAAGGTGCACCACTTATCTTGGATTATCTAAGTGTTGAAAGTGCAGAACATTTCAGTAGAGTAAAACAATTACTTGAGAGTTTAAAGATAGATTACTTTGTAAATCCAAGAATGGTTAGAGGGCTGGATTATTACACGGGAACAACATTTGAATTTGAGCATGAATTACTGGGAGCACAGTCTGGCATTGGTGGCGGTGGGAGATATGACGGCTTAATGGGGTTACTTGGTGGATCAGATCTGAGTGGCATAGGTTTTGGAATAGGAGTTGATCGAGTATTAATGGCGTGCCAGGCCGAAGGTTGCCTGTCAGACTCGATTAACCCGTTACAACTTTTCATCGTCGCAATATCACAAGAGGCAAAATCAGTTGCTTTTAAGTTAGTGAGTGAACTTAGAACTTTGGGTATGACATGCGATATGGCATATGGAGATAGAGGATTAAAAGGTGGCATGAAGGCTGCAGATAAAAGCGGTGCGTTATGCACTCTCGTGATTGGCGATGATGAAATCTCCTCTGGAATTTGTGATCTTAAGATAATGAAAAGTGGAGAAAATGTATCTAGTACTCTTAAGGCTTCCGATTTAGTAGTGAAGTTAGGAAATATTAAATAATGCTGCGTTCACACGATGCGGGCTCACTAACTGCTAAAGCAGTTGGTATAAATGTAACTTTGGCTGGCTGGGTAGCTAGAAGAAGAGACCATGGTGGAGTTGCCTTCATTGACCTGCGAGATTCAACTGGTGCAGTCCAAGTTGTAATAAATGATGAAAAAATAGCTGGTGAGCTACGCGCTGAGTGGTGTGTGTTAATTATGGGAACCGTAAAACTTAGACCGGCCGGGAATGAGAATAGGGAGATTGCAACTGGAGAAATTGAAGTCGTATGTGAGTCACTTGAGGTCTTAAGTGAAGCTGCTCCGCTGCCTTTCCCGGTAGACAGTGGTGATATTGGAAATATTTCAGAGGAGGTAAGGCTTAAGTATCGTTACCTAGATTTAAGACGCGAAGCTCCTTCTAAAAATTTAAGACTTAGATCTAAAGTAACATCTGCTATTCGAGAGGTTATGACGGAGTTAGATTTTTTAGAAATTGAAACTCCATATTTAACTCGATCAACCCCTGAAGGCGCGAGAGATTTTCTGGTACCAGTTCGCCTACAACCAGGCTCTTGGTATGCCCTTCCGCAATCCCCACAATTATTTAAACAGCTTTTAATGGTGGCAGGCATGGAGAGGTACTATCAAATTGCAAGGTGCTTCCGCGATGAAGATTTTAGAGCTGATCGACAACCTGAGTTTACGCAACTTGATATTGAACTGTCTTTTGCGGATCAATCTGATGTCATAAGAGTTGCAGAAAAGGTAATAGCCAGTGTTTTCGATCAAGTTATTGGACACAAAATTTCTCTTCCAATTCCTCATATGACATATAAAGATGCGATGCGTGATTATGGTTCCGATAAACCAGATTTAAGATTCGAAAATAGAATTGTCGAGGTAACTGAATTTTTTAAAGAAACTAGCTTTAGAGTGTTCCAGGCGGATTATGTAGGCGCAGTTGTAATGCCTGGTGGAGCAAGTTCACCACGACGTGAACTAGACGCTTGGCAGGAGTGGGCAAGAGCCAGAGGGGCAAAAGGGCTGGCTTATATATTAGTTGGTACGGATGGCACATTAACTGGACCAGTAGCAAAGAATCTTTCTGAAAATGAAAGTACAGGTATCGCAAATTTTGTGGGGGCTAAGAATGGAGATGCTATATTTTTTGCAGCGGGCTCTGTAGTCGGATCACAGAATTTACTGGGTGCAGTTAGATTAGAAATTGGCAGCAGATGTAATTTGATTGATGAAAAAGCCTGGAAATTCGTTTGGATTGTTGATGCTCCTATGTTTGAACTGAAGGATTCAGAGAATCCAACATCTGGTTGGACTGCCGTTCATCACCCATTCACTGGACCAAAGCCTGAATTTGCAAAAAACTTTGATTCTGAACCCGAAAATGCCTTGGCCTATGCATATGACATCGTTCTTAATGGAAATGAAATCGGTGGGGGATCAATAAGAATTCATCAAAGAGAAATGCAACAAAGGGTTTTCAAGACTATTGGTTTAACGCAATCTGAGGCTGAAAGTAAATTCGGATTTCTACTTGAAGCCTTTAATTATGGGCCACCACCACATGGCGGTATTGCGTTAGGTTTAGATCGACTTTGCGCTTTGCTCGCTGGTGCCCAATCAATTCGTGAAGTTATTGCATTTCCAAAGACAGCAAGCGGTGGTGATCCACTCACCGGTGCACCTACTCCAATCACGCCAGCACAGCGAAAAGAGACTGGCGTAGATACTCCAGTAGATGCTAAATAGTCACTACCTTTTCAGGTATTCTTCCTAACATGGGTCCAGGTGGTATCGCTACAATCATTGCAGCCTCTTCATTGGCTGTAATTGCTATTGCTATTTCTTACACAGTAATTCGACTGTCTAGGCTAATTGATGAGGTTACCCAAACCATCTCAATGATAAATGGTCCTTTAAAAAACCTCAGTAACGCTGGTAAATCTATTGAACAACTGACCAAAAAAGTAACCAAAGCAGCTGATAATTTTTTGGATGAAAACCCGATTGCTATGAAGGCTGCCGCTGCAGTTATGACAGCTGCAAAGCTAAAGAAAAAGGGTAAGAAAAAAAGTAAAGCGAAGGATTAGTAATTGAACTCCGCAGAGATTAGGTCGCGCTGGTTAAAATTTTTCGAATCAGAGAATTCTTTAAAACTTTCCCATACAGTCGTGCCTTCGGCATCCTTAATAGCTGATGATCCGAATCTTTTATTAGTTAATGCTGGAATGGTTCCATTTAAGCCATTTTTTTTGGGTGAGGTTAAACCGCCGTATCAACGGGCAACTTCGGTGCAAAAATGTGTGCGGACCTTAGATATTGATGAAGTTGGGAAGACCACAAGGCATGCTTCATTTTTTCAAATGTGCGGAAATTTTTCTTTTGGTGATTACTTCAAAGAGGGTGCTATCGCGCTTGCCTGGGAGCTGCTTACAAAACCTATTACAAATGGAGGGTATGGGTTTTCTGAGGACAAACTATGGGTGACAGTTTATGAGAATGACGACGAGGCAGCTGAGATTTGGGAGGATAAAATTGGTGTGCCTGCAAAAAAGATTCAGCGGCGAGGAATGGCAGATAATTTTTGGTCAATGGGTGTGCCGGGTCCATGTGGGCCTTGTTCTGAAATTTATTTTGATCGGGGTAGTGAATATGGCAAAGAGGGTGGACCTATTGCTGATGAGGATCGTTACCTAGAAGTTTGGAATTTAGTTTTCATGCAAAACGTTAGAGGTCAAGGTGGAGACAAGAATTCCTTTCCAATAATCGGAGAGTTACCTGCAAAAAATATTGACACAGGACTGGGTCTTGAACGAACCGCTGCTTTACTTCAAGGAGTTGAAAATATCTATGAAATTGATACTACTAAAATAATTTTAGATAAAGCATCTGCCTTAACAAAAGTTAAGTATGGTAAGCAAGAACACACAGATGTTTCCCTTCGAGTTATTGCCGATCATGCCAGAACCGCAATGATGTTAATTGGTGATGGAGTTACACCTGGTAATGAGGGCCGTGGTTATGTCTTAAGGCGAATGATGAGAAGAGCGATTAGAAATATGCGATTACTCGGATCTCAGGATTTGGTGGTAAATGAGCTGATGCAAAGTGCAATTTCAGCTATGGGAGCTCAATATCCAGAACTTGTAAAAGAGTCAGATCGTATTCTGGCAGTTGCTGAAGCTGAGGAAGAAAGTTTTGTACAAACTCTCAAAAGTGGTACAAATATTTTCGACTTAGCAGCAGACCAAGTCAAGAGTAGTAAAGGTAAATCCATCGCTGCTGATACAGCTTTTAAATTACATGACACATATGGTTTCCCATTTGATTTAACTCTAGAGATGGCACGAGAAAAAGGACTAGAAGTAGATGAATCTGGATTTAGAAGACTCATGGATGAGCAGCGCCAGAGAGCAAAAGCTGATGCTAAGTCAAAAAAGAGTGGGCATACGGATTTATCAGAGTATAAAACAATTGTAGATAAGTCTGGGGCGAGCAAGTTTGTTGGCTACGAAAACATTTCATCTGAAGCGCAGTTAACTGGTTTATTGGTGGATGGAAAATTGATAGCAGAGGTAAATGCGGGATCAGAAATTGAAGTCACCCTAAATCAAACACCGTTTTATGCTGAAGGCGGAGGACAGTTGGCAGATGTTGGAATTATAAAACTAGCTAACGGTGCCATCATTGAAATTAGAGATGTTCAAGCACCACTTCCGGGCTTAATCGTCCATAGAGGTATTGTGAAGTCGGGTGTAGTTAAAAATTTTCAACAGGTAGTTGCAGAGATTGACACCAAGCGAAGAGTGGCAATTTCCAGAGCACATACTGCTACCCATATGGTGCATAAGGCTTTCCGTGAGATATTAGGTGAGACAGCCACTCAGGCAGGTTCGGAAAACTCGCCTGGCAGATTTAGATTTGATTTTCCTTCCACCATCGCCGTTGCAGAATCGGTGTTAAATGAAGTCGAATCTCGAGTCAACGATCTATTGATTTCAGATCTTCAAGTATATGCCGAAGTCATGTCTCAGGACGCTGCTAAAAAACTTGGTGCGATGGCATTGTTCGGTGAAAAATACGGCGATCAGGTAAGGGTAGTGAGCGTTGGCGATTGGGCAAAGGAACTTTGCGGAGGAACCCATGTTGCTCGCTCGGGCGAGCTTGGACTAGTGAAACTACTTTCAGAATCCTCAATTGGTGCAGGAGTTCGCAGAGTTGAAGCGATAGTGGGGCGCGATGCTTATGACTTTTTAGCTAAAGAACATTTACTTCTAAACTCGCTAACTGAGGTAATTAAGGGAGCAAGAACTGAGGAATTACCGCAAAAAGTTTCTGATTTAGTTGATAAGGTGAAAACTTTAGAGAAGGAATTGGCCTCCTTTAGATCTGCCAAAGCTATGGAATCAGTAGGTAAATTAGCCAGCAATGCTAAGAAGCTTGGAAATTTCAATCTGGTTATTGAAAAATTGGAGGACGGAGTTTCTATTGAGGATTTAAGATCTATTGCAACTAATTTGAAGTCAAAAAATAGATCTTCAGTCGTTGTTTTAGCGTCAATAAATGGAGATAAACCACTTCTCGTAGCTGCCGTCTCTGATGATGCAATTAAAGCCGGAATTCGAGCCGGAGAACTTATGAAGGTTGGATCAGCTGCATTAGGAGGTGGCGGTGGAGGCAAGGAAGATTTTGCCCAGGGTGGTGGCGTAAATGCTGGTGAGATACCTAAAGCATTTGAGGAAATTACTAAGGTTGTCACTGGAAAATTAAGTTAAAGGTGGAGAATGATTAGACCCATTACGCTCGGAAGACGTATTGGTTTCGATTATGGTGAAAAGAGAATTGGCGTCGCTACAAGTGATAACGAATCAATATTGGTTTCACCTCATGCAACAATCCTGAATGATGCACAACTTGAGATTAAATTAAGCAAGATATTAGACGAAGTTCAGCCCATTTATGTTGTGGTCGGAGATCCTAAACATTTATCTGGTCTTGAGAGTGATAAATCAAGGTCAGCAATGGCTTTTGCATTACAAATCAGGAAGAAATATGCCGGCTCTATTTATTTAGTTGATGAACGTTATTCAACCGTGAGTTCAAACAATAAATTGAAGGAATTAGGAATTTCTGAAAGAGATGGAAGATCCATCATTGATCAAATCGCTGCGATCAGTATTTTAGAGGCAGCTCTGCAAAACGAACGAGCCGGTGTGCCAATTGGAGAAATTGTTTGAAAAAAATCTCTAACTTAATATTGGTTTTAGCGGTTATTACGTCAATATTCATCGTAATTCATAATTCATTCCTGCTTAATGATTATAGAAGTACTTACTCGGATCAGAAAGTAAAAGTATCCATAGAGCCGGGTGACACCGGATATACGATTTCTTTTAAATTGCAAGAATCAGGGGTCATAAAAGCTGCAAAAGTTTTCTATAAGATCGCTTTAAATGATAGAAGGGCGAAATCAATTGCCCCAGGCGTTCATGAGTTAGATAAAGAGATATCTTCTCAGTCTGCTTTAGAGCAATTACTTGATAGTAAGAGAATCTTAGGCGTGTTTGGTTTTTCTGAAGGTTTGCGTAAGGGCGAGATATTTGAACTTCTATCAACATCAAAATCTGTAGCTGGTAAATTTTCAAATACAGTTTTTCCAAATCCGATTTATAGGACTAGACAGATTGAAGGATTCCTTTTCCCCGCTCAATATTCTTTTTTGCCTGGAACTACTTTTGATCAAGCAGTGCAGCAAATGATAAAAAGATTTGACTATGCAGCTAAGGAAAGTAAAATCGATCAGGGTTTTTTGAACTTTTCTCCTTATGAATTATTGATAATAGCTTCACTGGTTCAATCCGAAGGTGACCCTGAAGACTTTTCAAAAATTTCTAGAGTTATTTATAATCGGCTTAAGATAGGAATGCCGCTTCAGATCAACGCAACTATTGATTATGCTTTGAATCTGCGGGGTGATATCAGACTTCCATACAAAAGACTTGATACCGATTCAAAATATAACACTTATAAATTTAGAGGTTTGCCGCCAGGACCAATAAGTAATCCCGGGCAGGATGCGCTAAATGCTACCGTCAACCCTATGTCGGGAGATTGGCTATATTACGTCACGGTTAAACCTGGAGATACAAGGTTTACTAACTCATATGATGAATTTTTAGGTTGGGCAAATGAATTCAGGAAGAATGAAAGAGATGGACTTTTTGAATGATTAAGCTATCGGTTGCAGGCAGTCCAATTTCTCATTCGTTGTCTCCACTTTTGCATAGTTCGGCTTATGAAATCTTGGGCGTGCCAGCTGATTTTACTTCAAGTGAAATTACTGACCTTGAGTTTGGCGATTTCTACTTTATGGCAAAGAATTCTGGCTATCGAGGACTTGCGCTTACCATGCCGTTGAAAGAAATTGCGATTGGATTTGTAGACAGAGTCGATCCGATTGCTAAACAAATATCATCTATCAATACAATAATCTTTGAATCAACCGGAAGTATTGGTGTGTCCACTGACTTAATGGCATTTAAAAGTTTGCTAAAACCATATTTTGGGAAAAAAATTGCAATATTGGGAGCTGGCGGAACTGCAAGAGCAGCAATAGGAGCCCTTAAAGGTACTGATACCGAAGTTTCGGTATTGACTCGGTCGGTAACTAGACATGACCAACTTCATGCTGCCGCTATTGATCTAAAAATTGTTTTCTTGGACTGGCACAGATTTGAAGAGATTCAAGATAGAGATTTGATTATTTCTACGACCCCGGCTGGAGCAACGGATGGATTATCTGTAATTTCTTCGAAATCTGATTTTTTTGAGGTAATTTACCACCCATGGCCAACTGAGCTGGCTAAGAGGTATCAAAATCTAGGTCGCACTGTAATTGGAGGATTGTCGCTGCTTGTCGAACAGGCCCTATATCAAATTAAATATTTTACCCAGATAGAGTTTGATTTTAATGACATGCGTAAAACATTACTAAAGATTGGTCATGAAGCAATAAAGAAATAATCCACAGCCACAATTCCTAGATTCTTCGCCTTATCTAGAATTGACAAATGATGCTTGATTTATTTATAGCGGGTTCATGCTCATGGATTTCATACTATGACATAAAGTTTCACTTGATACGAAATATCGATCTTTTAGTATTGTTGATTGCAACTACATTACAAAATATTGAGAACCTAAAATATGCTTTTTTGTGCCTAGGCGTCTATCTATTCATAAACTTAGTAGCAGAAGGAAATATTGGGGCGGGCGATATAAAGCTATCCTTTGTTATTGGTTTTTTGCTGAATTCGTTACCGCAGGTATTTAATGCAATTCTGATTGCTTGGATAATTGGAGGCATCTACTCTCTTACTCGTAGAGATCATGCGATTCCGTTTGCACCATTCATGATTTTGGGTGCATATTTAGTGAAAATTTTTTGAATGTTCGCCTTAATTAAGCCCGAGTAAGGATGGTAATCTGAGAGAATACTCCTCTAGAAATTGTGGAGGAATGATGCTTCGTTGGCTGACTGCAGGTGAATCTCATGGCCCTGCGCTTTCTGCAATCATCGAAGGAATCCCAGCTCATGTTCAAATAACTAGCAAAGATATCGATAGCGACTTATCCCGAAGGCGTTTAGGTTTTGGTAGAGGTGCACGGCAAAACTTTGAGGCAGATAAAATTACAATAACAGGTGGGATCAGATTAGGCGTTACGCAAGGTGGTCCGATCGCAATTCAAATAGCAAATTCAGAATGGCCAAAGTGGCAAAAAGTAATGAGTGCAGACCCAATTGATGAAGAAGAGATTAGAGATTTAGCAAGAAATGCTCCACTAACAAGGCCACGGCCAGGACATGCAGATTTGGTTGGTATGCAAAAATTTAATTTTTCAGATGCAAGACCTGTTTTAGAGCGAGCCAGTGCCCGTGAAACAGCTGCACGAGTTGCCTTAGGTGCAGTTGCTAGAGCATTTTTAAGACAGAGCGTGGGAATTGAGATTATTAGCCATGTTATATCTATCGGGCAAGTATCGGTTCCAGAAGGTTATGAGTTACCAAAATCCTCAGATCGACTAAGGATAGATGAGGACCCAGTCAGATGCGCTGACAAAAAAATTAGTGATGCAATTGTTAAAGAGATTGAAGCAGCCCACCGAGATGGTGACACTTTGGGAGGAGTTGTTGAGGTTTTAGGATTTAATTTGCCGCCCGGTTTAGGTTCACACACGCACTGGGATAAACGATTGGATGCTCGACTTGCTGGAGCCATGATGGGGATTCAAGCTATCAAAGGTGTTGAAATTGGGGATGGTTTTCAAACTGCAAAACGGCGTGGTTCTGTTGCTCATGATGAGATTGAGAAGAACTCGTCTGGAGCAATAGTAAGACGAACAGATCGTGCTGGTGGTACAGAGGGTGGAATGAGTAATGGTGAGGTGCTACGAATAAAAGTCGCAATGAAACCCATATCAACAGTTCCGAAAGCCCTTGACACAATTGATGTTGCAACAGGTAATCCAGCAAAGGCTATTAATCAAAGGTCAGATGTTTGTGCAGTTCCTGCATCAGGAATTGTTGCTGAGGCTATGGCCGCATTGGTTCTTGCCGATGCTGTTTTGGAGAAATTCGGTGGTGATAGTGTTCAGGAAACTAAACGAAATTTTGAAAGTTATATAAAGACTTTAGAAATAAAATAGATGACTGAGAAAGTAGTTTTAATAGGACCGCCTGGTGCTGGAAAGACAAGCATTGGAAAAGCACTTTCAAAAGAGTTAAATCTGCCTTTTGTTGATAGCGATGCAGAGATTGAAAAGCTTATCGGCAAGAAAATTTCAGAAATATTTGTTGAAGAAGGCGAGGAGTCTTTCAGAAAGGTTGAAGTTAAGGTGGTAAAAAATTTACTTAGTGAGTTTAAGGGAGTAATCGCATTAGGAGGAGGCGCACCCATTAATCTCGATATACAAGATCTGTTATCCAAGGCCAACTACCCAGTAATTTTCGTAGATGTTTCGATTGCCCAAGCTGCAAATAGAATAGGATTTAACAAAGATCGACCGCTACTCTTAATTAATCCTCGACAGCAGTGGCTAAGCCTTATGAGTGAGCGGCGACCCATTTATGAAAAAATTGCTACCTCAACTGTATCTTCGGACAATCACAAACCATCAGAAGTGGCAAAAATTATTTCTGAGAAAATTGAGAGCAAGATATGAAAATTGTCGAGGTTGTTGCAGAGAGAAATTATCAAGTAGTGATTGCGGGCAATGGACTATCGGAGATTAAGCGTATATCTAGCGAGCATCGAAAAGTTCTTATCATTGCGCCAGCTTCACTTTTGAAACTGTTTAAGATAAAAGAAAGCAACAACGTTTCAATATTTGTAGCACCTGAAGGAGAATTACAAAAAAGTCTGAAAGTCCTAGAGCGAGTATGGAAAAAATGCGCGTCAGTCGGATTAGAACGGACTGATGCAATCGTAGGCGTTGGTGGTGGTGCAACAACTGATTTAGCAGGATTTGCTGCCTCAACTTGGCTAAGAGGAATTGACTGGTATGCAATCCCAACGTCACTAGCTGGAATGGTAGACGCTGCGATCGGGGGAAAGACTGGCTTAAATGCTTCAAGTGGCAAGAATTTGATTGGTGCTTTTCATTCCCCGCGTAAAGTTTTGGTTGATATTGATTTTCTGAGATCTCTACCGCATCGAGATTTAAATGCAGGGATGGCAGAAGTCATTAAATGTGGGTTTATTTCTGATTATAAAATATTGAATCTTGTTCAAGATGATGTTCTAGATTTTGAACAATTAATTCACCGCTCAGTCAAGGTAAAAGCAAGAGTTGTTGGAAAGGATTTTAAAGAAAGTAAACTTAGAGAGGTGTTAAATTATGGCCACACTCTTGGTCATGCTGTCGAAAAAGACTCAAATTATAGGCTCCGTCATGGCGAAGCAGTCTCAATTGGAATGATTTTTGCTGCAGAACTCAGCAGGGATCTGGTTGACTTAGATGTTGATGTGGTCGATCTGCATAGGACATTATCGATCAATTTTAAATTACCAGTTTCTTATCCAAAGAGTAGGCTTAAATACTTAACCAATCAATTAATGCAAGATAAAAAAGTTAAATCTGGCAAGTTGAGATTTATAGGAATCAGCAAGATTGGTAAACCAGTTTGGCTTGAAGATGTCTCTTTACGCACGATCTCAAGAGTTTATGAGAGAATAAGCAAATGAAAATCATGATTCTTAATGGGCCAAATCTAGCAAGGCTTGATCTACGTGATAAAGATACCTACGGAAACCTGAATTATGAGGAATTAAATAAATTTATATCCGACAAAGCTGTCTCATTGGGATTAGAGGTTGACATAAGACAAAGTGATAGTGAAAGTGAATTGGTTTCGTGGATTCATGAAGCTGCAGATAATAAGCTTCCGATGATTATCAATCCAGCTGCCTTCACTCATTATTCATATGCAATTAGGGATGCTGTCAGTATGTTAAAGGCTCCTACAATTGAAGTTCACCTTTCCAATCCACTTTCGCGTGAAGAGTTTAGACATACTTCAGTTGTAAGCGGGGTTGTGCAGGGCACAATTGCTGGATTTGGGGCTGAGAGTTACGGCTTGGCATTAGTAGCAATGCAAAAACTAATGAATTAGCAAGGTAAACTTATCTTATTACTTTGGTCATAATCTAAACTTTTTTAGAACAGAATGGGAAGCGATGGCAACTACTAACGATCTTAAGAATGGCATGACCCTTAATCTTGATGGTCAATTATGGAATGTCATTGAGTTCCAGCATGTTAAACCAGGCAAAGGTGGCGCTTTTGTGCGAACAAAAATGCGATCTGTACTTTCTGGAAAAGTTGTCGAAAAAACTTTTAATGCTGGAGTTAAAGTTGAGGTGGCCTCAGTAGAGAAAAGAGATATGCAATACCTATATCGCGATGGCGAAGATTTTATGTTTATGGACTCTACTAATTATGATCAAATTGCGATAAGTAAGCAGGTTGTAGGGGATGCTGTCAACTATATGCTTGAAAATGCAGATGTAATAGTTGCGATGCATGAGGGAAATCCATTGTTTATTGAGTTACCAGCTTCTGTTGAACTCGTTGTTACCTACACTGAACCAGGTTTACAAGGCGACCGATCATCTGGCGGAACAAAGCCGGCAACGGTCGAAACTGGTATTTCCGTCCAAGTTCCACTGTTTATAAAGCAGGATGAAAAGATTCTGGTTGATACCCGTACAGGGGCATATTTAGGTCGGGCAAATTAATAGTGTCGGCAAGAGGTAAGGCACGAAAGCGGGCGTTAGATTTTCTTTATGAAGCGGAGATAAAAAAACTCTCTGCACTTTCTTTACTTAGCGCGCGCGGTTCAACTGAATTATCTCAAGAGCCTTACGTAAAAGTCTTACTTTCAGGAGTAGAGGAACATATACAGAAAATTGATGAATTAATTAATACTTATGCCCAGGATTGGGATATGGATCGGATGCCCGCTATTGATAGAAATATTTTACGTATTGCAATATTTGAAATTCTTTGGGTGGCTGAAGTTGATCTAAGAATAGCTTGTGATCAGGCGGTTGAATTGGCTAAATCTTTATCAACCGATGAATCCTCTAAATATATTAACGGTGTTTTAGGTAGAATAATAAAATTAAAGGATTCAATCGCAATTTAAATATGTATCAACTGTGATTCTATAAGCCAATCTAGAGTATCGGACTCATTTTTTTCTATTAACAGAGCTAAAAACTGAAGATCGTTACTTCGTATAGTTAGTATTTGCCCATTCCAATCCTTGCGCCTATGGCTAATGCTCTTGGTAAATTTTCTTAATGTCTGCGTCTGTAGATCCGTCGCGCTTTCCAATTTGGCAATATTGACACTGATACTTTTTGCATTAATTTCTGTTGTAATCTCAGGAAATAGCTCAGTTATCGGGACCTGATAAAATTGCATCAGGGAAATAGCTTTTTTCAGTGATATGGCTCGATCGCCCCGTTCATAGGAGCCCACAACTACGGCCTTCCACTTTCCATTTGAGTGGTGCTCGACATCTTGCAAGCTCCAGCCCTTAGATTTTCGTATACTTCGTAAGCGTTCAGCATGATTATTTGTATTCATCTGCACAGGTTAGCCACACCGGAAAATTCATGATTTTTGCTATCCACAACCCTTCTGCTAGCATACGGCGATTCCTTTAACGATCCGTCCAGAGAGGCGGCGAAGGAGAAGTAAATGGGTATTTTGCTATCGAGCGGTGATATCGACCGCGCTCTTAAACGTATTTCTCACGAAATCATTGAGAGTAATCAAGGTATTGAAAATCTAGTGCTAATGGGCATCCCAACTAGGGGTGCTTATCTGGCAGATCGCATCTGCGCATTTATATCTTCGATTGAAGGACCGATAAGTGCGGGCGTGCTGGATATAACGCTTCATCGGGATGATCTAAGAATGCGACCTCCAAAACCTTTGCTGCCTACTAAGCTGCCATCAGGTGGGATTGAAGGCAAAGATTTAGTTTTAGTAGATGATGTTCTGTTCTCTGGGCGCACCATTAGGGCTGCTCTAGATGCAATTGGCGAGTTGGGCAGACCAAAAAGCGTTCAGCTTGCGGTTCTAGTTGACCGAGGCCATAGAGAATTGCCAATTCGCGCTGATTACGTCGGCAAGAATATTCCTACCGCCAAGAGTGAGAACGTGCAGGTACATTTGAAGGAGCTTGATTCAGAAGATTTAGTGGAGCTGATCAAATGATCAGTTCACATCTACTTTCCGTTGCGGATCTCTCTAAAGATGAAGCCCTGGCCCTATTAGCTACTGGTAAAGAGCTAGCAGCAATTACTGATGGGCCTAATAAAAAGTTACCAACACTTAGAGGAAAAACTGTGGTAAATCTTTTTTTCGAAGATTCAACCAGAACTAGAATAAGTTTTGAGACAGCCGCTAAAAGACTTTCGGCTGATGTAATCAATTTTTCAGCAAAAGGATCATCAGTAAGTAAGGGTGAAAGCTTAAAAGATACTGCTCAAACTTTACAGGCGATGGGTGCTGATGCTGTTGTTATTAGGCACGGTAGCAGTGGAGCTGCTAAGCGCTTGGCTGACTCTGGATGGATACAGGCATCTGTTATAAACGCCGGGGATGGAACGCATGAGCATCCTACACAGGCACTTCTGGATGCATTCACAATAAAGCAGCACTTAAAGTCAAATGATCCAGACCTTTCAGGCGTAAAGGTGCTAATTGTTGGCGATATCCTCCACTCAAGAGTTGCTAGAAGTAATGTGATACTACTGACTAAATTGGGTGCAAAAGTTGTCTTAGTGGCACCCCCTACACTGTTACCAGTAGGTGTTGAGAATTGGCCGGTAAAAATCTCTTATGACCTAGATTCTCAAATTGAGGATTGCGACGTAATCATGATGCTAAGAATTCAACTTGAGAGAATGGCGGACTCATACTTTCCAACCGAGCGAGAGTATTCACGTAGATATGGTTTAAATGCAAGTCGGCTTTCTAGATTAGCAAAAACTACAATCGTTATGCATCCAGGGCCTATGAATCGCGGACTAGAGATTTCAGCGGAGAGTGCCGATGATCTTAAATCGGTCATAATTGATCAGGTTAAGAATGGTGTGGCAATTCGGATGGCAGTTTTATATCAACTTTTAGGTGGAGTTCAATTAGGAGTTGACAGATGATAAGAATTAATAATGCAAAACTAATTGATGACTCGCTAGTAGATATTGATATTGAAATCGGGATTATTAAATCATTAAAGAAATCTAATTGTAAATCAGCGAATGGCGGAATAGATGCAACTGGAAAACTTCTTATTCCTGGGTTAGTTGATCTGCATACCCACCTTAGGGAGCCTGGACGAGAGGATTCAGAGACTGTTCAATCAGGCTCACAAGCAGCTGTTGCTGGTGGTTACACAGCAATTTCAGCTATGGCCAACACCAATCCAGTGGCTGATACCGCAGGTGTTGTAGAGCAGGTTTATCGACTGGGCAAAGATACAAACTTATGTGAGGTTAATCCGATAGGCGCAGTTACGAAAGGTCTTAATGGGGAGCAGCTTGCTGAAATTGGCGCCATGGCTGATTCAATTGCCAAGGTACGAATTTTTAGTGATGATGGAAATTGTGTATCTGATCCGTTAATTATGCGCAGAGCGTTGGAATATGTAAAAACATTTAATGGAATTATTGCCCAACATGCTCAGGATCCCAGATTAACTGTTAATGCGCAGATGAACGAAGGGTGTGTTTCAGCGAAAATAGGTCTAACTGGTTGGCCAGCAATTGCCGAGGAAGCGATTATTGCGCGAGACATTTTGCTTACCGAGCATGTTCAATCGCGGCTACACATATGTCATGTGACAACTGCAGGTGGTGTTGATTTAATTCGATGGGCTAAAGAGCGGGGTATTGCAGTTACTGCAGAAGTAACTCCACATCATCTTTTGCTCACCGATGATTTGGTGGAAAATTACGATCCTATTTATAAAGTGAACCCACCATTACGAACAGAAAAAGATGTTATGGCACTTAGGGAAGGCTTGGCTGAGGGGGTAATCGATATTGTGGCAACTGATCATGCACCACATCCATCAGAGGCGAAAGATTGTGAGTGGCAGGCGGCAGCCTTTGGCATGGTGGGGTTGGAGACGGCATTATCTGTTGTAATAAAAACTATGATCGAATCCAAGTTAATGAGTTGGGCCGATTTAGTTAATCGGATGTCAACTCGTCCGGCGGAGATTGCTGGTTATACGAATCAAGGTAAGCAAATTGCTCAAGGAGTCGAGGCGAATTTAGTTCTACTAGATCCCGCACTCTCATGGACAGTTCACCGAAGTGAGCTCAAATCTAAGAGCAAAAATACTCCATTTAACATGATGAGTTTGCCTGGTGTGATAACTGATGTTTTTTATTCAGGTAAACACGTATTTGGAAAGAATAGTTAATGGAGTCTTTACCGGTAGCGCCTAAAAAGCTCTCAGTTGCATATTTAGTATTAGATGATGGGCGTATATTTGAAGGCAAATCATGGGCGAAGACCGGAGAAGCTTTTGGTGAAGCAGTTTTTTCTACGGGTATGACCGGCTATCAGGAGACTTTAACGGACCCTTCTTATCACAAACAAATTGTGGTCATGACTGCACCCCACATTGGCAATACCGGGATAAATGAATTAGATAAAGAGTCTAGAAAGATTTGGGTATCAGGGTTTGTAGTGAGAAATCCATCGCCAATACCTAGTAATTGGCGAAGCAAAAAGAGCTTGGAGCAAGAGTTAATAGATTCAGAAATAGTAGGAATTCAAGGAATCGACACACGAGCGCTAACCAGGCACTTGCGAGATCGAGGTGCAATGCGAGTAGGAATTTTTAGTGATACGACTCTGACGCGTGAAGAAATGGTTGTAAAGGTTCGCAAAACTACCCCAATGGCAGGTTCTTATCTTGCTAGGGATGTGACTACTGAACAACCTTATGTGGTCTATCCACCAACGGGCACCCCGACAAAGTTTAAAGTAGCTGCGATCGATCTTGGAATAAAAGGTGCAACACCAAGGGCAATGTCAAATCTAGGTATGGAAGTTCATGTGTTGCCGCTTGATACAACTTTTGAGCAGATAAGAGCGCTTAAGCCAGATGGCGTTTTCCTTTCCAATGGTCCGGGAGACCCGGCAGCAATGGTTGATGTTGTGGAATTGGTGCGAAATATATTGCTAGAAGAGATTCCATTTTTTGGAATTTGTTTTGGTCATCAGATACTTGGCAGGGCGTTAGGTTTTGAGACTTACAAATTACCTTTTGGTCATCGTGGGATTAATCAGCCCGTTATTGATTTAACCACTGGAAAAGTGGAAATCACAGCTCATAATCATGGATTTGCTGTTGCAGCTCCTAAGGAGAATGACTTTAATACAGTTTATGGCTCCGGACGAGTTTCGCATCTGTCGCTAAATGATTCAGTTGTTGAGGGTCTTGAAATGCTTTCTGTACCGGCATTTTCGGTTCAATACCATCCAGAGTCAGCTGCTGGTCCCCACGATGCTTCATACTTATTTGAGAGATTTGCCAATCTAATGGCTTCACCTCGCGTTGGCATTAAGGAATCTAATGCCTAGAGATCATTCAATACAGAGTGTGCTAGTAATTGGTAGCGGGCCAATTGTGATTGGGCAAGCTTGTGAATTTGATTATTCAGGGACGCAAGCATGTCGTGTTTTACGTAGCGAGGGAATTAGGGTAATTCTTATTAACTCCAATCCGGCAACAATCATGACAGATCCTGAGTTTGCAGATGCAACATATATCGAACCAATCACGCCAGAAGTGATTGAAAGAATTCTAGAAAAAGAGAGACCAGATGCCGTCCTAGCTACTTTAGGAGGCCAAACTGCATTAAATGCAGCAATGGCGCTCTTTGAACGCGGCTCATTTGAAAAATATGGGAGTAAATTAATTGGTGCGAATGTGGATGCCATCAAACGTGGAGAGGACCGAGAAGTATTTAAAAAAATTGTCGAAACAATTGGAGGGGAATCAGCAAAATCTCGAATCTGTCACTCAATGCAGGAATGCATTGATGCAGTAGTAGAGCTTAAATATCCGGTTGTTATTAGACCATCTTTTACGATGGGAGGACTTGGTTCTGGAATTGCATTTAACGAGGTGGAGCTAAATCAGATTGCAGGAGCCGGCTTGCGCCATAGTCCAATTTCTGAAGTCTTATTGGAAGAATCAATTATTGGTTGGAAAGAATTTGAATTGGAAGTAATGCGTGATCATAAGGACAATGTTGTGATTGTATGCAGCATTGAAAATATCGATCCTATGGGAGTTCATACTGGAGACTCTATAACGGTGGCCCCGGCAATGACCCTGACCGATGTTGAGTATCAAAAGCTGCGCGATTTGTCTATCTCGATAATTAGAGAGGTTGGGGTTGCAACTGGGGGTTGCAACATTCAGTTTGCGGTTAATCCAAAAGATGGACGAATTATTGTGATCGAAATGAATCCAAGAGTTTCAAGATCATCTGCCTTGGCTTCCAAAGCAACAGGATTTCCAATTGCAAAGATTGCTACCAAACTAGCAATCGGATATACATTAGATGAAATTACTAACGATATAACAAAGACCACACCAGCTTCGTTTGAACCGTCACTTGACTATGTGGTCGTTAAAGTTCCACGCTTTGCATTCGAAAAGTTTCCTGAAGCAGATCCGGGGTTAACAACAACAATGAAAAGTGTTGGGGAGGCTATGGCTATTGGTCGAAGCTTTCCGGAAGCTTTGCAAAAAGCCCTTAGATCGCTAGAGAAAAAAGGTGCCTCATTTAGTTGGAGAAGTGGGAATCTTCCTGAACTGCTTAGCGCAATAGGCAAGCCATCTGAATTTCGTCTACAACAAGTACAGCAAGCATTATTTTTGGGAGCAAGTGTTGAAGAGGTATTCAATCTTACAAAGATAGATCCGTGGTTTTTAGAGCAGGTCCGACTAATAAATCAGAAGGCCGTCGAGATTTCGCAGCCAGGTGAGTTAAATAGGGAACTACTCAGATCTTCAAAACAGATGGGATTCTCTGATTTACAGATTGCAGAATTAAGAAATGAGAAAGAATCAGATATTAAACAGTTCCGAAATACTCTTGGATTGCACCCAGTTTATAAAACTGTCGATACTTGTGCAGGAGAATTCGAGGCACTAACTCCTTACTATTACTCTTCTTATGATGAAGAGAGTGAGGTCTTACCTAGAACAAAGACTGCAGTAATTATTCTTGGAAGTGGACCAAACCGCATAGGCCAAGGAATTGAATTTGATTATTCATGCGTCCATGCATCATTTGCGTTAAAGAACGCTGGTTTTGAAACTATAATGATCAATTGCAATCCTGAAACTGTTTCTACCGATTATGATACATCTGATCGCTTGTACTTTGAGCCCTTAACTTTTGAAGATGTGATCGAAGTAATTCAGGCCGAATCTGCAGCGGGTCCAGTATTAGGAGTGATTGCTCAGCTTGGGGGTCAAACTCCTCTTGGTTTAGCTAGACGACTTACTGAATCTGGAATAAAAATTTTAGGTACCTCATCAGATGCAATTGACTTAGCAGAAGAGAGAGGGGCGTTTGGCCAAATTCTTAAAAACAGCAACTTAACTGCTCCCAATTTTGGTATGGCTAATTCATACCAAGAAGCCGTCGAAATTGCGACAAAAATTACTTACCCAGTATTAGTTAGACCCTCTTATGTATTAGGTGGGCGAGGTATGGAAATTGTCTACGATGAACAATCCCTGAAAGGCTTTATTGAAAAAGCAACGGACATTACGCCAAATCATCCAGTTCTAATCGATAAGTTCTTAGATGATGCTATCGAAATTGATGTGGATGCGCTTTTCGATGGACAAGAGTTGTATTTGGCCGGCGTAATGGAGCACATAGAGGAAGCAGGCGTGCATAGTGGTGATTCTGCTTGTGTGCTGCCGAGTATTTCTCTAGAGAAAAATATGATTTCAGAAATTCGAATAGCTACCGAGAAACTGGCTCGTAATATAGGCGTGAAAGGCTTAATCAATATTCAATTCGCCATTAGTGGTGAGAGCAAAAAATTGTATGTCTTAGAGGCCAACCCAAGAGCATCTAGAACGGTTCCTTTTGTTGCTAAGGCAACTGGCATTCAATTGGCCAAAGCTGCGGCATTGATTGCAACTGGCGTGTCTATTGAGATATTAAGAAGGAATAGAATTTTGCCGACTACTGGTGATGGTAACCCAAATGGCATATCGGTGAAAGAGGCTGTTCTGCCATTTAATCGATTCAGACGCGCTGATGGCTCAGGTATTGACACTGTATTAGGGCCAGAAATGAAATCCACCGGTGAAGTAATGGGGATAGCAAATAATTTTGGTCTAGCTTATGCAAAAAGTCAGACAGCATCCTTCGGTTCGCTGCCAAAGAGTGGATCAGTTTTTATTTCACTATCTGATCGAGCAAAAGAATCTGGTTGGCGGGCAGCGAGAGATTTACATCAGCTTGGTTTTAAGATTTATTGCACATCTGGTACAAATACGTTTTTTGCGGAAAAGGGAATTCCATCGGAGTTAGTAAGGAAAAATTCAGATACCAGCTCAGTTCAATTGTCAGCCAATGATGTAATTACTAAAGGGTTAGTCCAGTTAGTGATCAATACTCCAGTTGGACGTGGATCACGGCAAGATGGATTCTTGATTCGAACTGCTTCAGTTTCAAGATCAGTGCCATGTATTACAACTATTCCTGGATTCAAAGCTGCTGTTGCCGGTATCTCTGAACTTCAAAACAATGTTTTTCAGATTAAATCACTTCAGGAGTGGATGAAAAAGTGATCCCTCATCTTATAAACAAATCTGCCGTTCAAGTCTCAGCAGAGGTAATTAGTAATAAAAAGTTCGGACCATATAACCATATGGTTTTTGCAGTTGGTGAAATGGCGGCAAATTCAAGGCCGGGGAATTTTGTTGCAATTGCAATAGGCGATGGCCAGTCCGCCCACATACTTCGTAGAGCGTTTGCGGTTTATCGAGCAATTGATAAAGGTCCAATGGGCGGAAGCATCGAACTGGTCGTTGCTCCTCATGGCCAAGGAAGTAATTGGTTGTGCTCTCGAACGGTTGGCGAATTCGTGGATCTGATTGGCCCATTGGGAACTGCATTTGGTGTTCCAAGTAGCAACGCAAATTCAATGTTAATTGGCGGGGGATATGGGTCAGCACCGTTATTTGCCTTGGCCGAGTTGCTGAAGAACAGAGGCTGCAGAGTTGATATGGTTTTGGGAGCTAGTACGGCAGCTAAAATTTTTGCACCGCTTGAAGGAAAGCGAAGCGTCTCTTCGCTAACGCTAACTACAGATGATGGAAGTGCAGGCATTCATGGACAAATTAGCGAAGCAATTCCTAGGTTAATCAGGGAGTATAAGACAGAGGTAATTTATTCTTGTGGGCCAATGGGAATGTTGTCAGCTATTGCAAAAATTGCAAACGATTTTGACATTGCCCATCAATGCTCTGTAGAAGAATCTATGGCTTGCGGCATTGGGGTATGTATGACTTGTGTAGTTCCGATCAAGCAAGAGAGTGGAATTAGAATGGTTCGTACCTGCATTGATGGTCCAGTCATGGATGCAACTGAGATTATATGGGACAAAAAAACAGTAACGGATTTACTTCACTCATGACAGCCTTAGATTATTCCACAAAGATTGGTAGCAAAAGATTTCCTAATCCAATATTTACTGCAAGCGGTTGTGCAAGTTCTGGTCAGGAACTGTCTCAGTTTTTTCCGCTAGCCGAATTGGGAGCGATAGTTACAAAGTCAATAATGACTAGACCAAGACTAGGTCGTAATACACCTAGAATGGCAGAAACTCCAAGCGGGATGCTTAATTCAATTGGATTACAGGGACCTGGAATTGATGCCTTTTTAGAGAAAGATATTCCTTGGTTGATGGATCAAAAGGTAAAAGTAATTGTCTCGATTGCAGGCGAAACAGTTGAAGAGTATGGAGTGCTTGCAAGGCGCTTGCGAGCAGTCCCTGGAATCAGCGCAGTCGAGGTCAATATTTCATGTCCGAACGTTGAAAATAGAGGACAGGTATTTGCTTGTCACCCAGAGACCTCAGTAGCGGTAATAGAGGCGGTGAGAAGGAATATTGGTGGGGAACTTCCTATTGTTGCAAAACTCTCACCAGATGTAACCGACATTGTAGAAATAGCCAAATCAGTGATAAATGCTGGTGTAGATGGTGTTGCTTTAATTAATACTCTTTTAGGTATGGTAATTGATGTGAATTCTATGAAACCAAAATTAGCGGGTAAAACAGGGGGACTCTCTGGACCAGCAATTAGGCCGGTGGCAGTACGCGCTATATATCAAGTACATCAAGCATTTCCAAATATTCCAATAGTAGGGATGGGTGGAGTTTCCACAGGACGAGATGCTCTGGAATTAATACTAGCTGGAGCGAGTGCAGTTTCAATTGGAACTGCTACTTTTGGTAATCCCAAAGCTGCCATGCTGGTTAAGACGCAGTTGTCAGATTTGCTTGTAGAGCGCGGATTTAAAGATTTAAGAGATGCAATTGGATTTGCACATAGGGGAGATTGATGAATTCACCAGTTATCTTGGCCTTAGATACCAAAGAACTATCTCAGGCGGAAAGTTGGATCAAGACTTCAAGCAAGTTTATCGATCACTATAAAGTTGGTCTTGAATTCTTCTTGCGAAATGGAGTGGATGGAATAAGAAAATTGCGCACAATTGCCGAATTTGAACTGTTCCTAGATTTAAAGTTGTATGACATACCAAATACAGTCAAAGGTGCCGTAGAGTCTGTTGCAGAGTTAAGGCCAAAATTTCTTACAGTACATGCCTCAGGTGGTAGCAAGATGATTACTGCAGCAAAAGATGCCTTACCTAATGGTTCGATTACTGCAGTTACTGTACTAACATCATTCTCCGAAGAAGATTTCTCGGCTCTTGACCATGCTCAGGATATTGCAGGGACCACAAAAAGTTGGGCCAAACTTGCGTTAGCTGCTGGAGCAACATCATTAGTCTGCTCACCTTTTGAAGTGGCAGCCTTACGAGAATTATCAAACTCTGTAACTCTGATTACACCTGGTGTGCGAGTGCCAGGGGATGATCTAGGTGACCAAGTACGAGTAATGTCGCCGAAAGAGGCAGTATCGGCAGGTGCAAATTTTGTGGTTATCGGACGATCTATTACTCAGTTATGGGATTACAGTGGCAAGGCAATGCAAAAAAAGATCGAACTAATTTTGAATTCATTAGCTTAATGCAGCCACCCAAGATCAGTAATAGATTCCGCCGTAAGGCTGGCCGAAAGGCAGTGCAGGCACGCCAAGAACGAGCTGAAGTAAAAGACCAAATTACAAATGGAAAACTATATTTCTTTGATCTATTTAGTGATTCACGTAAATCAATTACTCGAATGAAGTTGATAGATCTTTTACAGTCGGTGCCAGGAATCGGTAAGGTTCGAGCCGAGTCAATCTTGGAAAGAACGAAGATCTCGCCATCGCGTAGAATTGGTGGTGTTGGACACAGGCAACTTGAACTGCTCAGAGAGGAGTTTTTACTTATGAAGAACTCTCCAAAGATCGGGAAATTACTGGTTGTATCAGGTCCAAGTGGTGTTGGAAAAAGCACAATTACAAACCATCTAAGATCAGACAATAGATTTTGGGTTTCAGTCTCAGTCACCACTAGAGCTATTCGGCCAGGTGAAAAGGATGGGGAGTCTTATCACTTTGTTACCACTGAGAAATTTTCAGAGATGGTTACAAATAATGAATTTCTAGAGTGGGCAGAGTTTGCAGGAGCCAGATACGGCACCCCTAAAGCACCAGTGCTTGAGGCGCTTAAAAATGGAAAGAATGTAATCCTTGAAATAGAGCTAAATGGTGCTAGACAAGTACGAAAGAATTCTAAGGATGCAATATTGATTTTTATAGAACCACCTAATTGGGATGAGTTGAAAATTAGACTTATTAATAGGGGAACAGAGTCTGAGCATTCGACGCAGGCTCGCCTAGATAGAGCAAAAGAGGAGCTCTTGGCTGCTGCCGAATTCGATTATGTTGTGGTAAATCATGAAGTAGAACGGTCGGTGTCAGAACTGGTATCTTTAGCCCTTCGATAAATATTTAAAGGGGCCGCGATGAGTAACTCAGCGTTAGACGGAATTACCAATCCACCAATTGATGCGTTATTGGATAAGGCTGGCTCAAAATACAGCTTAGTTCTTTACGCAGCTAAACGTGCTCGACAAATTAATGCTTACTACTCACAACTAGGTGAAGGTTTATTGGAGTATGTAGGACCTTTGGTAGAAACTTATGTTCATGAGAAGCCGTTGTCGATAGCATTGCGTGAAATCAATGATGGCTTGTTAACTATTGAGAATTTAGAACCAAAGCAAGCTAATACAGCTAGCTAATTTTTAACCATGTTTCCCCGTGGTCGAAAGCTTCTCCTTGGAGTATCAGCGGGCATTTCTGCCTACAAATCTTGTGAGCTGTTGAGGAGATTGCAAGATGAAGGATTCATTATTGATGTAGTACCAACTTTAGCCAGCCTAAATTTTGTAGGTAAAGCAACATGGGAAGCTCTATCTGGACGTAAGGTTGTTACCGAGTTTTGGAATGAAGTTGAAAATGTCCCACATATTTCAATGGCTAAAGAGAATGATTTGATTATTATAGCCCCTGCTACAGCCGACATTATTGCAAAAATCTCAGCTGGTTTGGCAGACGATCTACTGACAAATATTGTCTTAGCCTCTAATGGGATTAAATTTATAGTTCCAGCTATGCACCCTGAGATGTGGAGCAATCCGGCCACAGTTGAGAACATTGAAATTTTGAAAAGAAGAGGATTTATAGTTATTGAACCAGACGAGGGGCGTATGACGGGTGCTGATATTGGCTTAGGAAGATATCCTGAGGTTTCAAAAATAATTTCGTCAATTTATGCCCAAACAAGTTTGAGCACCGATTTAAAGGGATATAAAATTTTGGTAACGGCTGGTGGTACTCGAGAGCCAATTGATCCAGTTAGATACATAGGAAATAGGTCATCAGGTAAACAAGGTTTTGCCATTGCTGAAGCCGCTGCAAGTCGAGGAGCTGATGTTCATTTAGTGGCAGCCAATACTAATTTGCCGATAATTGAAGGCGTTACTACAACATATGTTCAGACTGCAGATGAGATGGCGGCGGTACTAAACCTGGAGTTCGCTCACTCCGACGCCTTAATAATGAGTGCAGCAGTTGCAGATGCAAAAGTTAGCAATTATTCTGATACGAAGATTAAGAAGTCAGGATTAGATTCAATAAATTTAGAGGCAAATCAAGATATTTTACTAAAGCTCTCTCGGAATAAACGCAAGGATCAAGTAATTGTTGGCTTTGCTGCTGAAACAAGAAATAAGGAATCTGATTTAATTGCTGCTGGAAAAAATAAGTTAGAGAGTAAGAACTTAGATCTAATTTACGTAAATAATGTAACGAGTGGGGCAATTTTTGGAAGTGATTCCACAGAAGGCTTTATTCTTGGTAGGAATCAAGATCTAATCAGAGTTCCAAAGATTTCTAAGCAGACACTGTCAGATATATTGCTTGATCAAATGTGTTCACGGTTAGAGTTAGCGCATGAGTAACAGGCTTTTCACCTCAGAATCGGTGACTGAAGGACATCCTGACAAAATTGCTGATCAGATATCTGACGCAATTTTGGACTCCTTACTTGCTCAAGATCCTAAAAGTCGAGTTGCTGTTGAAACCTTAATAACTACGGGACAAGTTCATGTTGCCGGTGAAGTCACGACCAATGGGTATGCAGATGTAATGAATATTGTAAGAGATACGGTCTTAGAGATTGGTTATGACTCTTCTGATAAAGGTTTTGATGGGAATAGCTGTGGAGTATCTATTTCTATCGGGCAGCAATCATCAGATATTGCTCAAGGAGTAGATCAGGCTGTTGAGAAAAGAAAGTCTGAATCAGTTGATCCATTGGATTTACAAGGAGCAGGTGATCAAGGATTAATGTTTGGTTATGCTTGCATTGATACACCAGAGCTAATGCCACTTCCTATTTCGCTTGCGCATAAACTTTCATTACAGCTTTCGAAGGTAAGGAAGAATGGGACCCTTTCCTACTTAAGACCTGACGGTAAAACACAGGTAACGATTGAGTACGCTGGCGATAAGGCAATCGCATTAAATACTATAGTTATCTCTACTCAGCACTCTAGTGATGTAGATTTAGATCGAAAATTAAATCCAGAAGTAAGAGATCAGGTAATAGATCCAATTTTAAAGGGTCTAGAGATTGAAACAAAAAATGTTAAAGTTTTAATTAACCCAACTGGGAGATTTGTCATCGGTGGACCAATGGGCGATGCCGGCCTGACTGGTAGAAAAATAATCGTAGATACTTACGGTGGAATGGCTCGGCATGGCGGTGGTGCTTTTTCTGGAAAAGACCCTTCAAAAGTTGATAGATCGGCTGCCTATGCAATGCGTTGGGTGGCAAAAAATGTTGTGGCAGCAGGATTGGCCGAAAGATGTGAGGTTCAAGTTGCTTATGCAATAGGCAAAGCACATCCTGTGGGATTATTTGTAGAAACATTTGGAACCGAGAAGGTTTCAATCTTAAAAATTAGTGAGGCGATACAAAGCGTATTTGATCTTCGTCCAGCGGCAATAATTAGAGATTTAGATCTACTTCGTCCAATTTACGGCAAGACAGCTGCTTACGGTCATTTTGGAAGAGAATTGCCTGATTTCACTTGGGAAAAGACCGATCGAGCATCTGCCCTGAAATCTTATTTTAATTAGCAGTGACTGCTCCACTAAAGCTCAAGCGACAGTCAGTAAAAAGCCAGCCTGGAATAGATAAAGAAGATCTAATAAAACTAAAAGTAGCTTCAGTATTAGTAGATACACCGGTATCGCATCTTGAGGGCCTATATGACTACCTAATTCCAAGCAGTTTAACTTCTTTTGCAACTATTGGCACGAAGGTAATAGTCGAGTTTGGAAAAAAGAATACCGAAGGGTTAATTGTTCGAATTTCAGATATTGATTCTTCAGATCGCGAAAAAAAGTTCATAAAAAGTGTGAGTTCGCCAAGTGGCTTTATTTCACAGCAATTGATCTATCATTTAGAGCAGGTTAGAAACCGATTCGGTGGCAGTTTTTGGAACTTACTGAAACAAGCTGTACCAGCTCGAGTCATTAAAGAAGAAAAGTTGTTTTTCAAGAATGAATTAGATTCGCCAAATTTGGATTTAGATAATGACTTTTCTAGAATATTCGGTAACACTGAGTTTTCAGAGCTAAGAATAGATAAAAGGCTAAGATGGGCAGTAAATACACCTGCAGGGATAGATGTTTATAAATTTATATCACAGATAGTGAAATTAAGGTCAAAAATAGGGCAAGTTTTATTGGTTGTGCCAGATGAGAAAGATATCTTTAACTTTAAGGAAATTCTAGCGCCAGTATTTGGAGATCAATTAGTTGAACTAGGTTCACATTTAGCTAAGAATGAAAGATATAGAAATTTTTTGAAAGTGAGTTCTGCTGAGCCTGCAGTCATTTTAGCAACCAGGAGTGGAATATTTGCTCCTTTATCATCTGGTGCAACAGTAATTGTATTTTCTGATTTAGATAACTCTCACTATGAACTACATTCTCCTGGTTGGAATACTCGAGACGTTTCGCTTCTTCGAGCACAAGATGTTTCTCTAATGTTTGTTTCAGCTTCACATTCTTTAGAGATTGAGAGATTAATTGATATAGGCTGGTTAGAACGCAAGAAGATTAGTAGTACGAGTAAGAGAAGATTTTTAACAAATGAAGATTCAAACGCATATTTGTCTCAGATTAAGATCGGGGTCGCCAAAGGAAATGTCTTAGTTTCTGTTGCTGAGAAGGGGTATGGAAATCTTTTTTTATGCGCAAAATGTCGAAATGCTGCTAACTGTGAGTGTGGGGGAAAGTTGCAAATTGTCGGTTCCGGAAAGGTACCAAGATGCTATATATGTTATAAAGCGCACAATGATTGGAGATGTAATTTTTGTAATGGAGGCTTGCCATATGTGATCTCTAAAGGCATTGAACGCCTGGCTGAAGAGATTGGCAGAGCTCTACCTACGATTCCACTTTTAGTTTCCTCTGGAACGAAGCAGTTACGAGTTATGCCAAAGGGTAAATATATTGTCTTAGCTACCGCCGGATCAGAACCTAAAGGCCTTTATGCTGCTGTCATTTTGTTCGATGGTGAAAGAATAGTAAATCGCCCATTTTTGCGTTCCGAGGAGTTAGCCAGACATACTTGGTTTTCAAACTTAAATAGAACCCTTGATATAGCTGAGGTTTTTATCTCTTTGCCAAATAAGCATCCCCTTACTCAATCTTTATTAAGATCTGACTCATCTTATTTGGTAAAACAAACTCTTAAAGAGCGTAAGGCTGCTAAGTTACCTCCCTTCTTTCGTATGGCCGTTGTGACAGGTATAAAGAAAGATATCTCAAAGTTTTCGGAAAATTTGAAATCTGCTACTGCTTTTGAAGTGAATGGGCCAGTGGAGATAGATAGTTCTAAAAGTAAAATCATCATTAGAGCCTCGCTGGAAGATTCTAGCAAGTTGGTGGACATGCTTGATGATGTCGTAAGGTTGCAAGGGCTAAAAGGTAGGAGTGTTTTTCAAATTCGTTTAGATCCATTTGATCTTTAATATGAAGTATCATTAGAACATGACTGTTCAATCAATTAGGTTATTTGGGGATCCAGTGCTGGTTACGCCTGCAATTCCAGTAACCAATTTTGATAAAGAGCTTAGGAACTTAGTTTCTGACCTGACTCAAACAATGCAGGCAGCACCAGGAGTTGGATTAGCTGCTCCTCAAATTGGAGTTCCACTAAGAGTTTTTGTATGGGATATAGACGATGAACTTGGACACTTAGTTAATCCAACACTGGATTTGAGTGAGGAAATTCAAGAGGGAGAGGAAGGATGTTTATCTTTTCCTAATCTATCGTTTGAAACTCCAAGGGCATTTAGAGCGGTTGCTAAAGGATTTAATATGTACGGAGATCCAGTTGTAGTTGAGGGCACACAACTATTAGCTAGATGTTTACAGCACGAAACCGATCACCTTAACGGGGTGCTTTTCATCGATCGAATGAATAGTGAGCAAAGAAAAATTGCCATGAAGGAAATTCGAGAATCTGAGTGGTTTGGGCTGGCAAATCAAAATGGTTTTGCGCCAAAAATTAAAATCTCTCCTCATAATACATTTGGTCAGGGTTTGTAAATTTGAAGATAATAGTTGCATCTACTTCGCTTTTGGCAAGGCCGCTGACTTCAGCACTAAAAAATAATCAAAATCATGAGTTGGTGGGGATCGTTACTAGCCAAGATAAGGCATATGGTAGAGGCTTATCAGTAACTTCTAACCCCCTAGCCGTTTGGGCAAAAGAAGAGAAAATAGAAGTTTTCAAGCCCGAGAGTATCGATGACTTCGAACTGCTAATAACAACTTCAAAAGTAGATTTGATTATAACCATTTCCTATGGACAAATTATTACCCAAAGATTGTTGAGCTTGCCAAAGTTTGGTTGGCTAAATGTCCATTTTTCAGTGTTACCAAAGTTGCGTGGAGCAGCGCCCGTTCAGCGCGCAATTTTGTCAGGTGATAAAACGACCGGTGTTTCGGTATTTAAACTTGACCAAGGGCTTGATACCGGACCTGTTTATAAAGTGCTTGAGGTACCGCTAAAAGTCGATGCAACAACGGAGGATGTACTGAATGAACTTAGCGAATTGAGTGCGAGCCTTGCTGTAGAGACATTAAGCATGATTTCTAAAGGCGTGTTACCGACTCCCCAAAGTGAGGTTGGAGTTTCCTATGCTGCAAAATTCAATAAGGCTGATAGTCAGATTATTTGGGATTCACCTAGTGAGCACATTTACAATTTGTATCGGGCTTTGCATCACAATCCGGGAGTTTGGACAATGCTTGGAGAGCTTAGACTGAAAATAGAAAAGCTTAGGCCGACAATTGTTGATAAAACTTTGAAATGTGGGGAAGTTTTCATTGATGCCGAAAAGTTGATTGTTGGAACGGCTAATGGTGCGATTGAAATATTGAATCTAACACCTGCTGGAAGGGTATCGATGACCGCTAGTGAATTCATTCGTGGCCTTAGCACTCGAACGGGTTTGTATCTTGGGTAAGCCAAAACCCAATCAATCCCGACTTGTTGCTTATGAGTTAGTCTCTCAGGTCAATAGGCAAGGCGCTTATGCAAATCTAAGACTTCCTGAACTCCTCTCAAATTCTAAAATGGATAAATCTGATCGCGCGTTTACGACTGAGCTGTCTTACGGAACTCTTCGTATGCAAGGTCAGCATGACTATATTGCCTCTAAATATTTGGATAGGAATATTGATGAGGTTGATCCAAAAATAGTAGATTTGATTAGAATAGGGATTCACCAGATAACCCAAATGAGAGTGGCCAACCATGCGGCAGTTTCAGAGACTGTTGAGGTTGCAAAATTCGTTGCTGGAGAATCAAAAGCCTCTTACGTGAATGCCATTTTAAGAAAAGTAACTTCCGAAGAATCCTCAATTATTGAAACAAAGGATCTGCCTGTTATCCAGAGATTGAGCATTGAGTATAGTCATCCAGAATGGATAGTTAGTTCTTTCTATGATTGCTTAAAAGATTGGCTAGAAGTTGAAGAGTTGCTTCGTTCCAACAATTTGCCTGCTGCACCTGATTTGGTATGTTGGCCAGGCAAATCAACTATTAATGAAATTGAATCCCTTGGTGGAGTCAAAATTACTGGCACTCCAAATGGTTTTAATGTGTCCACTATCCCATCTGAATTTCCACCAGTACTAGAGAGAAGAGTTGGCGTTCAAGACAGGGGATCTCAATTGGTGGTTGAGAACTTCATAGCAACGGCTGAAAATAATCAGAAGTGGTTGGACTTATGTGCAGGTCCTGGAGGTAAAGCAGCTTATCTCTATAATTGGATAAAAGTTAATCATCCTGATTCTAAGTTCATAGCGAACGAGATTAACCCTAATAGAGCTGAGTTAATAAAGCGGGTCACAAACAATAATGATGTACTTGTTCATGATGGTACCAAGCCTAATAATTTTTTGAATAAGTTTGATCGTATTCTAATTGATGCTCCATGTACTGGTCTTGGTGCCCTAAGAAGAAGACCGGAGGCTAGGTGGAGAAGATCTGTCGTAAACTTAAAAGAGTTAGTAGTCCTTCAAAGGAATCTATTGATAAGTGCTTATTCTCTATTGAATCCAAACGGAATGATTGCGTATGTAACTTGCTCGCCCCATTTAGCCGAAACTAAAGGCCAGGTAATCGACTTCTTAGGCAGTCACCCTGATATGAAACTCGTCCCTATGCAATCTCTGATACTGGAGAATAAAAGTGGAATTCAAGAAGATGGAACTATGCAATTATGGACGCACAAAAATCAATCAGATGCTATGTTTATGGCATTGTTTAAGAAAGAAGTTTAATCTTGAATAAATCAGCAAAGGTATTTATCAATCCAAGTATTTTGAATGCCAATTTTGATGACCTTGAAAATGAAATTTCAAAAGTAGCACCTGTATCAGATTTCCTTCACCTCGATATTATGGACAATAAATTTGTACCAAACTTTTCATTTACATTTGATCGCGCAGTTGAGATAATCAAAATTTCTAAACTTCCAGTCGACGCTCACTTGATGATAGAAAATCCTGACTTTCTCGCCCCTAAATATGCACACGCTGGATGCGCCTCAGTAACCTTTCATTTCGAAGCAGCTAAAAGTGTAGGTCAAATCATTAAAGACATTAGATCCAATGGGGCAAAGGTAGGAATAGCAATTAAGCCCGGAACAGATTTTTCAGAAGTTGAAGACTTTATTGCAGATATAGACATGCTAGTTGTTATGACGGTTGAGCCTGGTTTTGGCGGACAATCTTTCATGAGTCAACAAATGCCAAAGGTTAGGCAGGCCCGTGAATGGATAGACTTATTAAATGGTGTAAAGCCAATACTTCAGGTTGACGGTGGAATTTCGGAAAATACAATTGAAGAGGCTGCAGAATCAGGTGCAAATTGTTTTGTGGCCGGAAGTGCTGTCTATAATTCAAATAATCCTGTGGCTACCATTGAAAAATTGCGCGAACTCGCTAAAGTAAGATTGAATTAAACTTGAATTCCCATCAATAGCAATACGGCACTCAAATCAGGCTGGGATATGGTTGTATCGGCAATCTTTTTTAATTCTGATTTACCATTAAAGGCAATACCAAGTCCAGCAGATTCAATCATTTTGATATCGTTTGCACCATCGCCGACAGCGACTGTATGAGCTAGATCAACTTTGCTTTGTAGAGCAAAGTCCTTTAAGGCTAAAAGTTTTGCATCGCTATCAATGGTATCTCCCTCGATTTTTCCAGTAAGTTTGCCATCGACTACCTCAAGCCTATTGGCTCGATAGAAGTCAATCTTAAGATCCTGAAGAATCGGTTCAATCACATTTAAAAAGCCACCCGATACCACTCCAACATGGTGGCCGCACGCGTGTAAATTTGAGATCATTTCTACGGCACCCTTAGTCAACTTAATATCATTACGTACTTTATTAAGAATAGAAATATTTAGATCTTTTAGCACACCTACTCTTTTCTCTAGCGCCTCTTTGAAGTCCATTTGACCATTCATAGCCTGTTTAGTTATCTCTGTTACATATCTACCTTGGCCTGCATGTTCTGCAATGAGATCGATAACTTCTTGCTCTATCAAAGTTGAATCCATGTCAAGTAAAACTACGCGTTTTCTTTGTCGAGCGCTGCCACCTAACTCAACTGATAGATCTATATCGTTAATGAGTGCCACCTGTTTAAGATTTTGTTGAACAATTTTAAGCATTTTGTTTGGAATGGAAAGTTGAAATTCAATAGATTCAAGTGATCTATACTTTGATCTTTTAACATGCCTGATGTTCCCATCCATTCTCGCAATTTCTGATGCAATTGCCGATATCTTTAAAGGTTCTATTTCTTTGGCTACCAGTATCACTATTAAACACTCAGGCTCTTCTGGCGATACCGATAATTCAGCAAAATCGACAGCAATATCTAAACCGCTTTTCTTTTGTAAATGGTCAAGGTCATTTGCGATAGCCGCTTTGTGAGCTTGATCAAGAGATATGAGAACCGTCAGGATTAATCGCCCCCGAATGCTTATCTGCTGGACATCAATAATCCTTATTGAAAACTCTGACAGAGTGGTCATTAGATCTGCCATGATCCCTGGCCTATCTTGGCCTGAAACTAGAATCAAACCAGTGAATTGTAAGATTTTCTCGCTAGGCATTGGCTCAGATTATCCGGTATTGGCCTTAAGCGAGGTATCTTTTATCCTTATGAACGCTATTTTGAATCTGGAAGAGATAAGCGTTCGTAGAGCCGATAAAACCATACTCGGACCGTTAAGTTGGCAGGTTCTCGAAGGGCAGCGCTGGGTGGTCTTAGGGCCTAATGGAGCAGGCAAAACTACATTGTTGCAAATTTGTGCCTCACTAATTCACCCAACTACCGGAAAAATTGAAATCTTGGGTCAGCAGTTAGGTAAAGTCGATGTCTTTGAATTGCGAACTCGCATTGGTCTGACATCTTCCGCATTAGTTGAACAATTACCATCCGACGAATTAGTAATTGATGCAGTGCTTACTGCAGCGTATGCTGTTTTAGGTAGGTGGCAAGAAAAATATGATCTATGGGATGAGTCGCGAGCTATGGCACTTCTAACAGCTTTAGGAGTTAGAGAATTGGGTGATCGATCATTTGGCACCCTTAGTGAAGGTGAGAAAAAGCGGGTTCAAATAGCAAGAGCATTGATGGCAGATCCGGAACTTTTACTTTTAGATGAGCCAGCATCTTCTTTAGATTTAGGCGGTAGAGAAGATTTGCTTAAGCGTATAGAAGTATTTTCTAAGGATCCACTAGCGCCAGCAACGGTAATTGTTACTCACCACATTGAGGAGATTCCATCTGGAACTTCTCATGCTTTACTGCTTAAAGATGGCCAGGTAGTCGCATCAGGCGAAGTTAATCGAGTAATTTCCGACGAAAATTTGAGTTCAGCTTATGGCATACCAATATCTGTACAATCTCAAAACGGACGTTTCTTCGCTCGTGCCCGTTGATCTAGTTGGCTTACTGCCTAAACCGTGGCATAAAATTGTCGACTTACAAATTTTAGAATCTATCAGCCAAAAACTGCCTAAAAGATTTCTACCAGATCAAGAGAATATTTTTAGAGCTTTATCATTACCGCCTGAGCAAGTTAAGATTGTGATAGTTGGGCAAGACCCTTATCCAAACCCTAAACATGCAATGGGTATGGCCTTTTCTGTTAGAAAGGGTACGAATCCTTTACCTGCATCGTTGAAAAACATTTTTACTGAGCTGGAGTCAGATCTGGGTTATAAAAGGATGAACGGTGATTTAACTGATTGGAAAGATCAAGGCGTATTACTTCTGAATCGATCTCTAACAGTAGCTGCGCATGATTCAAATTCACATCTAAATTTGAATTGGTCTAAAATCACTGAGCCAGTAATTGAAACTGTCGCTCGGAATGGTGCAATTGGTATTTTATGGGGAAATCATGCAGCCGTTGCTGCTAGATATTTTCCGCAAGAAAATGTAATCACCTCTGCACATCCAAGTCCTCTCTCTGCATACCGTGGTTTTTTTGGATCAAAGCCATTTAGCAAATCAAACATGAAGTTGGTTGCAAAAGGACTACCACCAATTAAATGGTAAAGGGGTGGATGCTAAGCATCCACCCCTATCTATTTTTTGTTTTATGCAGTCCAGATATTGATTGGAGATTGCAAGAAGTAGATCATAAACAAACCAGCCACGATCCACATCAAAGGATTAATCTCCTTAGTTCGGCCTTGGAATAGTCTGATTACTACATATGACACAAAGCCGGCGCCAATACCTACTGAAATGTTGTAGGTGAATGGCATCAAGATAATTGTTAGGAAAGCTGGAATCGCAATTCCAAGATCATCCCAATCAATTCCCTTGATCTGAGTCATCATTAAGAATCCAACAACGATTAACGCAGGTGTAGCAGCCTCGTAAGGAATCACTGCAACCAGTGGAGCTAAGAATGTTGTCAACAAGAACAACAAGCCCGTAACCACTGACGCCAGACCGGTACGAGCACCTTCGCCGACACCAGATGCAGATTCAATATAGGAAGTATTTGAAGAAACTGAACCAGCTCCGCCAGCGGCTGCAGCAATGGAGTCAACCAGAAGAATTCGGTTAGCTCCCTCTACATTCCCATCTCGGTCTACAAGTCCTGCTTGATTACCAATGGCGGTCATAGTTCCCATTGTGTCGAAAAAGTCTGCTAGTAGAAGTGTAAATACTAGGAGAATGGCCGCCACTAATGAGATTCGATCAAATCCACCAAGTAGATTGAAATCTCCAAGGATTCCAAAACTTGGTGTAGCAGCGATCGATTCAGGAATTGCCGGAACATTTAAATTCCAACCCTTTGGATTTACTGCCCCTGTAGCGCCATTAAAAAGTGGGCCAATTTTAAATGCAGATTCAATTGCTACTGCCAAAATGGTTGCAGTAACAATTCCAATTAAGATCGCAGCCTTAACCTTTTTAACCATTAATGCAATAGTTAGCAATAGTCCGAATGCAAATACGATTACTGGCCAGCCGACTAAGTTTCCATTATCGCCCAGAGTTACCGGTACAGGACCAGTTCCAGTTCTGCGAACAAAGCCTGCATCTACCAAACCGATTAGAGCAATAAAAAGACCGATACCAACTGAGATAGCGACCTTAAGTTGCGTAGGAACGGCTCGGAAAACCGCAGTTCGAAATCCGGTTAGCACGAGAATTAAGATGATTAAACCCTCAAGGACCACAAGTCCCATGGCATCTGCCCAGGTCATTTTTGAGGCGATACCAACGGCAACAAACGTGTTTAATCCTAATCCGGTTGCTATGGCTAATGGAAAGTTTGCGACTACGCCCATCAATATGGTCATAACGCCGGCAATGAGTGCGGTGGCTGCGGCAACTAATGCAAGATTAGGTGCATCGCCTCCGCCAATATATTTTCCATCGGCATCTTTAGCAAGACCGATGATGAGTGGATTGAGCGCAACAATGTAGGCCATCGTGAAGAATGTGACGATTCCGCCACGAACTTCACGAGCTACGGTTGAGCCACGCTGACTGATTTTAAAGAAACTATCAAGCATGGATTAGACCCTTCTGTTTTTTTAACATGGTGTTTTCGACATGTTGTCAGATGCGGTCTGACAAACCGAGGGGAGTGCCTCAAATCTATTGGTTACCTACTGGTAAGCCGCCCTACGACACCAAGAGAAATGGCTACTGATTGCCCAATAAGAAGAGCAAAAAGGGCGGTCCCTACACCCAAGGTTCCACCTAACAAGGCGCCTGCAATCAACGCCGAAATCTCCAGCATTAACCGGACTCTTCCGACCCTAATTCCCGTGCGATAGTGAAGCCCAGTCATTAGCCCATCCCTCGGACCGGTACCCAACCCGCAGGTTATGTATAAAGCCGACCCTGCACCCACCAGAGCAATGCCGAAGAGAATATAGAAATATTTCAAAAAAATATTGTCAATCTCTGGAATCAAAAATAACCCCAGCTCAATAGCTACTGCAATAACTACTATATTCGCAATTGTGCCAAAACCTGGTCGCTGCTTTAGTGGAAGCCAAAGAAATAGAACAATTGTAGAGACCGCAAATGTAGATGCACCAATATTAAGTGGCGAATTGAGTGAAATTCCCTCCGCAAATACAGTCCACGGGGAATTGCCTAAATTGGTGACAATTAAAAAGGCGTCTCCAATTCCAAAAATTGTCAATCCAATAACCAGGATAAAGATACGTTGTAGATGTTGCTTTTCTAAACCAATGGCCCAAGTAGAGTTTGCACGCCATGGCGTTATAGGAATTGTTCTTGAAGGCTTAAATACTCGGATCAGTGATAAAAATCTTTTAGCACCTTTTGATGATTCAATCACTGCTAAACTATAGTGGATTTACTCTAGAGATTGGCTATTTGTGGAGTTTACTTACGGGCAAGCCTTTTTGATTGGTGTGATTCAGGGTATAACTGAACTATTTCCAATTTCAAGTCTGGGTCATGCTATTTTAATTCCAGCCTGGATTGGTGGATCATTCAAGCAGTTTGTTAGTACTGAGAATGAAACCTATCTGCTGATCTCAATTGCTATGCATCTTGCAAGTGCCTTTGCACTCTTTATTGTTTTTAGAAAAAGATGGCTGAATTTGGTTAGCGGAAGCTTCAAAGCGGTACGGTCAAGAAATTATCAAAGCACACCTTTTAGGGTGCTGACATATGTAGTTATAGCCACGATACCTGTTGGTTTACTTGGGTTAGCTTTCGAGGATTATTTTCAGAAAATTTTTGGTAATCCTTCGTTCTCGGCAGTGTTCCTAACAATAAATGGATTAATCCTAATTAGTGCTGAGAGATTATCTAGACGCGACCTGGCACACGAGTTTCATGATTCCGATGCCGAGATTGATAACAGAGTTAATGCGAAAAGTGCTCTAGTTATCGGGTTCGGCCAAAGTTTGGCTCTATTCGCCGGAATAAGTCGCTTCGGTGTGACTATGAGTGCAGGATTATTAAAGAAACTGAACCACTCAGTTGCATCAGATTTTGCTTTTCTACTGTCGCTACCTGTTATTTTGGGTGCTTCGGTCGTAAAATTACCTCAATTATTTACAACGAGTGCAAACCAACTTCTCGGACAAATTTTGGTCGGTTCAATTGTCTCCTTCATTTGCACCTATATAAGTGTTACCTTTCTTGTTCGATGGTTTAAGACTAGGACTCTATATCCATTTGCAATTTACTGCTTAGTTGCTGGGATTGCATCGATTATGAGGTTTAGTTGATGTTTGCTGGTTTCGGGACAATTCTAAATATTTCAACAATAATTCTTGGTGGGGCGTTAGGTGTTCTCATAGGCACCAAGATTTCAGAGAGATTACGAACTTTGATATTGGATGCACTGGGTTGCATAACCATTATTTCCGCTGCGGATGCGCTTATGGATTTTTGGGATCCTATTCTTCAAAGTTCAATGCCCAAGGGATGGCCGCTCCTAGTCGTCGTATTCTCACTAGTTGTTGGGGCTGTTTTGGGTAGTTGGTGGCAGATCGAGGACAAGTTAGAAAAATTTGGCGAACGTTTGAAAATAAGATTTGCTAAAGATGGTGATTCGAAATTCATTGAAGGGTTTGTAACGTCCTCCTTAATTTTTGTGATTGGCCCGCTCGCAATTTTGGGCAGTATTTCAGATGGGATGGGAACTGGTATTGATCAATTAGTATTGAAGAGTACGCTCGATGGATTTGCAGCAATGGCTTTTGCTGCAACTTTCGGCTGGGGAGTAGCGCTTTCTTGTGTACCGGTTGGGATCTACCAATTTGGTTGGACATTGATTGGCATATTTCTTGGTGCGATACTAAGTGATTATCAAATCTTAGCTATGACATCAGTGGGTGGAATTTTACTGATTGGTATCTCGCTTAGATTACTTAGGATTAAGAGCATTGAGATCGGAAACTTGCTGCCAGCTTTGGCGCTAGCACCACTACTGGCGCTAGCAGCTCATCAATTTTCTTAAAAGGTAGATGCGTCAATTACAAATCGGTACTTTACATCGCTGGCCACAGTACGATCATATGCATTGTTAATATAATCTGCTTTTATGACTTCGACATCACTGACAATATTATGCTTTCCACAAAAATCAAGCATTTGTTGTAATTCGGTCATTCCACCAATCATTGAACCAGATAACGAACGCCTTTGGCCAAGCAAAGTACCAGCGTTAACAGCGTATGGCTTACCAGGTAATCCGATTACAACTAGGGTCCCGTCTAATTTTAATAGTTGTAAGTAAGGCTCTAGATCTAAATCAGCTGATACGGTGTTTAGAATCAAGTCAAAACTTTGCTTATGCTTGTCTAGCTCTGCGATATTTTTTGTGATAACAAAGTGATCGGCTCCTATTCGCTTTGCATCAGATTCTTTTTCAGGTGAGTGCGAAAATACCGTCGTTTCAGCCCCAAGTGCATGCGAAAACTTAACTCCCATATGACCTAAGCCTCCAAGACCCATGACTCCAACTTTTTTCCCAGGGCCTGCCTTCCAGTGCTTTAGTGGGGAATAGAGAGTTATGCCAGCACACATTAATGGCGCAACGCCTGAAAGCTCCAAGTTCTCGGGCACATGAACTGCATAATCCTCATCAATTACAAACTTGTTTGAATATCCACCAAATGCAATAGTCGTCCCATCCCTTTCGTATGCGTTATATGTACCAGTCATCCCTTCTACACAATATTGCTCTAAGCCAGCGTTACAACTTGAACACTTGCGGCAGGAGTCAATAAAAACACCAACACCAATCAGCTGACCGACCTTGAATTTACTTACCTGACTTCCTACTTGCGTTACTTTTCCAACAATCTCATGCCCTGGAACCATCGGAAATATTGCAGGGCCCCATTCTTCTCGAGCTTGATGAATATCTGAATGACAGATGCCAGCATAGAAAATATCAAGAGCGACATCTCGTGGGCGCATTTCGCGTCTTTCAAAATCATAACTTTCCAGTGGCTGCCTTGCAGCTTTGACGACATACCCTCTTGTTTGCATGATTCTCCTTTTTACTTGTTGAATGGAAGTGATTGCTCGGCTGCCGGATTTGAAACTTTTGAAGTGACTTTTCGCATGTGATGACGTCTACAAAGAACTTCATATGCGACGGTGGAGTTTGAACTTACATCACCAACAACAACTTGTTCGCCTTCAGTAACCATCCTTCCATCCAAGGTTCTTGCATTATGTGTTGCTCTTTCGCCACACCAGCAAAGAGCTTCGACTTGTAGCGTCTGCACTCGGTCGGCTAACTCAACCAATCTTGCACTTCCTGGAAAAAGTTTAGTTCTAAAGTCTGAAAGTATCCCAAAGGCATACACATCAATACCAAGGCCATCCACAATCTGAGCCAGCTCCTCTATTTGCTTGGGTGTATAGAATTGTGCTTCATCGCAAATAATAAAATTGATTCTTCCACCAATTGATAATCTTTCGACTACCAGTTTATGAATGTCTAAATCTGGATCTACCTCAAGAGCTTCTATCTGCAAACCAAGTCGAGAAGAAATTAAGCCTTTACCGGCTCTATCAAGAGTTGTGAAAATAATTCCATCTCGTCCACGGGAGCGATGGTTATGAGCAGTCTGCAAGGCAAGGGTGGATTTGCCGCTATCCATTGTTCCGCAATAATAAATTAACTCCGCCATTGGGTTATTGTGCCAAGATCACTTCAGTTTTTAGATCAGGTAAGGCTTCAGCGATTCGCGCCATTCCATTGAGTTCAGGAATAGCTAATAGAAAAACTAGTCGCATCGGGATTAGGCCCGCCGTTGTCAATAATTTTGTGGCGGCAATAGCAGTTCCACCAGTTGCAAGAACATCATCTACAACTAATACCTTTGAACCTTGTTTAATAATGTCGGTATGAATTTCCAGTGTTGCAGTTCCATATTCAAGATCATAGGTGGATGAAATTGTCTCTCCAGGCAACTTACCACTCTTTCGAATCGGAATAAATCCCTTCCCAGTAAGTGCGCATACCGAGGATGCAAAAATGAATCCACGAGCTTCAATACCTGCGATGTAGTCGCATTCTTGACTTAATTGAGCTATTTGTTTGGATACATTCAAAAAAGCGTCACCATTTGCTATCAAGGGAGTTATATCCTTAAAACTGATTCCAGGTTTAGGGAAATCGGGAATCGTCCGGATTAAGCTATTCAAATTTCTGCTCACGACACCATCTTATTGATTGGGTCAAATACTTGTGTCCGGGAGGGGAGTTGAACCCCTAAGCCCTTACGGGCACTAACACCTCAAGCTAGCGCGTCTGCCAATTCCGCCACCCGGACATCTTTGTATTTTAACCTAATAGTAATTCAAGGGAAATCCAACTTAGATAGGATTTAGGTATGAATTTAACTGCAGATCAAATAGCGCAACTAGAAGAAGAAACAGTTTTGTTCTGCCAAGAGATGATTCAGATTCCAAGCGTTAATTACGGAGAAGGTAAAGGTGATGAACGATTAATTGCCGAGTATGTTGCCAAAAAATTATCTGAGGTAGGTATTGATGCTGAGCTTATTGAATCGGCTCCAAATAGATTAAATGTTGTAGCAAAAATTGCAGGAAGTGACATTACTCGGCCAGGTTTAGTACTACATGGGCATCTTGACGTAGTTCCCGCAGATGCATCGGATTGGTCGGTAGACCCATTTAGTGGCGAAATAAAAGATGGCTTTATATGGGGTAGAGGCGCAGTTGATATGAAGGATATGGATGCAATGCTATTGGCATCTGTAAGAATGTGGAAACGAGTGGGTTATAAGCCTCCAAGAAATATACTTTTAGTTTTCTTTGCCGACGAAGAGGCATCTGGTATTTATGGCTCAAGATGGTTAGTTAAAAATAGACCAGAATTATTTAAAGGTTTTACAGAAGCAATTTCTGAGGTTGGTGGCTTTTCAGTTACGATAACGGGTGATCATCGACTTTATTTAATTGAATCGGCGCAAAAAGGAATACAGTGGCTCAAGCTCAGCGCCAAGGGCACGGCAGGGCATGGCTCATTTATTAATACTGACAATGCAGTAACAAAAATCTCTAATGCAGTTTCAAGAATTGGTAGTTATGAATGGCCGCAAGTTCCAACCAAAACAAATAAGTTACTATTTAAGAAAATTGCTGATCTAACTGGGGACACATTTGATCCTGCCAATTTTAAGAATCTTTTAAAGCACTTAGGTAGTGCTGCCAAGATGATTGGAGCTACTCTAACTAATACCGCTAACCCAACGATGTTAGAGGCTGGCTACAAGGCAAATGTAATTCCACAGAGCGCCAGTGCAGTAGTTGATGGTCGTTTCTTACCAGGACATGAATCAGATCTAGTTGAAACAATCACCAAACTTGCTGGTCAAGAAATTGATATTGAGGTTATAACAAGAGACATAGCTTTAGAAGCTGACTTTTCGGGAAGTTTAGTTGAGGCGATGTGTAATGCACTTGCTACCGAGGACTCACGAGCGATTCCAGTTCCATATTTAATGAGTGGCGGAACAGATAATAAGGCGCTGAGTGATCTTGGAATTATTGGTTATGGTTTTTCTCCACTCCGCCTACCAACTGATTTAGATTTTTTCTCACTCTTTCACGGTGTAGACGAGCGCGTGCCTATTGATGGTTTAAAATTCGGAGTAAGAGTGTTGTATGAGTTTCTAGAAAATGTTTAAGCAGAATCCTAAGAGAGAACAGAAACTTCATCTAGAGCTTGTCTGACTTGTTGAGGAAGTACAATCTGTTCAACGGTAAGTATGCCTCTAAGTTGGGCGCCAGTTCTTGCACCTATTAACGCACTTGTAACGCCTGGTGCATCCCTGACCCAAGACAATGCAACCTCTAACGGCGAATAACCTAATCCATCGGCTGCGATGCAGACGGCCTCAACAATTTTGTTTGCTCTTTCTGATAAATATGCATCAACAAAGTTTGCAAAATGAGGAGAAGCACCTCTTGAATCTGAAGGTACGCCATTTCGGTATTTTCCAGTAAGTACGCCGCGACCAAGTGGTGACCATGCAATAAAACCCAGTCCAAGTGAATCCGCGGCAGGAATTAGTTCATCTTCTGCGCGCCGATTAAGAAGTGAGTACTCATTTTGCGAAGAGGTTATTGCAGCTTTTCCAAAGATAGGATTCTGCAAGGTCGCTGATCTAGCTAATTGCCAGCCATTAAAGTTACAGACTCCTACATACCTGGCCTTACCAGAGGATGTTGCGTAGTCAAGGGCAGATAAAGTTTCTTCAATTGGGGTATTTGAATCCCAAGTTTGAATCTGCCACAGATCAATATGATCTACATTTAATCTACTTAATGATTTGTCTAAATCAGTAATTAAATCATTTCTGGAATTGCTTACCTGTCTTATGCCATCTTTGAAAGTTACCCCAGCTTTTGTAGCTATAAAAATGTTATCGCGTTTAACCAATGTGCCAATAAATCCACCGAGCACACGCTCAGCATCACCATCACCATAAATAGCAGCGGTATCGACTAGATTTCCACCCGCTTCAATAAACTCCTGCAGTTGTTGGGCGGCTTCATTTTCATCTGTATCCCGGCCCCAAGTCATAGTCCCAAGACCAAGTCTTGAAATTGATACCCCGCCCATCCTGCGCAATTCCATGACTGGGAGATTAGCAACAAGAGGGCAAAAAGATCGGTAACCTTGCCAAATGCCCATTGTTTACCTTTTACGCCATGCTCAATCATCTGCGAATGTAAGTGGAATATTGGCAGGGCAGGACAACTCTGTAGAGTTATCAAAGTACGGGTTTAAGCAGGCCGAGAATCTAGTCAACACAATAGCAATGATCAAGCCTACAAAGATCTTTTCAAGCCCACTTCTACGATGCATTCAAACGATTGATCCTTATATTCAATCAAGACGAAACGTTAAAACTCTCACTGACTCTGATCTTATTGAGATGGATTATGGACAATGGTCGGGACGAAAACTATCTGCGTTACAGAAGGAGAAAAACTGGAAAAAAGTGCAGAAAAATCCAGCGCAGTTCACCTTCCCTAAAGGAGAGAGTTTTATAAATTTACATGCGCGTGTTGGGAAATTTCAAGTAAAACTCTATGGTGAAAAAGGACCAATCCTTGTTGTCAGCCATGGAGATGTGATCAAAATGTTTCTTGCCTCGGTTGCTGGACTAGAATTGAACTCTTTTCAGAAATTCGTGATAGAGCCGGGTTCAATATCAGCAATTAGTATTGAAAAAAGATCCTCCAAGATAATCAGCACCAATAATTTGAACATTTCCCCAATTAAGCAGTTATCAATCAAAGATTCAATAGGTGGGGGAAATACACTGAGAAGAAAATTTTTTGGAGCGATCAAGTAATGCCAAGAATAATCTACCGCCACCAACCTGCTACTAGATTTATCGTTAGTGCAATTGGTGAGCCAGGGGAGAGAGAATTTTTCCTGCAAGTTAAGTCCGCACTAGGGGTAAATACCTTGGCAATTGAGAAAGGACAGGTAATCGCCCTTTCTGAAAGATTTGACGAGCTAGTTAGAGAACTTAGGCGCTCAAAAATGGCATCTCTTGACGAATTATCCACCACTCCAGTTGTCGATGATGAACCACTTGAACTGCCAATTGAGCAAGATTTTCAGGTAGGAATAATAAGTATTACTTGGGAGTCAGACTTAGTTGTTGTAAATATTCAGGCGGCTTCCCAGGAAGACGAAATGTTAATTGATGATTTGGACACGGGTCCAGATCTAGTGATTGCTACATTAAGAATAAATCAAGTCAAAGGTTTTTGTTTAAGAGCATCTTCTGTGGTTAATGCTGGCAGACCAGCATGTCCATTCTGTGCACTCCCAGTGGATCCACGGGGCCATCTATGTCCTAGAGCAAATGGATATCGCAGATGAACATCTCTTCCAAATCACTATCCATTGGCGATATAAAAGTTATCGGCCGATTAATTGATGCTTCCAATGCCACCTTAATGGGCGAGATAGTAAGTCCAAACTCAAGCATTAAAGTTATATATAAACCAATCGCCGGTGAAAAGCCACTCTGGGATTTTCAAGACGGCAATTTGGCATTCCGAGAATATTGCGCCTTTCTGGTCAGCGAATTGGCAGCCTTCAATATTGTGCCGGCGACTATTTTACGAGATGGACCTTTTGGTTTGGGTATGGTGCAGCAATGGATTGAGATTGATAAGACTGTTGATGTAGTTGAGTTTGGTCAAAGCGAAGATAGTCAGTTAAGAAAACTAGCCTTGTTTGACAGTATCATTAACAATACTGATAGAAAGTATGGGCATCTATTAATTGATAGTGACGGGAAGTTGTTTGGTTGCGATCACGGCGTATCATTTCATAGCCAAAATAAGTTAAGAACTGTTATTTGGCAGTTTGCGGGCGAAAAATTCACTACTGAAGAAATAGCTCTACTTGAAAGAACTCGAGAGGTTGATTTCAATGGCGTTTTTGAAAATTATCTAACTGATATAGAAATCTCAGCATTTTCGGATAGAATAAACACGCTTACCGCATCTGGAACATTTCCACTTCCAAGTGACGAATGGCCAGCGATTCCTTGGCCACCAGTCTAAGTGAGGTTAATATTTTGAAAAATTGGCCAAAGGTCTACTTGCCCCCAATTAATGATCTTAAGTTTCCACCACTTAAACTTCATGACTCCTATTCTGGTTTTTGTGAATACTCAAAGAATGGAAAGTTCAGAATGTACGTATGCGGAATAACTCCATACGATTCTACGCACCTAGGCCATGCTGCAACCTATTTGTCTTTTGATCTAATAAATAGGTATCAACAATTAGCTAATCTTGAAGTGAGTTTTGTCGAAAATGTAACAGATGTCGACGACCCACTTCTAGAGCGAGCAAAACGTGATGGTCAAGATTGGCAAGTTTTAGCCAATTCTCAAGTTGATCTATTTATTTCGGATATGACGGCCTTAAGAATTTTGCCTCCTAGTCAATTAGTAAAAGTCACCGACTCTCTTGATCTTGTTGAATCATTTATTGATAAGTTGAACAGAAATGGTCATATTTATCAGATCGATGGTGATTTTTACTTCAGCGTGGATAAGTATTTAGATTATCTGCCGATTCCTCTAGCCGAAGCAATCTCGATGTTTGCCGAACGGGGGGGAGATCCGGAGAAAGAAGGAAAAAGACACCCATTAGATGCTGTTGTTTGGAGTGCGAATAAAGATGGCGAGCCAGGTTGGAATAGCAAATATGGTTTCGGGCGACCAGGCTGGCATATTGAATGTACAGCTATTGCTTGTGAGTTTTTAGATAATGATGAGAAAGATCCGGTAATTCAACTGCAAGGTGGCGGATCAGATTTAATCTTTCCACACCATTTTATGAGTGCACAGATAGTAAAAGCTGCATTAGGCCGAGACTTCGCTGAAAGCTACATACATGCAGGAATGATTGGCCTTGACGGAGAGAAGATGAGCAAATCAAAGGGTAATCTCATTTTTGTCTCCAAATTGATTCAAGAAGGCGTTGATCCAATGGTTATACGTTGGGCGCTGCTTTCTGGTCACTATCAGCAAGATAGAGAGTGGAGCACGCAACTTCTTGAGAGGGCAAAAGATGAAGTTGTATTGGTTCGATCGGCGCTGTCACGAAGCGAAACAGCTGATGCCTCGAGTCTTGTAAACAATTTGATTATTGATGTAGCAGATAATCTAAATACACCTAAAGCGTTAAGTAAGATTGTCGATTGGTCCCTCGAATCCAATAAAATTGCAACATCAAATCACAGTGGTTTAGTGTCACGTGTAATTGATTCCTTACTAGGATTGGCGTTATAAATTATGAGCGCAATTCTTTTTGATATGGATGGAACAATCATAGATTCTGAGCCTTTATGGTTACAGGCTGAAATCCAGGTGATGGCAGAGCTGGGGTGTCATTGGAATGAGCAGGATCAAATAAATTGCCTTGGTGGTCCTATGGAAAGGACCGAGAAGTACATGCAGGATAGAAGCGGCAAAGTAAAGCCATATGGCTACTTTGGTCAAAGATTGAATGAAATAATGAAGTTAAAATTCGAAATGGATTTAGAATTGATACCAAATGCTCTGGAGCTAATTACAAAATCAAGAGAAGCTGGATTAAAGACAGCATTGGTAACTGCTAGCGGCCGGGAACTTATGAATTCTGCACTCACACGCTTTCCGGAAAATAGTTTTGATGTCGCAATATCGCGCGACGATGTAGCGAATTCCAAACCGCATCCAGAACCTTATCTAATGGCAGCTGAGAGACTGAAAGTAAAAATTGATGAATGTCTTGTGTTGGAAGATTCTTTGACTGGAGTTCGCGCAGGTTTAGATTCTGGAGCACAAGTGGTAGCAATTTCACATATTGTGTCTATCGCAAATGAGAAAAATTTAAGAGTCATTTCCAATCTTTCGGAAATAACATTTAAACAATTGGTCGAGTGGTATCCATTTTTAGACAGGTCAGTACTCCATGATAGATAGAAATTTTCAATATGGTGATCGCATACAACTGACTGATGCAAAAGGTAAGCTGTATTCAATAACTCTTACAAAGGGTGCTGAATGGCATACACACAAAGGAATGTTGAAACACGATGATCTTTTTGGACTACCTGAGGGATCTATTGTAAAAACAAATGGAGAACTTAAGTTTCAAATTTTTAGGCCGTTACTTAGTGATTATGTTCTATCTATGCCAAGAGGTGCAACGATTGTTTATCCAAAAGACTCTGCAATGATTCTTGGGGTAGCAGATGTAAAGCCTGCTTGTAGAGTTTTGGAAGCCGGAGCTGGTTCTGGAGCTTTGAGTATTTCCATACTTCGTGCAGTTGGAAGTGATGGCTATCTTCACTCCTTTGAAGCGCGCGAGGATTTCGCAGAGATCGCTCGCACCAACGTACAAAATTATTTTGGTGTATCCCCACAGAACTGGAAGTTGGATATTGGTGTTTTACAAGAAAGAAAGTTTGAAGGTGAATATGATCGCGTTATTCTCGACATGCTTGCCCCTTGGGAATGTGTCGAAATTGCCTCACAAGCATTAGTTCCTGGGGGAGTTTTTCTTTGTTATGTCGCAACCACAACTCAGTTATCACGAGTTGCAGAAGCAATAAAAGAATCAGGAAATTTTACCGAGCCAGAATCATTGGAAACTATTGTGAGGGGTTGGCACCATGAAGGCTTGGCAGTTAGACCTCAGCATAGAATGATTGGCCATACCGGATTTCTTACGTTTGCAAGAAGAATGGCATCGGGAGTGCCCGTTCTGCTGCGAAGAAGGAGACCCTCAAAAGGATCTTACGATTTTAGTGATTAACTAACTTTAATTAAATCTACAACGAAAATTAAAGTTTCATTAGGACCGATCGCACCGCCTGCACCTTGCGCTCCATAACCAAGATCTGGTGGAATAACTAGTAAGCGTCGTCCACCTTCTTTCATTCCTGGAATTCCTTGTTGCCAGCCGAGAATTACTCCACTAAGTGGGAACGTAGCAGTTTGTCCAGAATCCCAAGAAGATTCGACTAACTGACCACTGCTCCACGCCATCAATGTGTAGTGGACCTCTAAAACCGAAGTTGCAATTGCCTCTGCTCCCGAACCAACAAAAATATCCTGTGTTTCAAGTTTGGCTGGGGGAGTTCCCTTTGGAGCTGAAATCTCAGGTTTTGAACCACTAAGTCCAGCTACTTTAGGAAAATCTGAAAATGATTGATTCTGTTGGACCATCGGATCAACTCCTCCGTCTGTTGAGCAAGCAGTTAATAAGGATATAGGAAGGAGTAACAAAGCTATTTTTTGTTTAGTTTTCATAGTTAATCTTAGCAAATATTATCTTAAAGACTAATCTATGTTCATGAGTTCCCAGAAGACAGAGAGATTAATCAACTTAACCCTAGCTCTTTTGGCATCCAAGCGATATCTGAGCAAAGCAGAAATTTTACGCAGTATTCCAGGCTATGAAGGATCTCCCGAAACTAAGGAGAGAATGTTTGAAAGGGATAAAGATGATCTACGCAGCTTGGGAATACAAATAGATGTAAACAATTTTGATCCTCTGTTTGAGGACGAGCAGGGATACCTTATAAAAAGTGACTCCTTTCAGTTTGCTGAAAATGAATTTACTAAGGAAGAACTTCTGCTCCTTACGATGGCAGCAAATCTTTGGCATGACTCTGCGGTAGAAATTGACTCCCAAAACGCATTGCTAAAAATTCAATCCTTGAGCGGTCCAGTCGAGAATGATATGACCACGACCCCCACTTTAAGAATCACTGAGGATTGGCAACTTCTAGTATCAATCTTTACCGCGGTACAAAATAAGCAAATCCTAGAATTTAACTATCGCGGCAAGAAACGACAAGTGAATCCATATGGCCTTTATTCGAGCAACGGTTTTTGGTATTTAATTGCCTTCGAAATTAATGTAATTAAGTCCTTTAAGCTGGTGCGAATTGAGGGTGAAATAGATTTAATTGGCGAAAAAGATGCATTTGAAAAGCCAGACAATTTTAATGTTGGTAATTTTTTAAAGGGAGAGAGCAATTCGGTCAGCCTGGTCTCAAAGATACAAGTAAGAAAAGGAGCTGCATTATCCCTACGAAATAAGTTTACAGTCAAAGATCTAGATTCAGAATGGGATCTGATGGATATTCCTTATACTAATGAGCAGGAGTTATTGGAAATGGTCCTATGGCATGGCACAGACCTTAAACTTGTTGAGCCCACAGCATTACGACAACTACTCGTTGCGAATTTAGAGAGCTACTTAAGTGGCTGAATCTGCTGCTGTACGCGCTTTACGTACCATGGATTTAATTCCATATGTGCTTGAAAATCCAAGCTGTTCTATAAAAACTTTGGCAAAACGTTTTGCAACTTCCGAGAAGCAGATTGAAAAAGACTTAGAACTTATCTTTATGTGTGGCTTGCCTGGTTATACACCATATGAGTTAATCGATATTGTTCTAGAGGATGGTGTGGTTTCTGTAATTGACCCACAAGTACTTAATCGGCCTAGAAGATTTTCTCAGACTGAGTTGGTGGTTATTGTCCTAGGTTTAAAGATATTGTCCGAGATTAAACTTGAACGGAATGATCTTCGTGAGAAAATAGATAAGTTAATAGCGAAGGTTTCTCATATAAAAAATGAAGAGATACTTTTTAATGACTCTCAGATGATTAGTTCGAAGTTTGTCGAAATTATTAATAAGGCGATAGGCAATAGGCAGGTTTTAAGAATAGGATACATATCAGTAACTAAAGATGAGTCTTCTGAACGAGATGTGGTTCCGTTAACGCTTTATTATTCAAATGGATCCCTCTATATGAATGCATTTGATGTAGAAAAGAAAGCTGAGCGGGTATTTAGGGTCGACGCAATAACTAGATGTGAAGCAGGTGCATTTCTAGAATTTGAGGTTAATGAATCCGACTTACCAGAAATCACAATTGAACTTGAGGTTCAGGATTGGCTACGTTTTTTTGTAGAGAGAAATATGTCAATCATAAGATCGGTCAAGCACAGCAACCAGGGTTTGCTTGTCGAGGTCACGGTCTCAAATATTGATTGGCTGGAGAAAAGCATTCTTAGTCATATTCCAGGAATAAAGATTAAAGCCCCTCAGGATTTTGCTGAAAGAGTAAGAGAGAACGCCCGCAATATTTTGGCTCTATACGAATCTTCAGATAGTTAGGGTAGTATGACGGTATGAACTCTCTCAAGCCATGGCATTTGTTAGTACTAGCGGTTGTTTTTCTGGTTCTCTTTGGATCTAAGCGTTTGCCCGATTCAGCCAGGTCGCTTGGTAGGTCGTTGCGAATTTTTAAGAGCGAAGTTCAAGAGTTGAATAAGGATGAGAACACAGGAAGTAAAAAATCAGATCCAGACTCCGATAGGTAGTTAGCGTGAGTAAACGCCGTGGCGAGAAAATGCCGCTGGTAGACCATGTGCGAGAGTTTAGAAACCGGCTTATTAAATCTGTATTCGCCGTTTTATCTGTAGCAATTGTTGGATGGGTTTTCTATCAGGAAATTGTTCGACTTCTAACACTACCGTTTTGCGATATTGGTGCATTGAGTGAGCCAACCACTAATCAGTGCGGAGCTCTTTATGTTAATGGAATCCTCGGACCATTTAATCTTCAGGTAAAGATTTCATTGCTAACCGGGGTACTGCTTTCAGCACCCGTATGGATATATCAAGCCTGGGCCTTTATCACACCTGCTTTGCATCGCAAAGAGAAACGCACTGCAGTATTTTTTGCTCTGATCGCAACTCCGCTTTTTCTAACCGGCACTACTTTGGCCTACTTGATTCTTCCAAATGCAGTCAGCATTTTATTAGGGTTTACGCCAGATAACTTAGACAATCTGGTCCGATTTGATGAGTACTTAGATTTCGTTCTAAGACTTATTTTGATTTTTGGCTTAGCATTTATATTGCCGCTTTTCCTTGTTGCTTTGAATTTGTTAGGGATAATTTCAGGCAAGACGATTTTACGCCCGTGGCGAGTCGCAGTATTTTCTTGTTTTCTTTTTACTGCTGCTTTCACACCGACTCCCGATCCAGTTACCATGACGCTACTGGCAATTCCCTTATGCCTTATCTACTTTCTCTCTGCCCTGTTTGCCTTACTCGTAGATAGAAGGCGTGATCGCAGTAAAAGCAATGGATCAAATGTCACTCCAATATCCCCACCAGAAGACATCTAATGTGGTTGATTGTACTTAATAGAAAATCTGGAAGAGGAAGAGCAAAGAAGTTAAGCCAGACACTAATCTCATTATTGGATAGAAATGAAATTGCATATGAACTAGTAGATGAGTCAAGTGCTGTCAAAACCTCTGAAAAAATTCGAGATCTACTTTTAACAGGTGATTTTGAAACACTTATTGCCATTGGAGGAGATGGTCTGGTCCATCTTTGCATCCAGGAGATTGCATTAAAATCAATTAACTTTGGAGTAATTCCAGCTGGAACTGGAAATGATTTTGCTAGATGTATCGGCGTATATGGTAAATCTGTAGCCGAAATATTTGAAGGTTATGTTAGTTACCAACCAAAGAAATTGGACCTAGGTAGAGTCTCAAGTCCAAACAAGGTTGAGTGGTTTGTGCAAGTACTAAGTACCGGTTTTGATGCGAATGTTAACGCTTTAGCTAACACATTTAGTTGGCCAAGGGGTAAAGCAAAGTACACAATTGCGACATTATTTATTTTGTCGGAATTCAAGAGCATAAAGTATGCATTCGATATTGATGGCGTATCTTTTTCGCAGCAAGGGATGCTTTTGACTGTTGCAAATGGGAGTAATTATGGAGGGGGCATGAAGATCAGTCCTAAATCCTCAAACTCTGATGGTTTACTTGATTTGATTCTGGTTAAACCTGTGTCAAGGCTTACTCTTTTACGGATCTTTCCAAGAGTTTTTTCCGGTCGACATATTGATCACCCAAAGGTAAATTCTTTTTCAGGCAAAAGAGTTCAGATATCGGCAAATACTTCCGCATTTGCTGACGGAGAGTTCATTTCCCATTTACCGATCGAGATTGAGGTTGTAACTGGTGCGCTAAATTCATGGTCGTTAAAATGAATCTATCTCCCGCAGAAAGCTATGCACGAGTAAAACTCAATAATAAGTATCCAAAGACCAAGGAATTCTCGGAGGGTTTTCCTTTTGAATTAGATGATTTTCAAATTTCAGCATGTCATGCATTGGAGTCAGGCAAAGGAGTTTTAGTTGCAGCTCCAACCGGTGCTGGAAAAACGATAGTTGGCGAGTTTGCAGTAAATTTAGTCAAGAATTCAGGTGGTAAATGTTTTTACACAACTCCAATTAAGGCTTTGTCAAACCAAAAATTCTCAGAATTAAGCGATAAATATGGCTCAACTAGAGTCGGTTTACTAACTGGCGATACCTCTATCAATTCAGAGGCACAGATTGTAGTAATGACCACTGAGGTGCTGCGAAACATGATTTATGCAAACTCTACGACAATTAATGACCTTAAGTACGTAGTAATGGATGAAGTTCACTATTTGGCTGACAAATTCAGGGGAGCTGTTTGGGAAGAGATTCTGATTCACCTATCAGATGCTGTTCAAGTTATTTCCTTGTCAGCAACGGTTTCTAATGCAGAAGAGTTTGGCGAGTGGCTGCAAACAGTTAGAGGAGATACTGAAATAATTGTTAGCGAAACCCGTCCTGTTCCGTTGTATCAGCATGTCCTTTTTGGAAATCGCTTAATTGATCTTTTTGGTGAAGGTCAAAGGTTGAATCCTGAACTTACAAAACTAGAGCGGGATACTTATCGAAAAATTAGGGGCAGCTGGCGTGATATACCTAGAGGTCCTAGATCATTAACTAGACCTGAGGTCATAGAAAAACTCGAACGCGAATCCCTTTTGCCTGCCATCACCTTTATTTTCTCGCGAAATAATTGTGATGCGGCCGTTCGTCAATGCGTTGCATCCGGAATTAGATTAACCAATAGTAAAGAGCGTCAAGAGATTCGCGATGTAGTTTCTAGAAACATTAAGAGCTTGGCGGAAGAGGATCTTGTGGTTTTAGGGTATTACGAATGGGCAGATGCATTAGAAAGAGGTGTTGCAGCCCATCATGCTGGTTTGTTACCCGCATTTAAAGTTACGGTAGAGGAATTATTCCAAAAAGGCCTAGTCAAAGCTGTTTTCGCAACTGAAACATTGGCACTAGGCATCAATATGCCCGCCAGGACAGTTGTACTTGAGAAATTAAGTAAGTGGAATGGCGAGGGGCATGTAGCTATCTCGCCGGGAGAATATACCCAATTAACTGGCCGTGCTGGTAGAAGAGGTATTGATATAGAGGGTAATGCAGTAATACTTTGGGGGAGTGAATTAGATTCAACTTCTGTTGGTGGCCTTGCGTCGACACGAACGTATCCATTAAAGAGTTCATTTAAACCTACATATAACATGAGCATTAATCTAATTTCACAGTTTGGTTCTGAACGTGCGCGGACCTCTCTTGAATCTTCGCTAGCACAATTCCAAGCAGATAAAGCAGTTGTGGGACTCTCTAGGCAAATCCGAAAGAATGAATCTGCAAGAGATGCACTCTTTAATGAAGCGAAATGCGACAAGGGAGATTTTACTGAATATGCGAAGTTGCGGTTTGAAATAAAAAATTTGGAAAATGACAGCAAGCGAAATAAGCGTAAAAGATTAGAAATTGAAGAAGAGATTGGGAGTATCAGAAGGAGACTAAAGAATCATTCATGTCATAACTGTCCAGATAGAGAGCATCATTCTCGTATTACTGAGCGAGCATTTCGCCTACAAAGAGAAATTGACGGACTAACAGATCGCATAAATAGTCGAACAAATGTGATTGCTAAAAGATTTGATCGGATCAGGTTAGTTCTCGATAAATTAGGATATCTTGAGAATGATCAGATCACTAAACCTGGTCGAATGTTAGCTAAGATTTATGGTGAAACTGATTTACTAATAGCCGAATCAATTCGAGCTGGAGTATTTGATCAACTAACTGTTCCGGAACTAGTATCAGTAATTTCTGCCTGTATATATGAATCGAGAAATGATGATGCATCCAAGATTCCGCGCGGTCAGGTACCAAATGCACTTAGCGATATTTCTCGTATCTACGGCCGGATCCATGACATTGAGATAGACATGAACCTAGAGCCAATGCGGTCACCTGACTTCGGATTTTGTTGGGCAGCCTATCGCTGGGCTAGTGGCAATTCATTAACTTCTGTACTCAAAGGTAGTGAACAAACGGTGGGGGATTTTGTTCGGTCTATGAAGCAGATAATTGATCTATTAAGACAACTTAGAGTTGCAGCTCCCCAATTACAACACACTATTGATCTATCGCTTGAGTCAGTTGATCGAGGAGTAATAGCTTATGCAGGAGCTGCAATATGACACTCATGCTTCTTGATAGTGCGTCGCTTTGGTATCGCGCTTACTTTGGGATGCCAGACACTTTGGTTTCACCAAACGGAGTTCCTATAAATGCAATCAAGGGCTTTCTTGATATGACTTCGCGATTGCTTGTTAAGTACAAACCGGATCGGTTGGTCGCT
>JBJTJQ010000090.1:0-9495 GCA_046095545.1 Candidatus Nanopelagicus sp.
AGAATCTGAAATAATCTCCGGGGTACGACAAAAAGCAACATCAATACCTGGAATCATCGCTAAAGCAGCAGTATCAATTGCTGTTCTTGGCCAAAGAGCATTAACTCCAATCCCATCTCGCTTTAACTCTTCGGCTAAACCCAAAACGCACATACTCATTCCATACTTTGCCATTGTATAAGCCAGATGTGGTTTAAACCATTTTCCTTTCATCGAAAGTGGTGGTGAAAGCATCAAGATATGTGGATTTCTACCTTCTTGAGCACTTTTGCGCAAATGAGGAAGAGCAGCTTGAGAGGTTAAAAAGGTGCCTCTGGTATTTACCCCCATCATTAAATCAAATCGCTTTGGCGGTGTACTTTCGGTGTTGGTTAAATTAATTGCAGATGCATTATTTATAAGAATGTCAATTCCACCAAACTCAGCTGCTGCCTTTTCCATTGATTGGCTAATTTGATTTTCATCTCTTATGTCGCATTGAATTGCAAGCGCTTTGCCACCGGCATCTTCTATCTCTTTAGCGGCTATAAAAATAGTTCCGGGCAATTTTGGATGTGGATCTGTAGTTTTAGCAGCAATTGCGATTGATGCTCCATCTTTGGCCGCACGCATTGCTATCGCTAAACCAATGCCACGGGATCCACCTGTAATGAATACTCTCTTTCCAGCTAGAGTCATTATTTAACCTTGCTCTTTTTTGCTAAGAAATTCATGAAAGCAATTTGTGCCTCATCAGATTCTGTTGCCATTTTAAATAACTCCCCCTCCGCCAGCATTACTTGATTTAATGCCTCATGGGATGAGCTTTTCAAAAGTGCCTTGGTGTTAATAACCGCGTTTGGTGGCTGTTCTGAAACTTCATTTGCAAACTCCATCGCAATCTCTAATTGATTTTCACCAACTCTATTTATCACACCCATCTGCATTGCCTCATCAGCTGAGAATGTTCTACCAGTTAGAAAGATTTCACTTGCCTTTGCGTGCCCTACTAATCTTGGAAATAAATAACTTGATCCGCCCTCAGCTACTAAGCCTAGGGAGACAAACGGCATGGAAAATTTGGTATCTGGATTTGCAGTTACATAATCACAATGCAAAAGCATAGTTGTTCCAATTCCGACTGCTCTGCCCTTAACTGACGCAATTAATGGTTTAGGAAAATTATGGATTGCAAATAGAAAATTAAAAACTGGTGAATTTTCACCCATCTGTGGATTATTTGCGAAATCATTTATGTCATTGCCGGCGGTAAATGAATCGCCATTTGAATCAATTACCACTGCACGAATACTAAAATCTCCGGCTGCATTATTAATTTTATCAGCCAACCTCTGATACATCTCTTGGGTTAATGCATTTTTCTTCTCAGGCCGATTGAGCGTTAGGCGTAAAACGGCACCCTCGATTTGATCCAGAATCTGATTCATCAGCCAATAATAGGCATAATCGCCGATTTTTCACATTAGTTGAGTTATGCCACATGATAGGAGCACAATTAGAGATGAAATTGGAGAGCCATATTGGAACTGAATATTTTGCTCAGAGAATTAACGCCCTTTGAACACTTAGTATGCGAACATCTATGTGAGGGCATGACTAATGCAGCAATTGCAAAGGCGACTTCTCATACCGAAAAGGTCGTTGAAAATACGGTGTCGCGCACCGCGCATGCATTCTCAATTAAATCCTCCCCTGAGGTGAATGTAAGAGTATTGCTTGCTCTTGCCTATCGATCACACTTTGGCGATAAAGCTTTTGATAAGTTAGGAATTGCCTGCCACCATTTAACTATTGGGCCAAATGGTGAACAGGTATGCACTAAACATACCGAATAAAAATTTAGAATTTTTTGTGATCTATCTCTAAGAGCCAGCACTCATTGCAAGTATGGCAAGTGCTAACCCTCATTGAATGCGCCCTAATACCGCCAACGAGAGAGTAAAAATACTTATGAAGAGTTAAACGCTCTTCATAGGAATAAAACTGGAGAAATTAGGAGAAAAAAAATGAAACGTCGGACCTTCGATCGAATCGTCAGCTTTGTCGGTTTGGGACTTTCTGTATTCTTATTTGTAGCTGCTGCGCTACTGAACTGGGGAGCAAGTTTTGCAAATGAATCTGTCGCCACTCAGCTAGCTCAGCAAAAAATTACTATGCCAGATAAAGATAGTGCTGGCTTTAAAGCCTTGTCTGAAGAGGCGCAAACAGCCTTAGAACCATTTTCAAGTATGCCGCTGACTAGTGGAAGGCAGGCTCAGGTGTATGCCGATTATTACATTGGATCACACTTGAAAGGTATTGCAGGTGGCAAAGTCTACTCAGAGGTTAGCGGTGAGGCATTGGCAGTATCTGCTAAATCAAAAGCTGATCCGACAAATATTGCCTTGGCAACTGAGGCAGGAGTACTTATGGGACAGCGCACCACCTTATTTATGGGTGAGACATTAAGAGGCTTGCTTCTTTATTCCTTCGCCTTTTGGCAAATTGGTCAGATAGCAATGTATGCCGCATGGGCTGCTGCTGTTGGCGGAGTTTTAATGTTAGTACTTTCCCTACTCGGCTTTGCGCATATTCGTCGCGTAGAAGCTGACGCGACGATTTAACACCCTCACTCTCCAAGAGGGTAAAACCCCTAAGGCAGAAAGTGCCTTAGGGGTTTTGATTTTCCAATATTTTGTATCAAAGATTCATGTAATTTAAATGTAGTTGAAACTTAATATAATTAACTCATGTTTACCTTGGATGCGCTACCAAGTCGGCTTACTGAGTATCTAATTGCCACGATTTTAATAATCCTAGCCCCCGGTCCCTCAGTACTTTTTACAATTGCCAGAGCAATTTCTTGGGGTCGAGTAGCCGCCATAGCCACTGTTATTGGTAACGCTGCTGGAATGTTTTTAATTTCTGTCTTGGTGGCACTTGGCATTGGGCCACTCCTGCAAAAATCAGAGATTTTATATAACGGTATTCAGTGGGCCGGAGGTGCGTATCTGATTTATCTGGGTTACGCCGCAATTGCAGCCAGTAAGGTAGATGCTGCCGATATGCAAAAAACTGTCGGAAATAAACCATCCTTTCTTACCTCAGTTCGAAACGGTTTTTGGGTAGGGGTGTTAAATCCAAAATCAGTTGTTTTCTTTGCTGCGATCTTGCCCCAATTTATTGATCAAGAAAAAAATAATGTTACCTCCCAACTACTTTTACTAGGTGCTATCTTTGCCGTAATCGCACTCATCTCAGATGGTAGCTATGGGTTACTAGCCGGCACAATTCGCCAATGGCTCGCTGGTAATGTAAAAAGGTTGATCTTTATGCGCTTAACTGGCGGTGTAGTTATGATTGCCCTGGGTATATTCACCATCTTATCTGCGCTCTTAGCTAGCTAGATTGGGCTTAAATCTTCGTGGCGATTAGCCAAAATGTCACACCTAACAGGCAGACTTACGCTTTATCAAGTAAATAAAAAATTGGGCGGGCCTGAGAGTGCTCGCGCAGAAAAGAGTTGGTATGGCCTCATCAAATGCAGTTGGAAACGCCAGAGAATTTATCTCCCCGTCAGATTTAACTTTTTCTTGGGGTAGTTGCCACCGTTGTCTATGGCTTAATTACAACCATGGCCTACGCACACCAGGGTTTATGCCGCTGGTGGGCGATTTAGCAAATATGCAGGAGAATCACTTTGCCGGTAAAACCACAGCAGATATTGCACCAGTTTTACCTCCTGGCAAGGTGGCAGATTTGGGCGGCTGGGTAAAGTCTTCGCTCATAAATGTAAATGGCAACCAAACAAAATATGCCATTCGCGGAAAATATGACTTGCTAATTGAGTTTACCGATGGCACCTTTGGCATCGTTGATTGCAAGTTTCAGGCCAAAGATTCAGATAAAACTGATCTATATCAACCGCAATTAGAGGCGTATGCCTTTGCGCTAGAAAATCCAGCCAGCGGTGAGGCAAAAAAGGTCTCAATGATGGGATTACTAGTTTGGTCACTGCTTGAACCAGCAGGTGATGTGAGTAAGGGATTTGGAATTAAACTAAAACATACTTGGCGACCAATTGAGCGAAATCCGCAAGCGCTACACAATAGGTTAACTGATTTTATTACGGTAGTAAGTGGTCAGATGCCAAGCTCTAAAGATAATTGTGATCTTTGTAATTATTTAAGCTCTAGAAAAGAATTTATTGGAGCTGAGTAATTACTCCTCATCAACTTCTATTTGATCATCATCTTCTTGACTTTTCTTAATTGCCTGCTTGGCCTCTGAGGCGTACATATTTGGCACATACTCTTGCCCAGAAAGTTCTGCAATTTTCTCCATTAATTTATTTGTAGCTTCCCTTAACACATCTAAATCAGTTGAATCCCCGGTGAAATACATTGGCTCACCAAAGACCATTTCAACTCTTCTTACCTTAGGCACAATCTGACCAGTTGGTTGAATCTCAGCGGTGTTATACATAGCAACCGGCACAACAGGTGCGCCAGACTCAATCGCCATTCGAGCAATTCCAGTCCTGCCCTTATACAGCCGACCATCAGGAGATCTAGTTCCCTCTGGGTAAATACCTAGGCAGTGATTTTCTTTTAATAACCGCAAGCCAGTTAACAGTGCGGCCTCACTGCGTTTTCCACCAGAGCGATCAATTGGCACCTGGCCTAAAGCTATAAAGGTAAGTTTTTTAATAAATCCTTTTAATCCAGGTGAGGTGAAGTACTCACTCTTGGCCAAAAATGTGACCTTACGAGAGACGACCAAAGGCATAAAGATGGAATCGCTAAATGACAGGTGATTAGAGGCAATAATTACTGGGCCATTACTTGGCACATATCTAAGGCCTGAGACCTTAGGCCGAAAGATAAACATCAAAAGCGGGATCAGAAATGATTTCAATATCTTGTATGGCACGGGGCTAATTTAGTGGCTAAGCCAATCTATGACACCATCTGAGCGTGAATTCAATTCCCAACTCAGCCGGTTTTACCCTGTCTGGTGGAAAAATCGGAGTTTTGGTAATTCATGGTTTCACTGGCTCTCCGGTAACTATCAGGCCCTGGGCTGAATTTTTAAACAAATCAGGTTACACAATTAATGCTCCTTGTTTGCCAGGCCATGGCAGCAGTTGGGAGGAGCTAAATAAAACTACCTGGCAAGATTGGTTTAGCGAGGTTGAAAAAAGTTATTTAGATTTAAAAAGTAAATGTGATCGAGTATTTATTGCTGGATTTTCAATGGGCGCTGCCTTAGCACTCAGGTTATGTCAAATTCGAGGTGCCGAAGTTGAGGGCTTAATAATACTTAATCCAGCAATTCATGATCGCCGATTATTTCTTAAACTTACTCCAATTCTGAAATACTTCATCCCATCAGTTAAAAAAGGGCCAACCGATATTGCTAAACCAAATCCGCCAAAACATAGCTACGGCCGAATTCCACTAAAAGCCTTAGATTCGCTGCGGAAATTTTGGAAGCTAGTAGAAAAAGATCTTTACTTAATAGATTTACCCCTAATGGTTGCTTACTCAATTAATGACCATGCAGTTGATCCAGAAAACTCCACCACAATTATCGATAATGTCTTTTCAGTTGATATTAGAGAGGTAATCTTTGAAAAATCTTTTCATAATGTTCCACTGGATTTTGATGCCGAGCAGTTAAATATCGAAAGTAAATTGTTTATTGAAGATGTCTTATCTGGTGCCTTAAAGCGGAGTACTGATTTTACTGAGCGCGATTTAGTAGATGCTGAATTTGATTCTATAGTTTCAGGTCTATCCCTAGATCAATCCTCACCAACAACCTATCTAGATCAGTTGGATCAAATTGAGATTAGTGAGAAATTTACTGCGCCAAATCCAAAAGCCATTGCCTTAGATAACACACAGCGAATCTCGATTGCTTTATTGGGAACAAGTTTTCTCTATTTGATCTCATACTTATTTTTAGATTTTAAACTCTATGGCCCCTGGCCGGCTGTGCTTGGATTTCTCGCTTCAGTTGCGATAATTATCTGGCGAACAGCCAGAGCTAATGATGATTTTGATGATGGCGCTACTGTCTAACTAAAATTGCCGCCCCAATTAGACCAGCATTGTTACCAAATTTGGCTGCAATGATCTTTGGCGCCGGGTGAGTATCGGCAAATGGCATGTACTTTTTCATTGCTGCTCGAACTGGAGTTAAAAATATTTCCCCCGCATCAATCACGCCTCCGCCTATTATTATCGCCGCTGGATCTAGCAAGAGTGTGTATGAGGCGATGGCACTACCTAGCCAGTCGGCACAAGTATTAAAAGCTGAGATTGCGATTTGATTATTTGCGTGCGCAGCTTTAGTAAGGACAAAACCAGTTAAGCCATCTTTGCTGCCATCGCCAAAATTTAAAAGCTCTTGACCTAAAACCGGATCAGCAGCAATTCCCTCTTTGGCATATCGCATGAGCGCACTGCCTGATGCATATTGCTCAATACAGCCTATCGCCCCACAGCCACACGGAACTCCATCACTTTGAACTTTCATGTGGCCAAACTCTGCGCCAATGCCATAAGCGCCGCGATATAACTTTCCATCGACGACAAAGCCACCGCCCATACCTGTACCAATTATGAAAAACATAACTGGATTAAAACCTTTGGCGGCGCCAAATTTATACTCAGCCCACATCGCAGCATTTGCATCATTTTCAACAACGATTGGTAGTGAAAAATCTCGCTCTAATCGCTCCCCCAAATTTATAAAATTCCAATTTGAAATATTTGGCGCAGAGATTACAGTTCTGCGATCTGAAGAGATTAAAGCAGCGCAGCTAATACCAACTCCAGCAGCTTCAGATTGACTATTTAACTCTCTAATAACCTCACAAATTTGCAGATAGAGCTCATCACCACCAGATTTAGGAGTATCTCGTCTAGTTGCAGACAAGATATTTCCAGAATTATCAACGAGTCCACCCAGAATCTTGGTACCACCGATATCAATACCAATTGTTAAAGCTGAGCTGGGAATCTGATTGCTCAAATTAATTTTCCAGTTTTTCCTTCAACTGCTTTAAAGCTAGATCAATGGTTGCTTTTTCTGCCTTGGTGCGCATTATTTCCGGCACTGGCATTGAAAGTGCTACAGTCATTTCAAAAGTAACCTCAGTTTCATCGCCATTATCTTTAATAATATAGGCCCCACTCATTTCAGTTAGTAAATCAGCATCCTCTAATGAGAAATCAACTCGATCTGGATAGCCCGACCAATCGTAATTTAATGTTGGTTTATCTTTTAAGGCACCAGCATCGACGCTGAGTTTTACCTGAGTGGCTCTACCATCAGCATCACTTGCCAAAACTGTTGCAGATTTAAATGAGCTCGACCAGCTTGGATAATTTGCAATATCAAATAACACCGCCCTTACCTCATCGGCGGGAGCAGATATCGAAACGGTTGAAGTAGTTGGATTAGACATAGCGCAAGGTTACCCTGAAGTAACACCCTGGCTAAACACCAGTAAAAAGTTGGGTTGGGGTATAGCAAAAAACCTCCCCCTGCCAGTAGCGTGTGGCCATGAATCAGATAACCATTCCAGCACTAGTTCCACCCGCGACTACTGGCAACCTAACTAATCTAATCGCCGATCGAGCTCTTATGGAGCCACAACGTATTTTGGTTTCCCGTCCCATAGGAAATGGCTGGCAGCCAGTAACTGCCAAAGAGTATGAAGAGGAAATTAAATCTGTTGCTAAAGGATTAATTGCCGCTGGCATTAAATTTGGTGACCGCGTTGCCATTATGGCAAAAACTCGTTATGAGTGGACAGTTTTAGATTTTGCCATCTGGTATGCCGGAGCAGTTCCTGTTCCTATTTATGAAACCTCAAGTGCTGAACAGGTTGAGTGGATTCTCACCGACTCAGCGGCGGTGGCCATAATTGTAGAGACTCCAGCATTAGCGGAGTTAGTCCAACCAGTTATGCCTGCAACTTGTAAGAATATTTGGAATATCACCTATAACGCTCTGGCCACCTTGGCTCACGAAGGTAAAAACATAGGTGAGGAAGAGATAAATAAACGTAGGGCAGATTTGAAGCCGGAAACTCTTGCTACATTAATTTATACATCTGGTACGACAGGAAAGCCAAAAGGCGTACAACTTACTCATGGAAACTTTCTTTCTGAGTGTGGAAATGTTGTAAATGGTGCCAGTGATCTCTTTCTAAAATCAGGTGGTTCAACCCTTCTTTTCCTACCTGTTGCTCACGTTTTTGGTCGAATGGTTCAGATCGGCTCTATTACCGCCGGACTACATCTTGGTCATTGCAGTGATCTATTAAAATTGCCGGCAGATCTTGCTTCATTTAAGCCAACATTCGTCTTAGCTGTTCCTAGAATTTTTGAAAAAATTTACAACGGTGCTGAAGCCAAAGCGCAAGCAGCGGGCAAGGGTAAAATTTTCCATAAAGCTGCAGAGGTAGCAATTGCTTATAGTAAATCCCTGGACAGCAAAAAAATTTCACCACTACTGAAATTGCAGCACGCACTATTTGATAAATTGGTTTATTCAAAAATTCGAACTGGCTTAGGTGGCCGAGTAGAGGCTGCGATATCAGGTGGAGCTCCGCTTGGTGATCGTTTGGGCCATTTCTATCGTGGCGCTGGCGTAAGAGTTCTGGAAGGTTATGGCTTAACTGAAACTACTGCAGGTGCAACTTTGAATTTAACCACTTCACATAAGGTTGGTTCAGTTGGTAAGCCCATTCCTGGTACCACAATAAAGATTGCTGATGATGGTGAGATTTTAATTAAGGGTCCGATTGTGATGAATGGTTACTGGCAAAATGATGCAGCAAACGCTGAGGTATTTACCGCCGATGGCTACTTCAAATCTGGTGACCTCGGTCAACTAGATGAAGAGGGTTACTTATCCATAACCGGTCGAAAGAAGGAATTAATTGTTACTGCGGGTGGTAAAAATGTGGCACCAGCGGTTCTAGAAGATCGCTTACGCGCGCACCCACTGATTAGCCAATGTATGGTGGTTGGCGATAACAAACCATTTATTGCAGCTCTAATTACCTTAGACCCTGATTCAATTAAACCGTGGGCAGTTGCAAATAAAAAAGAGGGTGCATCCATTGCTGATCTAGCCAAGGATCCAACGCTGATAGATGTAATTCAGACAGCAGTTGATGAAACTAATAAGGCAGTCAGCCGGGCTGAATCAATTAGAAAATTTACTATTCTGCCAGTTGATTTCACAATTCCCGGCGGTCAATTAACCGCCAAATTATCAGTCAAGCGACATGTTGTTTCGCAACAGTTTGCTCGCGAGATTGATGAACTCTTCGCCTAACACCGAGCGATCTCGATTGGCTCGAGAGCTTCATGATGGTTTGGCACAAGAGCTTGCTGCAGTTGGATATCAACTAGATCAAGTAGTAGGTGATTTGAGCCTGGACAATAGTAATCGCCGGGTGATTAGGGAGATTCGCTCAACTCTTTCTGGTGT
>JBJTJQ010000091.1:0-2430 GCA_046095545.1 Candidatus Nanopelagicus sp.
GGCTTACTATCATTTTCTCTTTCTGATTTATTTTTTATTTGGTCATCACTAAATGCTACCTACACATTTGGCTCAATCACCGATGATGGTTGGATCGCAGGGTTACTACTAATTTCATTATCCTTTTCCTTTGAATCTGGGCAAGGTAAATTCTCTGACAAAATATCTTCTTACTCGGCTACTATCTCACTGATTGCGAGCACCTGTTTATTAGGAATTGCTGCGTTAAAGCCAGGGTACTTCCCTAGCTTTATTTTGTTGCCAGGTTTTATAACTATCGCATTGGCCTTTATTCGAATGAGTTACGCACTCTCTGAGGCAAACACTGCCGGAACTGAGCGAGCTCTAGCTCGCACCGATGAGTTAACCGGACTTTCAAACCGGAGAAATTTTTTATCTGAGGCAGCTAAGTTAAGGGGAGGATTTATCTTTTTACTTGATCTAAATGGCTTTAAGAAAATTAATGACTTACTAGGTCATGAGGTGGGAGATCAATTACTTAAGCAGGTGGCACTTAGATTTGCCAGAGCCTTACCGGCGAATGCGTTGATCGCCAGATTAGGTGGGGATGAGTTTGGGGTGATTGCACCCATTGAGCAAGCAGAGGCAGCTGAGTTAGCGCTGGCGCTACGGGCGACCTTAAGTTATCCGATCACATTAGTTGATCGATCGGAGCGAGTTGATCGATCGGAGCGAGTGGATGTGAGTATTGGTTACGCCCGGCTTGAGCCAACTGTTGAGCTCTCCCAAGCAATGCGCCGAGCAGATTTGGCGATGTATGAAGCCAAACGAAGTGGTAGTGGAAGTTTGCCCTGGCAGGGCCAGGATTAGTAGATTTTAAGTTAATCTTCACTGGCTAAATCCTTTAGCAAAGAATATGGGGGTCCTAATTGGCAGCACGCTTTGAAAATCGAGTTCTGGTTTTAGGTGCAGGTTCAGTTTCACAATGTGTACTACCACTTTTAATAGAGCATCTAGTTGATGCCAAACAGATCACGATTGTAGATATGCGTGATAACAAGGCGCGTGTGGCCGATGCAATTGCAAAGGGTGCAACTTATATTCAAGATCAATTGACCCAAGAAAATATGGATCAATTTTTATCAAAGTACTTATCAGCTGGTGATTTTCTATTAGATCTAGCTTGGAATATTGATGCTAATGCAATTATTGGCTGGGCCCATGATCATGGTGTGGTTTATTTAAACACTTCAATTGAGGAGTGGGATCCATACGCAGCAGGTGCAAGTAGAAATCCAACTGAGCGCACACTTTATTGGCGCCATATGAAGCTTCGTAAATTAACCGATACCTGGGGTGGTAAGGGGCCAACAGCAATTGTTGAACATGGTGCAAACCCTGGTTTAGTTTCACACTTAACTAAGAAAGCATTAGTAGATATTGCAAATAAGGCGCTAAAGGAGGGTAAAGCTGCAAAAGAGGTTGAGGCTGCGCTAGCAAGTGAAAACTTTGCAGTACTTTCGCAAAAATTAAATGTTAAGGTAATTCATATTGCCGAGCGCGATACCCAAATCTCAGATAAACCAAAGTTGGTAGATGAGTTTGTTAATACCTGGTCGGTGGAGGGTTTTTATGAAGAGGGAATTGCACCAGCTGAATTAGGTTGGGGAACTCATGAAAAAACTTTGCCGCAAAATGCTTTTGAGCACCTGAGTGGACCAAAAAATCAAATCTGTATTGCCCAACCAGGTGCTAAAACCTGGGTTAGATCTTGGGTGCCTAATATGGAGACCACCGGCATGGTTATTCGCCATGGTGAGGCCTTCACAATTAGTGATCACTTAACAGTTTGGGATAACCAAACGGCGATCTATCGGCCAACTGTGCATTACGCCTACTGCCCAACAGATGCTGCAGTTGCCTCAATGCATGAGCTTGAGATGCGCCAATGGGATTTAACAAAAAATCAGCGGATTATGAATGAGGAGATTATCGATGGTGATGATCGACTTGGCGTCTTACTTATGGGACATGCTTATAAATCCTGGTGGACTGGCTCCTTATTAAATATTCATGACTCAAGAAAATTAATACCAAAACAATCTGCCACCACAGTTCAAGTTGCCAGCGCAGTTTACGCCGCAGTTGCTTGGGCGATGGCTAATCCAAATGCTGGCTATCGAGTACCAGATGAACTTCCTTGGCAAGAGGTTTTAGCTTATGCGGAAAAATATTGGGGTGGCTACCACTCAGCGGCTGCTAATTGGGATCCATTAATGCATCGCAATGATTTGTTTAAGGGTTGGAATAATCGCAAATATGATGAAGCAGATCCTTGGCAATTTAGTAATTTCTTAGTTTAAAAAGATTACTAAAGCTTAAACTTCAACGCTACTTAGTAGGTGGTAGTGGCTTGCTCGCTTTAATCTCATCTAAGCGGGCAAGTGATTCCAATCGCTCAGTGGCATG
>JBJTJQ010000092.1:0-16060 GCA_046095545.1 Candidatus Nanopelagicus sp.
AAAGATTTAAAGTTCCACAAATATTAGGCGAAGAATAAATGATGATTAGAGAATCTGCTGCAAGTATGTCTGCTGCATTAGCCAGCAAAGAGATAAGTGCAGTAGATCTTGCTAATCAGCATTACGATCAAATTACAGCAGGAGAGAAAGATGTCCATGCCTTTTTATATTTAGATAAAGAAGGTGCATTAGCCCAAGCAGCCGAGGTTGATAAGAAGCGAGCTACGGGTGAGAAATTATCACCATTGGCCGGAGTACCACTTGCGTTAAAGGATGTATTAACTCAAAAAGATGTGCCAACGACTTGCGGTTCAAAAATTCTAGAGGGATGGCGACCACCTTACGACTCAACTGTAGTTACAAAATTAAAAAGTGCAGGTATTGTAATTTTAGGAAAGACTAATATGGATGAGTTTGCCATGGGTTCATCAACAGAAAACTCAGCTTTTGGTCCCACAAAAAATCCTTGGGATTTAACTAGAATTCCTGGTGGATCAGGTGGTGGATCATCAGCATCCCTGGCAGCATTTGAAGCACCACTTGCTATTGGAACTGATACTGGTGGATCAATAAGACAACCAGCAGCAGTAACTGGCACAGTTGGCGTTAAGCCAACTTATGGCGGTGTTTCTAGGTATGGCTTAGTTGCATTTTCATCCTCCCTTGATCAAGCCGGTCCTTGCGCTAGAACAGTTTTAGACACAGCTTTATTACATCAAGCTATAGCTGGTTTTGATCCTAAAGATTCGACAAGCATTAATCAAAATGTGCCAGATGTTGTAGCTGCAGCTAAGAAGCAGGATATAAAAGGAATGAAAATTGGCGTGGTTAAGCAGCTATCAGGTAATGGATATCAAAAGGGAGTTGAAAATAAATTTAAAGAATCATTAGATGAATTAGTTAAATTAGGAGCAGAAATTGTCGAAGTTTCATGTCCTAATTTTGAGTATGCATTAGCTGCCTACTATTTAATTGCTCCAAGTGAGTGCTCATCTAACTTAGCAAGATTTGATTCAATTCGATTTGGATTACGGGTTGGAGATGATGGTTCAAAGAGTGCTGAGGAGGTAATGAATTTAACTAGAGCGGCTGGATTTGGCCGAGAGGTTAAACGCAGAATTATTCTTGGTACCTACGCACTTTCCTCTGGTTACTATGATGCCTATTACGGTTCAGCACAAAAGGTAAGGACCCTTATTAAGCGAGATTTTGAGTCAGCCTTTACAAAATGTGATGTTTTAGTTTCACCTACGGCACCGACAACCGCATTTAAAATTGGCGAGAAAGCTAATGACCCACTAGCAATGTATTTAAATGATATTGCAACTATTCCAGTGAACATGGCTGGAATCGGTGGCATGAGTTTGCCATGTGGCCTAGCTGAAGAAGATAACCTGCCAGTTGGCTTCCAGATTATGTCACCTGCCATGAAAGATGATCGCATGTATTTAGTAGGCGGTGCTTTAGAGGCAGCACTAATTGATAAGTGGGGTAAAAGTATTCTAGATTTCGCACCAAAATTAGCGGGTTCAAAATGAGTCTTAATTACGAGCAAGCGGTCAAAAAGTATGAACCCACTCTTGGACTGGAAGTTCATGTTGAGCTAAATACTAAGTCAAAGATGTTTTGCGGCTGTGCTACAGAGTTTGGTGCTCAACCAAATACTCAAACCTGCCCAGTTTGTCTAGGTCTTCCAGGCTCACTTCCAGTTGTAAACCAGAAAGCAATTGAAAGTACGATTTTAATTGGCCTAGCCCTTAATTGTTCGATCGCACCATACTCTCGGTTTGCAAGGAAAAATTATTTTTATCCAGATATGCCTAAGAATTTTCAAACATCACAGTATGACGAACCAATTTGTGTAAATGGATATTTAGATGTTGAAATCGAAACCGATGATGGAAGTAAGAGTTTTAGAGTGGAGATCGAGCGAGTTCATATGGAGGAGGACACCGGTAAGTCTCTACATGTTGGTGGCTCAACTGGCCGAATCCACGGAGCTGATTACTCATTACTAGATTACAACCGAGCAGGAATTCCACTAGTCGAGATCGTTACCAAAATAATTCCAAATACTGGTAAGTATGCCCCGCAGGTTGCAAGAGCATATGTAGCTTCACTACGTGATATTTTGCGTGGCCTAAAAGTATCTGATGTAAAAATGGAGCAAGGCTCTCTTCGCTGTGATGTTAATTTGTCGCTGTCTGAGATTAACAGCGGTAAACTTGGAACTAGAAGTGAAACTAAAAATGTAAACTCACTACGCTCTGTTGAGCGCGCAGTCAATGGTGAATTTGTTAGACAAGCAAATCGATTAGCTAGTGGTGAACGAATTATTCAAGAAACCCGTCACTTTTTAGAAGAAAGTGGTCAAACGAGACCAGGCAGATCAAAAGAGCAGGCAGAGGATTATCGATACTTTCCCGAACCTGATTTAGTTCCAGTGATCCCTGATAGTAAGTGGATTGAAGAGCTTCGTAAATCACTTCCCGAAAAGCCTGCTGATCGGCGCAAGCGATTACAACAAGCTTGGTCTGTACCAGATAAAGAAATGTCTGCCATGGTAAATGCAGAATTATTAGATACAGTTGAAGAGACAGTATTACTTGGCGCAGATCCAACAAGAGCTAGATCTTGGTGGCTAGGTGAAATCTCAAGAATTGCAAATGATAGATCAGTATTTCCTACGGAATTGATTTCAGTGAAAGATGTTTATCAAATTATCACCCTCATTAATCAAGGGGAATTAACTGATAAATTGGCAAGACAGGTAGTAGAAGGTGTGATCGCAGGGGAGGGCTCACCTGCGGATGTGATTTTAAAGCGTGGACTTAAAGTTGTATCAGATGATTCTCAACTGATGAAGGCTATCGAGGATGCAATTGCAGGAGCACCAGAAACTGCAGATCGGGTTCGAGGTGGAAATATTCCTGCTGCTGGTGCGCTAATTGGTGCAGTAATGAAAGCAACTGGCGGTCAGGCTGATGCGGCTAAGGTAAGAGAATTATTATTAAAGCACTTGGGGCAATAAACTAATCTCATGAGCGAAAAAAATCCGCCGAATAAAATGAAGCCTAGATCAGGCTTAGTAACCGATGGTATGGAAAGAGCGCCCGCTCGCGGAATGCTTCGAGCAGTTGGTATGCAGGATGAAGATTTTAAAAAAGCTCAAATTGGAATAGCATCTTCTTGGAATGAAATCACTCCATGTAATCTTTCACTGGATCGGTTAGCTAAAGCATCTAAAAAAGGTGTGATAGATGCCGGTGGATTTCCAATGCAATTTGGCACTATTTCAGTTTCTGATGGAATTTCAATGGGTCATGAAGGAATGCATTTTTCATTAGTTTCTCGAGAAGTTATTGCGGATTCAGTTGAGGCAGTTATGCAGGCCGAACGGTTAGATGGCATGGTCACATTTGCTGGTTGCGATAAATCTTTACCAGGCATGATGATGGCAGCAGCCAGATTAGATATTGCCTCAGTTTTTGTTTACGCCGGTTCAATTATGCCAGGCAAAGTTGACGGCAGAGATGTAACAATAATTGATGCATTTGAAGCGGTAGGTGCTTGTGCTCGTGGATTGATTTCGCAAGAAGAGGTAGACAAAATCGAACGTGCTATCTGTCCTGGCGAAGGGGCATGTGGAGGTATGTACACCGCCAACACTATGGCTGCCGTGGGTGAAGCTATTGGATTATCACTACCAGGATCTGCCTCACCACCATCTATTGATCGTCGCAGAGATGATTATGCAATTAAATCCGGCGCAGCTGTTGTTGAGTTAATTCGCAGCGGCATAACCACAAGACAAATATTGACTAAGAAAGCCTTTGAGAATGCGATAACAATTGTGATGGCATTAGGTGGCTCAACCAATGCAGTTTTGCATCTGTTAGCAATCGCCCATGAGGCGGAGGTGGATTTAACCTTGGAAGATTTCCAAAGAGTTGGTGCAAAGGTGCCTCTACTTGGTGACCTAAAACCATTTGGAAAATATGTAATGACCGATGTAGATCGAGTAGGTGGAATTCCAGTTGTGCTCAAGGCTCTTTTTGATGCTGGTCTGATTCATGGGGAGTGCTTAACTGTTACTGGTAAGAGTATGGCGGAGAATTTAAAAGATATAACGCCACCTGATCCAGATGGGGAAATTTTAAAGGCGGTAAAAAATCCAATGTCACTTGGTGGTGGAATAACGATTTTAAATGGATCCCTTTCACCTGAAGGCTCCGTTTGTAAGACAGCTGGAATTGGTGTGGATGTATTTGAAGGTCCAGCAAAAGTATTTGAACGGGAACAGCAAGCAATGGATGCATTAGAGAATGGCTCAATTGTTGCTGGCGATGTTGTAGTTATTAGATATGAGGGACCGAAAGGTGGTCCTGGTATGCGTGAGATGTTAATGATTACCGGCGCGATAAAGGGCGCTGGCCTTGGAAAGTCAGTTTTATTGTTAACAGATGGCAGATTCTCCGGCGGTACAACTGGATTATGTGTTGGCCATGTTGCACCAGAAGCAGTTGATGCTGGTCCAATTGCATTTGTTAAGAATGGTGATCGCATCAGAATTGATACTAAGAATCGCAGATTAGATTTACTAGTAGATCAAAATGAGATGAATGAGCGAAGAAAAAACTTTAAGCCGCTGTCACATAAGTATCAACGTGGTGTTTTGGCTAAATATTCAAAACTGGTGGGTAGTGCAGCAAAGGGTGCAGTCTGCGATTAAAAAGTATTACCTGATCCGGCTGCGCTCAAATAATGAGATCACCATCTCAGGGGTTGACTAGATGAGAGTGCACCTGAGAAACTAAGCCCATGAAGAAATCATCGCTTATCTCACAAATCGTGATCACATCTGTGGTCGTGGTGATTATTGAGCGTGCGCGCTAACCAGCAAAGTTAGTTCGCACCCCTCAGATAAAACTGGGGGGTTTTGTTTTAGATAAGTACTATCTAAAAGAAAGGAAGATATGAGCAAGGTAACTGGTGCGCAGAGTTTAGTAAACGCACTTGAAGCTGCTGGGGTTGATGTCATGTTTGGCATACCAGGTGGCGCCATTCTTCCTGCTTATGATCCAATATTTGATTCAAAAATCAGACACATATTAGTAAGGCATGAGCAAGGTGCAGGACATGCAGCCACTGGCTACGCCCAAGCAACTGGTCGCGTGGGAGTTTGTATTGCTACCTCAGGTCCTGGTGCGACAAATTTAGTAACTCCTTTAGCTGATGCCCAGATGGATTCTGTGCCAGTAGTTGCAATTACCGGTCAAGTACCAGCACCAGCGATTGGAACCGATGCATTTCAAGAGGCCGATATCCGTGGTGTAACAATGCCGGTTACAAAACATAATTATTTAATTACTGATCCAGCTGATATTCCACGGGCAATTGCTGAAGCTTTTCATATAGCAAGTACTGGCCGGCCCGGAGCGGTCTTAGTTGATATTGCCAAGGATGCATTGCAAAAAGAGAGTACTTTTAATTATCCTAAAAATATTTCACTTGCGGGCTATAACCCAGTTCTGATACCGAAGCAAGAATCAATAAATGATGCCGCCGCCTTAATTGCGCAATCTAAGAAACCAGTTTTATATGTTGGTGGCGGTGTAATAAAGGCAAATGCCGCAAAAGAGTTGATGCAATTAGCTGAAATTACTGGTGCACCGGTAGTAACAACACTCATGGCTAGAGGAGCATTCCCAGATTCACACAAGCAGCACCTTGGTATGCCTGGCATGCATGGCACAGTTGCAGCGGTTACCGCTCTACAAAAAGCTGATTTACTAATTACGCTCGGTGCCAGATTTGATGATCGAGTAACGGGCAAACTCTCTACCTTTGCGCCAAATGCAAAAATTATTCATGCCGATATTGATCCAGCTGAAATTGGTAAAAACCGCCATGCTGATGTGGCATTAATTGGCGATTTAAAAAATATATTACAAGCCTTATCACCAGCAACTAAGAGTGCATTGGCAAAATCTCAGCCAGATTTAACACCATGGCTAACTGAAACTTATGGTTGGCGAAGTAAGTTTCCATTAGGTTATGACCAACCAAGTGATGGATCGGTTTCGCCACAATATGTAATTGAACGGATTGGAAAAATATCTGGTCCAGAGACCATTTTTGCTGCCGGTGTTGGTCAACATCAAATGTGGGCATCACAATTTATTGGGTATGAAAAACCTCGAACTTGGCTTAACTCTGGTGGCTTAGGAACTATGGGTTATGCCGTACCAGCAGCTATGGGGGCAAAGGTTGGCGCACCTGACACTACGGTTTGGGCAATTGATGGCGATGGCTGTTTTCAGATGACTAATCAAGAGTTAGTAACTTGTGCCTTAAATAATATTCCGATCAAAGTAGCAGTTATAAATAATGAATCATTGGGCATGGTTCGCCAGTGGCAAACACTGTTTTATAATCAGCGTTACTCCAATACAGATCTACACTCAAAGCGAATTCCAGATTTTAAATTATTAGCGGAGGCTATGGGTTGTGTTGGCTTAAGGTGTGAGCGCCCGGAGGATGTTGATAAGACTATTGAAGCTGCGATGGCGATTAATGATCGACCAGTAGTTGTCGATTTTAATGTTCACCGAGATGCCATGGTTTGGCCAATGGTCGCCGCTGGAACTTCAAATGATGACATCACTGTTGCCAGATCAATGGCGCCAGTATGGGATTCACAGGAGTTGTAATGGCTATTCATACCTTAGCGGTCTTAGTTGAGAACTCACCTGGTGTGTTAGCTCGAGTAGCATCACTGTTTTCTCGTCGCGGTTACAATATTGATTCACTGGCGGTTGGGCCAACCGAGAATCCAAAGGTTTCTCGAATGACTATTGTTCTAAATTTAGAGGGCCATGCCCTAGAACAGGTCAGTGCCCAATTATTCAAATTAGTAAATGTCATTGGTATTTCTGAAATGAAGGATACCGATTCATTAAAGCGGGAAATTCTCTTGGTAAAGGTGGCGAATAAAGCTGCAACTAAAGAAATTGCAAAAAAGCATAATGTAAGTATCGTAGATGAAACTGACTCAACGATTTCTATCGAGGCGGTTGGCTCCTCTACTGCGATCGAGGCTTTACTTACTGAGTTAAAGCCACATGGAATTCGTGAGCTAGTTCAATCCGGCTTGGTTGCAATCGAACGAGGTGCCAATACATTGGCAGATCGAACTCTAAGCACCATGGGAACAGCTAACGAGTCAGAATCAAATAGTTCTACAGCTGATTACCAAAATTAACCAACTATAACTACTAACAAGGAGAACCAAAGTGGCAACGATGTATCACGATGAAGATGCAGATCTAGCAATTATTCAATCAAAAAAGGTTGCGGTAATTGGTTATGGATCACAAGGACATGCACATGCACTCTCACTTCGCGATAGCGGGGTAGATGTAGTTGTTGGCTTAGCTGAGGGCTCAAAATCTCGAGCAAAGGCAGAGGCTGAGGGACTTAAGGTTGCCACAGTTGCTGATGCTGTAAAAGGTGCGGATGTAGTTATGTTGCTTGCTCCTGACCATGTACAACGCCATATTTATAATGATTCAATTGCGCCAAATATTAAATCCGGCGCGGCATTGTTCTTTGGTCACGGCTTTAATATTCGTTTTGGTTATATCAAGCCACCAGCAAATGTTGATGTTTGTATGGTTGCCCCTAAGGGACCTGGACACCTAGTTCGTCGCGAGTATTCAGCAGGTAGGGGTGTACCAGTAATTGTTGCAGTTGAACAAGATTCAACTGGAAATGCTTGGCCATTAACTCTTTCTTATGCCAAAGCAATTGGTGGCTTAAGAGCTGGTGGAATTTTGACTACCTTTACCGAAGAGTGTGAGACAGATTTATTTGGTGAGCAAGCTGTTCTTTGTGGCGGTGCCTCTCAACTAGTCATGTATGGTTTTGAAACTTTAATTGAGGCCGGATATCAACCAGAGGTTGCTTATTTTGAGTGTCTACATGAGTTGAAGTTAATCGTTGACCTGATGTATGAGGGTGGAATCGCTAAACAACGTTGGTCTGTTTCAGATACAGCTGAGTATGGAGATTACATCTCTGGACCAAGAGTTATTGATCCAAGCGTTAAGGAGAACATGAAAGCAGTTCTAGCTGATGTTCAATCAGGTGCGTTCGCCAAGCGCTTCATCGATGATCAAGATGCTGGTGCACCAGAGTTTAAGGCTTTGCGTGCTAAAGGTGAATCTCATCCAATCGAAGCTGTTGGTAGAGATCTAAGAAAGATGATGTCATGGGTTAAAGCTGCAAATAAAGATGATTACAAAGAGGGAAATGCAGCGCGTGGCTAAACCTGTTGTCCTAATTGCTGAAGAGTTAAGTCCGGCCACATTAGAGGCACTTGGGCCAGACTTTGAGGTGCGCAATTGCAATGGCGCTGATCGTGCAGAACTACTCTCTGCACTGTCTAAAGAGGTAGATGCGGTATTAATTCGATCTGCTACGAAGATGGATGCCGAAGCTATTTCAGTCGCCAAGGGTTTAAAAGTTATTGCACGAGCTGGTGTTGGATTAGATAATGTTGAAATTCCAGCTGCAACAGCAGCCGGTGTCATGGTTGTAAATGCACCAACCTCAAATATAGTTTCAGCAGCAGAGTTGGCAATTGGATTATTGTTGGCTTGTGCCCGCTCAATTTCACCAGCACATGCAGCCCTTAAAAATGGCAAATGGGCCAGGTCTAAATACACCGGAGCTGAGTTATTTGAAAAAACACTAGGCATTGTTGGTTTTGGCCGTATTGGTCAATTAGTTGCATCTCGCATGCAAGCATTTGGAATGAAAGTAGTTGCCTATGATCCTTATATGCAACCTGCCAGGGCGGCCCAATTAGATGTTGCGTTAGTTGAATTAGATGATTTGCTGAGGGTGAGTGATTTTATTTCGATTCACTTACCCAAAAGTAAAGAGACAGCAAATTTAATTAGTACAGAAGCTTTAAAAAAAGTGAAACCTACAGTGAGAATAATTAATGCAGCCAGAGGAGGCGTACTTGATGAGGCTGCTCTTTATGAAGCACTAAAAAATGGCAAGGTTGCCGGAGCTGGACTTGATGTTTTTGCCACTGAACCATGCACAGATTCACCATTATTTACCTTAGATAATGTCGTTGCAACACCACATCTTGGTGCATCAACAGATGAAGCTCAAGAGCGAGCTGGAATAGCTGTGGCAGTCTCTGTGCGCAAAGCATTATCAGGTGAGCTAGTTCCTGATGCAGTGAATGTTAAAGGTGGAGCAATAGATGAAGCAGTCAGACCTGCATTACCGCTAGTTGAAAAATTGGCTCAAGTTGCAATTGCCTTAGCTACAGATGTAGTTGCCAATGTAGATGTAGAAGTTCGTGGCGAAATTTCTGCTCTTGATGTATCAGTGCTTACTACCAGTGCGTTAAAGGGTGCCTTAATTGGGATGGGCGCGGAAGATGTTACATATGTAAACGCACCTGCATTAGCTAGTGAACGTGCATTAACTTCAAATATCTCCACTAATGCCGAAAGTCCAGATCACCGAAATTTAGTCTCGGTCCGAGCAGCGTGCGCAGATGGCAGCAAAGTATTAGTTAGTGGAACTTTGATGGGAATCAAACAAATTCAAAAAATCGTTGCGATTGATGAATTGGATCTGGATTTAAAGCCAACTAGTAATCTGTTATTCCTTCGATATAGTGATCAACCTGGTGTTGTTGGAATAGTTGGTAATGCCCTAGGTAAGTTGAAAATTAATATTGCCGATATGCAGGTTGGACGCACTGAAGCGGGTGGCCAAGCATTAATGGCGCTTACTGTCGATTCAGTAATCCCTAATGACCTACTACAGATAATTACTAAAGAGACAGGTGCTTCTTTAGTTAGGTTTGTGAATTTGGTGAGTGAATGAAAAATTTCAATTTAGCAGTTATCGCAGGTGATGGTATTGGACCAGAGGTTGTAACCGAAGGTCTAAGAGTCTTAGATGCTGTAGCTAAAAAATATGATTTGAATTTTAGTAAAACTAATTATGAGTTAGGTGCTGCCTATTGGCATAAAACTGGTGAAACATTGCCAGATTCAGTTATGGCTGACTTGGCTAAATCTGATGTGATTTTATTTGGTGCAGTGGGTGATCCATCAGTTCCCAGTGGCGTTTTGGAACGTGGGTTGTTACTTAAATTACGGTTTGCATTTGAACATTACATTAACTTAAGGCCGGCAAAGTTATTTCCAGGCGTTAGCTCACCAATTACAAATAATAAGGGCATTGATTTTGTGGTCGTTCGCGAAGGAACTGAAGGACTTTATGTTGGTGCCGGCTCTATTAAGGATGAAGGAACAAATAAGGAGCTTGCAATCGAAGAGTCAATCAATACTTATAAAGGTGTTGAGCGAGTAATCCGAGATGCATTTAATCGCGCTCAAAGCAGACCCCGTAAAAAGTTAACTTTGGTGCATAAGAACAATGTATTAACCCGAGCTGGAGGGCTTTGGAGTCGAGTTTTTAACGAGGTCTCTAAAGATTTCAGCGATGTCACCACAGATTACCTACATGTTGATGCTGCCTCAATGTTTTTTGTTACAAATCCTGAGAGATTTGATGTAGTAGTTACCGATAATCTTTTTGGTGACATTATTACCGATATCGCTGCGGCAATTTGCGGCGGAATCGGATTAGCAGCGAGCGGCAATATCAATCCAACTGGTGCTTTCCCGTCAATGTTTGAGCCAGTACACGGTTCTGCCCCAGATATTGCTGGTAAGAACCAGGCAGATCCAACTGCCACAGTATTATCAGTTGCCATGATGCTAAATCATTTAGGACAAACTCAAGCAGCTAAAGATGTAGAGAATGCTGTTGCTCAAGATTTATTAAATCGTGGGGATAAGAAGCGAAGCACAACTGAGATAGGTGATGCGTTGGTTAGAGGTGTGGCATGAAGGTAATTCTTAATCCGAATAAGAATCCAGTATCTGATAGTGATCGCAATCAGAAAGTTGCTGAACCAGGGTTTGGTAAGTACTACACCGACAATATGGTGATCGCACATTGGAGTGAATCAAATGGTTGGCAAGATGCTGAGTTAAGAGCGTATGGTCCGCTAACACTAGATCCAGCAACAATGGTTTTTCACTATGGTCAAGAAGTATTTGAAGGTATGAAGGCATATAGCCAACCAGATGGTGGAGTTTCATTATTTAGACCAGAGGCAAATGCCAAGAGATTTGCTAAATCTGCTGCTCGAATTGCCTTACCGGAAATGCCAACTGATTTCTTTGTGCAAACTGTTGAAGCATTAGTTAAGCAAGAAAAGGATTGGGTACCTAAAAAAGTTGGTGAATCTTTATACTTGCGGCCATTCTTAATTGCAACTGAAGTTGGCCTAGGTGTTAGACCATCAAATCACGCTACTTATGTATTGATTGCAACTCCAGCTGCTGCCTATTTCAATGCGGCAAAAGCGGTAACAGTGTGGATTTCAACGGAGTATGTCCGAGCTGCTCTTGGTGGAACCGGGGAGGCAAAATGTGGTGGCAATTATGCGGCTTCATTACTTGCCCAAAAACAAGCAGCACAAGAAGGATGTGATCAGGTTGCATATATTGATGCTAAAGAGCGTAAGTGGGTGGAAGAGATGGGAGGAATGAATCTTTATTTCATTAAGGGCAGCGGCAAGGATGCCACAATTTTGACACCTAAATTAACTGGCACTCTACTTCCAGGCATAACGCGGGATTCGATTTTAACTTTAGCCAAAGATCTTGGATACAAGACTGAAGAGACCATGATTTCAATTGATGATTGGCGCGATGGTGTTAAAAGTGGTGAGATTACAGAGATTTTTGCATGTGGGACTGCTGCCGTTATCTCTGCGGTAGGTGCTGCTAAAAGCACTCATGGCACCTGGCAAACTGGTGATGGAAAGCCTGGTGCAATTACCAATGAAATTAGAGCAGCATTATTAGCAATTCAACATGGTACTTCTCCGGATAAACATGGCTGGAATAAGCGGGTTGTTTAATGCCAATTAATGATTCTTTTCATATCTATGACACAACCTTGCGTGATGGTGCTCAACAAGAGGGCTTAAATCTTTCGGTGCATGACAAATTGAGTATTGCCCGCCACCTAGATGATTTGGGTGTTGGATTTATCGAAGGCGGCTGGCCAGGAGCAAATCCAAAAGACACAGAGTTTTTTAAATTAGCGCAAACTGAATTAAAGTTAAAAAATGCAACCTTTGTAGCATTTGGTGCCACTAGAAGAGCCGGTATTAAAGCAGCAGATGACCACCTACTTCGAGCTTTACAAGACTCGAAAGCTGCAGCGGTAACACTGGTTGCAAAAAGTCATGATCGCCACGTTGATCTAGCGCTAAAAACTCATCTGGATGAGAATTTAGCAATGATTGCTGATTCAATTAAATTTTTAAAATCAGGTGGGCAACGAGTATTTCTAGATGCTGAGCACTTTTTTGATGGCTACCTTTCCAATAAAGCATACGCACTAGAGGTAGTTAGAGTTGCAGCCGAAGCTGGCGCTGATGTTGTCGCTTTGTGTGACACAAATGGTGGCATGCTGCCAGATGAGTTATCAAATATTGTGCATGAGGTATTAACCGCCTCAAGTGCTCGGCTTGGCATTCATTGCCATAATGACACCGGGTGTGCGGTAGCAAACTCGCTGGCTGCAATCTCAGCTGGGGTTACCCATGTGCAAGGAACACTAAATGGTTATGGTGAGCGAACTGGAAACGCAGATTTAGTTAATATCATTGCAAATCTTGAACTTAAAAAAGAAAAACAAGTACTACCTGCTGGCAAACTACAGGAAGCATTTAGAATCTCACATGCAGTTGCCGAAATAACTAATGTGGCACCAAGTGCAAGACAGCCCTATGTTGGCACATCCGCCTTTGCGCACAAAGCTGGCCTGCATGCATCAGCTATCAAAGTTGATCCGATGATGTATCAACATGAAACCCCAGAGTCAGTTGGAAATGACATGCGCATGCTGGTATCTGAGATGGCAGGTAGAGCTTCAATTGAACTTAAATCTGTAGAACTTGGAATTGATTTAGGTGGGGATAAAGATTTGATTGCCCGAGTTGTTGAAAAAGTAAAAGAGCTAGAAGGTAAAGGTTTCACATTTGAAGCTGCGGATGCATCCTTTGAATTACTGCTTCGCACCGAGGTGTTGGGTAAGCGGCCAAGTTTTTTCAAGATTGAGGATTGGCAAACTACTGTTCACCAAGACGAAAGCGGAGAAGTATCCTCAAAAGCAACCGTAAAAATAAAGGCTAATGGTGAAACCATCTCAGCCACCGGTGTTGGAAATGGTCCAGTTAATGCCATTGATAACGCGCTGCGATCTGGGTTAGAAAAGTTTTATCCTGAGTTATCAAAACTGGAGCTAACAGATTACAAAGTTCGAATCCTCGAAGGTCGGCTAGGCACTGGGGCGGTTACTAGAGTTTTGGTTGAAACCAGCGATAGCCAGGGTGAGTGGAGCACAGTTGGCGTGCATGAGAATGTGATTGCAGCCTCAGCGATGGCATTAGATGACGCGGTTACCTATGGCTTACTAAGACAAGGGCGCAAACCCGAGTAATCTGCTGATCATGTCGGCAGCACTTGTTACCCAGTATCAGGAGCATCTTGCCCTAGTTAGAAATCTCTCTGAGAACTCAATTAGGGGTTATGTCACAGATTTGGAATCTTTTCTAAAGCACATGGAAAAACTAGGTATTGTTGAATTTAATCAATTAGAGATCGAGCACATTAGATCTTGGCTAGCTAATCTGCAAAGCACCGGGGTAGCAAGAGCGACATTGACTCGAAGAATTGTTTCTATTCGAGCCTTCACAAATTGGGCAGCTGCCAATGGCTGGCTCACCTCTGATCTGGGTGCAAATCTTTCAGTCCCTAAACCTCATAAAGTTTTGCCGGAGGTATTAAATGTTAATGAGGCCGCTACCGTAATTAAATCCCTAGAGGTTAAAGCAGCTGAAGAACCAAGTGCTGAAAATATTAGAGACCTTGCCATGCTTGAGGTTTTATATGGCTCTGGTATTCGAGTATCTGAGTTATGCGGCTTAAATTTATCTGATATTGATAGCTCTCGTAATACTTTGAATGTAATTGGTAAGGCAAGTAAGCAGCGGGTTGTCCCATTGGGTATTCCGGCCATGAAGGCATTAAATAATTACTTAACTACCGCCAGGGCAGAGTTAGTAAATCAATTATCAGCCGCAGCAGTTTTCCTCGGCTCTAGAGGAAAACGGATAGATCAGCGAACTGTGCGCGAGGTGGTTTACGAAGCAATGAAATCAGTGGGCGCCAGTATGGGTCCGCATGGCTTACGACATACCGCTGCCACACACCTACTTGAAGGTGGAGCAGATCTTAGAACTGTGCAGGAGATATTAGGTCATGCTTCCTTATCAACTACCCAAATTTATACCCATGTTTCACCAGAGCGATTGCAATCGGCATACAAACAAGCCCATCCCAGGGCATAGAAGCGATGAAAATAGAGTTAGCTAAGGCAGTAGAACAATTACTTTTAAGATTTAATGATCCACAATTTGTTCGGGCAGTATTGAGCGGGCGACGCAGAAATATGCAACCAGAGTTTGAACGAGTTGATATCAAGCCAGTTTTAATTAAAGATCAGATTAAATTTCAGATTATCAGCAGTGATGGCAAGAGGGATATAACTAAAAATGTTGATCAAGATTTTGATTTTAAATCCTTATTTTTATCTGGATATGCCAACCTATTAAGTGATACAACAACTGAGTCCTATTCGGTGAGAATTACCAAAAAGGATGAGGCACTTCTTGGTATAAGCAAGGTGAAATTAACCAGAGATTTAGCCCATGATCGACAAAAACAGCGAATGCTGCCCGAGAGTAATCAGGTATTCAAAGCTTTAGAGATGTCAGATATGTTGGGGCGAATTAAGCCCAGCAAAATGGATAAATATAAACAAACTGATGAGTTCTTAAGGTTATTAAGTAATTTACTAGATGAAGATTCAGCAAATATGCGTGAAATTCATATCGCTGATTTAGGTTGTGGACATGCATATTTAACCTTTGCAACCTATGAGTTTTTAAAGGATCGATTTCAAAGGGTAGAGATTTTAGGAGTTGATGAGCGATTAGATTCAAAAGAGCACAATGAGAAGGTGGCAGCAAAATTAGGAGTAAAGGTAAAATTTCTTGCAGCAAAGATTGCCGATACCCCGCCGCAAAAGGTTGATATCACGATCGCACTGCACGCTTGTGATACCGCAACTGATGATGCAATTTGCTGGGCAGTTAAAAATAATTCAAAGATAATCATGGTTGCACCCTGTTGCATGCATCAGATGCAGAGCCAAATTAAGCAATCGCCTGAGCCCTGGGAATTATTAACCAAGTATGGGTTGGTAAAGGAGAGATTAGTAGATTTAATAACTGATTCACTACGCGCACAGATTTTAAAATTACTTGGGTTTAAGGTAGATATTGTTGAGTTTATTGGGGGCGAGCACACCGCGCGTAATCTATTAATTAGGGCGGTTAAGGTTAAAAGTGAGGTAAGTCAGGTTGATATTGATCGATACCAAGAGCTAATTAAACTTTGGCAGGTGCAGCCATACTTAGCCACATTACTTAAGAGTGAGTTAAAAGCTGCGGCGCAGATTTAGCTGCTCAATTTGAGTGCAGTACTTACTTGCAGTTAACTCACAGTTGATAACTTCAGAGTTGCCAATAGCGATACCAGTCATCAAACCAACTACCAGCGTGGTCAAGATCAGTAGTACCTGCACCCGGTGATACTGCTTTAAAGTGATGTAGCCGGGCCCCTACTGAGCGCAAAATTGTGGAAATTTGGGTATAAAAGTTCAGGTAGGATTTACCTCAGCACAAGATCTTAAAAAGTTTTGTGACTTCACGCATCTTAAAGTGATTAATTAATTACTAATTAATAACTTATGGACCTGTTCGGTGTAGTTAGCAATAACTACTCGGTTCTAGATGCTAGGGATCTAGCAAATT
>JBJTJQ010000093.1:0-6193 GCA_046095545.1 Candidatus Nanopelagicus sp.
TTGGAATGCCACTAGTTGTAACCCCAGCAAATTGATCAAATTTAGCTATTTTAGGTAGATATATATCCCGCTCTTCTCTTAAGGCAATTGCTAGTAAATCTCTTCGATACATATTTGTATCGGCAGCAAAGTAGCCAGTACCTGAGGCATCACTTCGATCTGTAAACAACTTATCGAAATCTTTACCACCTTGTAATTGCCAAGAGATCCAATCATGTGGCAGAGCTCTGGCTGCTAATTTTTTGGCATTTTCTGGTTCACTATCTACCAGCCAGCGCAATTTGGTTACAGTAAATGAGGCAACTAATACTGAGCCAATAGCCTCTGCGACTTTAGCTTCACCACCAAACTCAGCATTTAAATCTTTAGCCGCTTGGGCAGATCTAAGATCATTCCAAAGAAGTGCCTCTCTGATTACCTCACCATTTTGATTAAGCGGAATAAAACCATGTTGCTGTCCGGCAACTGAAATCGCATTTACATCAGATAAACCACCAGCTGATTCAATTGCCTTATCTAAAGCGCTCATCCAATGGGATGGGTGAACTGAGGTGCCATCTGGGTGGGCAGCTTTTCCTTCTCGGATTAATTGGCCAGTATTTGCATCTTTAATAACTACCTTTACCGATTGGGTTGAGGAGTCAATGCCGGCTACTAATTTGTTTGCCATTATGCAGCTAAATTCTTATCTATTTAATACTCAACTGGGTTTAAAAATCTTAAATCAGTTGGTTTCCTAAAATATTTTTTATCAATACTATTTATATGTTCTACATGTGGCGTAAGCATATGATCATCCCAGAGAGCTTTACTTGACCACTTCTCCATCATGATCCAAGTATCTTCACCCTCACCTTGGACTAGGTCATACATTTCACAGCCCGGCTCTTTGTAAGCCTCACTTACTAGATGGGAAAACTCCTTTTTTAAAAAATCAATATGTTCAGCCTCTGGGTAAATAGTTGCGATTAAATATAGTGGTGCGCTCATACTTTTTCCTTCACTTTTCCTTTACTTATCTAGATGTTGTAAAACTATCATGGTTTTATCAAAGAAGTAAGCCTGTGCTTTTGGGCAAAATATGCCTTTACTATTTACCAAACTTAATCTTTAAAGTTCTAAACCAATCTAATGCCTGTGGATTTGCTAAACCATCTTGATTTCTTACGGCTCGGCCATTAATTAAATCTGCAACAGCAAGTTCAACTAATTTATTACTTTTTGTACGGGGCAGCTCAGGTGCCTGAATAACCAAATCTGGCACATGTCTTGGACTTGCCTTGCTTCGCAATTCTTGTCTTATTTTCTCCCGAAGCTGATCGGTAAGTTCTAGTTGTGGTTTAAGTACCACAAAAAGAATAGTTTTCGATTCAAAGTTAACCTCTTTTGATACAGCCAGAGATTCACTTATCTCATCAATTTCATCAACTACTCGATAGATCTCTGCTGTTCCTATTCTTACTCCGTTAGAGTTTAAAGTGGCATCACTTCTACCGTAAATTAGAAAACCACTGCTTTCGCTTTTAGCCGCAAAATCTCCATGAGTCCAAACATTTGGAAATTTTTCAAAGTATGCCGAGTGATATTTGCGCCTATCTTGATCATTCCAAAATCCAAGCGGCATTGATGGAAATGGTTTAGTACAAACTAATTCACCTTTTTGGCCCTCTGCCAAAGTATTTCCAGCCTCATCAAATACATCTACCGCCATACCAAGACAAGCTCCTTGTATCTCACCTGCGATAACTGGTTGAGTTGGGATTGCTGAAACAAAACACCCACAAATATCTGTACCACCAGAGATTGAGGCTAGGTGCTGATCTTTCTTAATTGATGAGTAGATATACTCAAAACTTTCTTTAGAAAGAGCTGAACCAGTTGAGATAATAGATTTCAAATTTATAAGATTATATCTACCTTCACTTTTAATTTTTGATTTGCTCAATACATCTATGTATTTAGCTGATACACCTAAATGTGTGCAACTTTCACTATCTGCAATTTCAAGTAATTTATCCACAGTGGGGTAGGTTGGGCTTCCATCATAGAGAACAATGGTTGCTCCACTTCCAAGCACATATACCAACCAATTCCACATCATCCAACCAGTGGTGGTGTAAAAGAACATTTTATTCTGTGAACTTAAGTCGAAATTAAAGATTTGCTCCGCTCTGAGTTTTAGTAGTACACCAGCGGCACTATGAATAATACATTTGGGTTTACCAGTAGTTCCACTTGAAAACAAAATAAATCCTGGGTGATCAAAAGGAAATTTTACAAAGTCTAAGTTATTTCCAGGATAGGGTGATATCCAATCGTTAAAACTTTGGTATGGAACAAATTGAGTATCTGTAATCAAAACTTTTCTTAAAGTTGGCAATCCTGAAACTATTTTTTCAAGTGCATCTTTACAATCAATTTGATTTCCGTTGTACTGATATCTATTACATGCAAGCAATAACTTTGGTTCAATTTGGCTAAATCGATCCAACACAGCATCTGCTGCGAAATCTGTTGATGCTGTGCTTACAACAGCACCGATACTTAATGCCGCTAGAGCAAATATCAAAGTTTGTGGCACATTTGGAGTCCAGGCCACAACTCGGTCATTGGGTCTAATACCTAAATCAATCATGGCATTGGCACACTTTGCTACCTCCTGCCTTAGTTTTTGCCAAGTAATCTCAGTCCTTTGGCCACTTTCAGCTAAGGCAATTACGGCCACCTGATCTTCTAATTTGTTGGTTAAGAGATTTTCTGCGACATTTAATTGTGCTCCTGGAAAAAACTTTGTATCTTTAAAATCTGATGATTTTTGGAGGATTACATCTGATTTAATACCGATTATCTGACTTTCATCCCAAACATATGACCAAAAATCTTCTAAATTATCAATGCTCCATTGGTATAAAGATTGAAAATTATTTAGCTTTAAGTTGTTTAATAGTGTAGAAATAGAGCTATTTTTAACAAACTCTTGGTTTGGCCTATATAAAATTTTACTCATGGTAGTAATGAGTATATATAAAGCTAGCCTTGCAATATAGATAACCTTTGCAAAGAATGCTTAGCAATTAAGCATTTCTTAGATTTTATCGGCTAATACTTGATCCTAAACTTCCAAGTAGTAATCCACTTAAAATATTATTTGGTTTCGCACTCTGCCCATGCTGATTATCAAAGGCGGCCGTGCCATCCTTTCCACAAAGCGCTGATATGGCGCTCACCCCACCTGGGTGTCTTTGAATAAAGGTTGTTAGGTTGTATACATTTCCATTAATTACTGACCAACAATCATTTCCTAGGTTGTGCCGTTTCACTTCAGTAAGTGAAAGAATGATCGAGTTTTGGTTTTGGTCGGTTGATTGAGCACCAGATGAATCATTCATAGAAGAGGTGTTGTTCTCGGGAGCACTTAAATTATCGATTGCTTTAATTTTACTTTCCCACACTGCTTGAGCCCCTGTATGTCCAGTGATAAAGGTTAAGCCAATAACAGCAATTCCGACCACTGCAGTTAGATGGTTAAGAAATTTGATTGGAAATGTAATTTTTTTATTTTTTACTAGATACCAAACAACACTCATTATCGTGAAGGCGGCAGCAACATTTGGCAGGATATCTCCATAATTTGCGTGATCTTGAGGCAATCCTATTTTTTCAGCTAATGCCTCACCAGATTGGGAGGCGATATAAGCAAAACCAGTTCCAACTCCTGCTGCAATCAGTGAAATAAATGTAAATTTACTTGCATACTTTGGTAGGTAAATGGCAGCTAGGATTCCAAGGACGGCGATCGGCAAAATTACTACTGCAAAGTGAACAACTAAGGCATGAATTGGCAAACCGCCAACTGTATAAAACAATGACTCCACTAACTAAGTCAACCACATCAAATTTAGAAAAATTACCATTGTTAATATTTCACATTAAATGCTAAGAAAGTAATTACTTACCTAGAACACTAGCCAGAAAAAAAGTGGGGCGGGTAGGGCTCGAACCTACGACGACCGGATTATGAGTCCGGGGCTCTAACCAACTGAGCTACCGCCCCGATATCAGGGTGTTAGTGTCATACCTTACATCTAACCCAACACTAAGCATTAATTGGTCAAATTCACCTAATCACAACGGATAATAAAATCATGAAGCGGCTGATATCTATTTTCGTTTTGATGAATTTGGCAGTAAATTCAAATTTTGCATCCGCCGCTCCTATTTACACATTTCCAATTGCCGATTGCAAGGTTACCTACTCCAGGTATCACCATGATTATCCAGCGGCAGATATCTTTGGTAAAAAAGGTTGCGCATTTGTCTCACCCATTGCCGGCGTGGTAGATGAGGTAAATACTGTAGATCGCTGGAGTGGAAAAACAAATCTGGGAGCAGATCGAGGCGGATTATCGATATCAATAGTTGGTGATGATGGAGTTAGGTATTACGGCAGCCACCTATCAAAGATTGAAGCCAATATAATTCCAGGCTATCGCGTAGTAAGTGGTGAAAAGTTAGGTGAGATTGGCTCGACCGGTAGCGCCAAGGGAACTAAAGCACATCTTCATTTTGGTATCTCATACCCAACTGAAAAAGGTATGTGGTGGATAAGACGTGGCGTTGGTTTAGGCAGTAATGGTAAGACGCCACCCTTTAAATATCTACAAGCTTGGCAAGCTGGCAAAGATTTAAGGCCAAAGGTGGTTCTCCCATCTATATTGCCACTTGAGCCAAAAAAATAAGACCTACTATCTCTAGTAGGTCTTAATTCTTTTTAACTTAAGTTTTTTAAAACTTAAGTAGGTTAATGGTTAATTAAGCAGGTGTAACTTGATCAGCCTGAGGACCTTTTGGACCTTGGACTACCTCAAAATTTACTGCTTGACCCTCTTCAAGGGATTTGTAACCGTTTCCTTGGATTGCTGAGTAGTGAACAAAAACATCTTGTCCGCCACCATCAACTGCAATGAAACCGAAACCCTTTTCAGAGTTGAACCACTTAACTGTACCTGTTGCCATTTAGCTATTTTCCTTTGATTATGTTGGACTCTTGCAAGTTAACAAGCGCCGGTCTTTCTTCTTACAGCGATTCCCAATCAACAATCAGTGGAACGGGTACTGCCAAGCGTCGGACTGTTGCAAAGTCTAACCTGCTATTGGCTAATTGCGAAAAGAGATGTATAAATCTCTTACTGCAGTTAGATGGTCGGTGGGCTGGGGAAGGTCACATCGGGTGATCTAAAGGCAGGTACTGGTGAGTAAGAGGCAAATCTTTGCTGGGCGGATACATATTTACTCTGCGCCAGCTGCGCTAACTGAGCATATTGGGTGGGCGCTAAATCAACAGTTAAATCAGGTGGTCAAAGTTGTCTGGGTTAAACAGCCACTTTTACCCGGTTCACTGGCAATGGAGCTGGAGTATAAAAGCGAGCAGCCAGTAGCAGACAAGATTGCTATTGCACTTAAGGGCTGGCACTACATTCGCTTTGAAATCAGACAGATAAATCTATTAACCACAGATGCAGTTTTATATCGCATAACCCCAGATTTGGGATTACACCAAGCATCACTTGCATCAAATGGGGATGTAGTAATAAATGAAAACCAGTTAAATCAGATAATAAACAATTCCTATTCTCATAAGATGCTCAAAAGTAAACTTGAGATTGCGCTGGGTATGCAGTGGGAGATTGAGTTAGAACCATTTCGACTGGCGCTCGCATCCGGGATGGCAGAAAGTGTTAGCAAAAGTGGATAAGATTTGGCTATGAACTTTGAAGCAAGTGATCGGATTAAGTTTGCATCTGCAATTTTAGCTGCTGCAATTTTATCCTCTGGTTTAACCCTGGGACTTTTTCAAGTTGGAACTGGTTTAGCAGCCCGTGCTGGCAATGCCATCACCGTAACTGGCACAGCATCTGAGGATGCAAAGGCGGATAACGCGGTATGGAGTTTAAATTTGAATGAATCTCAAGCCACACTCGCCTCATCAGTTAAAAAGATTGATTCCTCAGCGGAGGCGTTAAAGAAGTATTTATTAGATGGTGGTGTTACCGCAGATCAGATTGAGCTTGGACCGATTAATAGCAACGCGGTAAGTGAGTACAACAATGGCAATCCAACTGGTCGAATTCTTGCCTACCAGGCATATCGAACTGTGACCGTTAGAACTAAGGATGTGCAATTAGTCGCTAAG